>JAWSVN010000214.1:0-13407 GCA_033851875.1 Acidimicrobiales bacterium
CGCGACTGACCAGGAGGGAGTGCAGTCCCTGGTCAGGAGCTTGCGCCGGAGTTCGAACAATCCGTCGAGAACGGCGACCGCGGAGGCTGCCACGCCCCCGGACCCGGTGCGCCCGCCGGTGACGACCACGGCGTCGTAATGGTCGTTGGCCCAGCGCAGCTTGTAGGGGTCGGCGCCGAGCCCGAGGTCGAACACCTCGATGCCGCGCCCGATGGCGTCCTCCACGCCGGCCCGCATCAGCAGGTGACCCGGCGAGTAGGCCCGGGCCACCGGGTCGTGGCGGCGGATGTAGCCGAACAGCTGCCGCCCGGCTCGCAGGCTGATGTCGAACGCGACCACCCGACCGTCGATGCGGACCATGGCCACGACCGCCTGCTGGCGCTCGAAACAGGCCCGCAGCGCGTCGAGGGTGGCGGCCCGGTGCTCACCGGCGAGGAGGTGCAGCTTGGCGTCGGCGGCTTCGGAGGCATCGAATGCGGCGTCGATCTCGGGCAACACCCCCTCGAAGGTGTCGAGGTCGTCGACGATCTCGGTCGACCACGTCACGCCCGCCGCGTCCAGGTCACGCTCGGCCGTGGTGAGGGTGTGGCGGAGCTTGCGCTTCGCGGTGCCGGCGAGCAGCGCCTCGAGCGAGGTGCCCCGCAGGTCGATGACCGGCACCATCGAGCGCAGTTCGCAGCGCACGTCCCACGCGTCGTGGCTTCGGAGGGCCACGAGGCCCGGCGCGTCGAGCCGGTGTTCGGTGAGCTGGAGCGCCACGCGAGGGCTCGCCGCGTCGGCGACCGCCTGCCACAGCGCCGCGGCCACCTCGTCGGGGTCGTTGGCGTCGGGGGCGACGAGGGCGGCACCCATCGTGCCGAGACCGTGACCGAGCCAGCGGATCACATGGCCCACGCCGTAGGCCCGCTCGTGGAGCGGCAGGAGGCCGATCAGTCGGTCACCCTTGCGGGCGACGGCGACGAGGAGCCGACCGCTGCCGTGGCGTCGCCACCACTCGAGGGCGAACGACGGGAACCCGAACTGGCCGACGGCGACCTGCTCGGCCAGCGCCGCCCAGTCGTCGAGCAGCGGGTCGAGGTCGGCCGGGTCGGTGACGACCTCGACCACCAGCGGCTTCTTCGCCTTCTTACCCACGACACCCCAGCGTAGGGAGGTTGGCCCGGCGGCTCCATGAGCCATCCGGCCGATGCCGGAGCGGCGAGCGAGCTCCTACTGGAGGCAGAACTCGTTGCCCTCGGGGTCGAGCATCGTGATCCAGTGGCCCTCGGGCTCGTCGAACTCGGCGACGCGAGTGCCGCCGAGGGCCTCGAGCTCGGAGGCCAACCCGTCCATCCGCTTCGGGCCGACACCGACGTCGAGATGCACCCGGTTCTTCGCGGTCTTGCCCTCGGGCACCTTCACGAAGAACAGGCGCGGGCCGACCCCGTCGGGGTCGACGCAGGCGAACGCCCGGTCCGGGTCGGAACGGTCGATCCCCATCGCGTCGAGGGCGTCGTCCCACGAATCGAACCCGGGCGGTGGCGGCTGCTCCACGTACCCCAACACCTTCATCCAGAAGGCGCCGAGGCCCGGCGGATCGGCGGCGTCGAACGTGATCTGCATGGTTGCGCCCATACCGGCGAGTCTTCCACACCGGCCGACCTCGCCGCGGGGGACAACTCACGTGGCGTCGCGTTCTGCCGAGACTCGCAACCAGGAACCGTCACGACCGAAAGTTGGCCCCGTGTCCGAAGGCCCCGCACCACGTGGGAGGCGCCGCCTCCGTCTCGACCGCCAGGTGGTCGCCCTCTGTCTGGGCGCCACCCTGCTCGCCGCCGCCGCGTCGGTCGGCGTGTCGATGTGGGGATACGCCCGACTCGACGCCACCGCCACCGAGGCCCAGGAGGCCGGCGCTCGCACCGAGATCGCCCACCTCACCACGAGCACCTACGACCTGGTCCACGCCCAGGCCGAGGCCGTGCAGGCCAAGGTCGACACCGACCTCAAGGTCGCCGCCCACGTGCTCGCCGACGCCGGCGACGTGGCGATCGACGGCAACACCCTCGAGTGGGACGCCGCCAACCAGCTCACCGGTGAGGTGACGACGATCGAACTCCCCGGCATGACCGTCGGCGGCGAGCCGCTCGGCCGCAACGCCACCACCCAGCTGCCCACCCCGATCGTCGACGACATCCACGACCTCGTCGGCGGCACGACGACGATCTTCCAGCGCATGAACGACGAGGGCGACATGCTGCGGGTGGCAACCAACGTCGAGACCCTGGAGAACACGCGGGCGATCGGCACCTACATCCCGGCCACCAATCCCGACGGCGAGGCCAATCCGGTGATCGCGTCGGTGCTCGCCGGTGAGACCTACCGGGGCATCGCCTACGTCGTCAACGCCTGGTACGTGACCGCCTACGACCCGATCGTCGACGACGCCGGCGAGGTCGTCGGCATCCTCTACGTCGGCGTGAAGCAGGAGAACATCGCGTCGATGCGCGAAGCGATCGAGGCCACGACCGTGCTCGACAGTGGCGTGGTGGCGGTGGTCGGCGGCACCGGCGGCGACGCTGGACACGCCATCATCTCGGCCAACTTCACCGAGGGTGCGCCCGTCTCCGACGCCACCCCGTCCAACGGCGGGGCCTGGCTCGACGAACTGCTGGCCGCCACGGTGGCACAACCCGGCACCGTCATCGACGGCGGCATCGCCACCTTCGACGGCTTCGGGCCGGCGGTCGTCGAGGGCATCTACTTCGAGCCGTGGGACTGGATGGTCCTCACCGTCACCCCCGAGTCCGACATCACCGCCCGAGCGGCCGAACTGGGGGAGACGACCGACGAGGTGGTGACCAACCTGCTCGTCGTCGCCGGCCTGGCCGCTCTCGCCGTCGGCACCATCGCCTGGCTGATCGCGCGCCGCATCGGCACGATGTTCCGTCGCCACGCCAGTCACACCGAGGACGGCGTGCACAACATGGCCAACGCCGCCGACGCCGTCGCCCGCAGCGTCGCCCAGACGGCGAGCGCCTCGCTGGCCATGCAGACGACCAGCGGCGACGTGGCCCACACCACCGAGACCGTGGCGACAGCGACCGAGCAACTCAGCGCCTCGTTCTCGGTCGCGGCCCAGGGAGCCGGGCAGATCGGCGAGATCTCCGAGCAGGCGATCGCCGCGATCGACACGGCCACCGCCACCATCGGACGGCTCAGCACCTCGAGCACCGAGATCGACCGGTTCACCGAACTGATCAACGCCATCGCCGAGCAGACCAAGCTGCTCGCCCTCAACGCCACGATCGAGGCGGCCCGCGCCGGCGAGGCCGGCCGAGGCTTCGCCGTGGTCGCCAACGAGGTGAAGGACCTGGCAGCCGAGACCAGCCGGGCCACCGAGGAGATCACCGCCCAGATCGCCCAGATCCAGGGCGACGCCGAGAGCGCGCGTCTCGACGTCGAGCGGGTCGCCAGCGTCACCGGCGAGTTGAGCGAGGTGCAGCAGACCCTCGTGTCGTCGGTGACCGAGCAGGAGGCCACCTCGGCCGAGATCGCTCGGAGCATCACCATGGCCGCCGCCGGCGTGTCGGATCTGGCTCGGCAGGCCGCCGACGTCGCCCGGACCTCGACCGAGTCGGGCGACACCGTCCGCGAAGCGCAGACCCGGATCGGTCAGCTCGAGCAGGTCGTCGACGACATGCGCCGCTCGGTCGGCTCCTGACCGCGGTCGTTCAATCGTCGCAGTCGAGGGCGGCGCCCTTCTCGACGTCGGCGTAGTGGCCGATCTTGCGATCGAGCACCGACAACACCTCCGCGAGGGCCTCGACCTGGGCGGCGACGTGGTCGCGATGGCGTTCCAGCACGGCTCGCCGCTCGGCGACCGTGCCCTCGCCCCGTCGTACGAGCCCTGCGTAGGCGGCGACGTCCTCCACGCCCATCCCGGTCGACCGCAACCGGCGAACGAAGTCGATCATGCCGATCGTCGCGGCGTCGTAGCGCCGCCGCCCGCCGGCGTCACGAGGCACCGGCGCCAGCACCCCGATCCGTTCGTAGTAGCGCAGGGCGTCGGCCGACACCCCGGTCCGGGCCGAGGCCTCGCCGATCGACACGCCCGTCTCGGCCGTCGAGTCGTTGGTGGTCGCGTCGGGAGCCATCGATTCACGGTACGGGCTTGACCTGGAGCGCGCTCCAGGTGCTCGACTGACGCCATGGCCTCGCTCCCCTCCCCCACGACCACCACCGACCTCCCGACCGACGGGCCCGAACTCGGGCTCGGCACGATGACCTTCGGGGTCGAGACCCCCGAGCCCGAAGCCCACGCCCAGCTCGACCGCTTCGTCGCCGCCGGCCACCGCCTCCTCGACACCGCCGACGTCTACGGCGGCGGTGAGGCCGAGCGGATCGTCGGCTCGTGGCTGGCGACGGGCGGCGCACCGGCCGACCTGCAGATCGCCACCAAGAGCCGCTTCGGGCCCGGCGATGCCAACGGGGCGTCGGGGCCCGCGCTACGAACGGCGATCGCGGCCAGCCACGAGCGGCTCGGTATCGAACGCAGCGACGTCCACCTGGTCCACGGCTGGGACCAGGCCACCCCCGTCGAGGAGACCCTCGAGGCCCTGACCGAGCTCGTCGAGGCCGGTACGGTCGCCGAGGTCGGCTGGTCGAACGCCACCGGCTGGCAGCTGTCGCGGCTGATCACCACCGCCCGCTTGCGGGGCTACGTGGTGCCGACCCGGCTGCAGCTGCAGTACAGCCTGGTCGACCGAGCCATCGAGTGGGAGCTGCTCCCGTGTGCGATCGAGGAGGGTCTCACCGTGATGTCGTGGGGTCCCCTCGGTGGCGGCTGGCTGACGGGCAAGTACCAGCGCGACGCCCGACCGACCGGCGCCACCCGCCTCGGCGAGAACCCGAACCGCGGCGTCGAGGGCTACGACGTGCGCAACACCGACCGCACCTGGGCGATCATCGACGCCCTGACCGAGATCGCCGAGCGGCTCGATCGCTCGCCGGGCGAGGTGGCGGTGGCGTGGTTGCTCGGACGGCCGTCGGTCTCGAGCGTGCTGCTGGGTGCGCGCACCGACGCCCAGCTCGCGCAGATCCTTGGCGCCGCCGAGCTGTCACTCGGCGACGACGACCAGGCGACGCTGACGGCCGTGAGCGCGCCCGGCATCCCGGACTACCCGCATCGGATGCTGCAGACCTACTGCGACATCCCCCACTGGCGAGACCTGGGCACCGAGGCGCCCTGATCGCCGGCGGTAGCGAGCGGTTCGTCAGGCGGGGACCGGCACCGAGGTGCGCATCAGGTGGTCGAAGGCGCTGAGCAGCGCCGTCGAGCCCTGACCCATCGCGATGACGATCTGCTTGTAGGGCACGGTGGTGCAGTCGCCGGCGGCGAACACGCCGGGCATCGACGTGCGACCGGCGGCGTCGATCTCGACCTCGTTGCGCTCGCTCAGCTTGACGACGCCGGAGAGGAAATCGGTGTTGGGGAGCAGCCCGATCTGCACGAAGATGCCTTCGAGTTCGATGCGGTGGAGTTCGTCGCTCGAGCGATCCTGGTATTCGAGGGCCACGACCTTCGAGCCGTCGCCGACGACCTCGGTGGTGGCGGCGTTCTTGATGATGTCGACGTTGGCGAGGCTCTCGGCCTTGGCGATCAGCACGTCGTCGGCCCGCAGGGTGTCGGCGAACTCGAGCACGGTCACGTGGCCGGCGATGCCGGCGAGGTCGATGGCGGCCTCGATGCCGGAGTTGCCGCCGCCGATCACGGCGACGCGCTTGCCCTTGTAGAGGGGGCCGTCGCAGTGGGGGCAGTAGGCCACGCCACGGTTGGCGTACTCATCCTCACCGGGCACACCCATCTTCCGCCAACGGGCGCCGGTGGCGAGGATCACGGTGCGACTCTCGAGCACGGCGCCGTTGGCCAGCTCCACCTCGAAGAGGCCGCCGGTCTCGGCCGGGTCCCGCAGGGCGGCCACCGATTGCTCGGTGATCACGTCGACGTCGTGCTCACGCACGTTGGCCTCGAGGGCCGAAACCAGGTGGGGGCCCTCGGTCTTGGCGACGGCGATCAGGTTCTCGATGCCGAGGGTGTCGTTGAGCTGCCCGCCGAACCGCTCGGCGACCACGCCGGTGCGCAGCCCCTTGCGAGCCGAGTAGATGGCCGACGAGGCGCCGGCGGGGCCGCCGCCGACGATCAGCACCTCGAACGGGTCCTTGTCGTCGAGACGAGCCTTGGCCTTGGCCTCGGCGCCCGAGTCGAGCTTGGCCACGATCTGATCGAGGCTCATGCGTCCCTGATCGAAGACCTCGCCGTTGAGGAAGACCGTCGGGACGGCCATGATCTCGCGCTGCTCCACCTCGTCGGGGAAGACGCCGCCATCGATCATCGTGTGGCGGATTCGAGGATTGACGATGCTCATCAGGTTGAGGGCCTGGACGACGTCGGGGCAGTTCTGGCACGAGAGCGACACGAACGTCTCGAACTCGAAGTCGCCGTCGAGCTCGGCGATCTGCGCGAGGGTGTCGGCGTCGGCCTTCGACGGGTGACCGCCGACCTGGAGGAGCGCCAACACGAGTGAGGTGAACTCGTGGCCCATCGGGATGCCGGCGAAGGTGACCGACACGTCGCTGCCGACGCGGCGGACCTCGAAGCTCGGGCGCCGGTCGTCGGCGCCGTCGTGGACGAGGGTGATGTCGTCGCTGAGCTCGGCGATCGAGGTGAGCAGTTCGACCATCTCGGTCGACTTGGCGCCATCGTCGGTGGAGGCCACCAACTCGATCGGCGTGGTGATGTTCTGGAGGTGGACCTGGAGCTGGTCGGCGAGGGCGGCGTCGAGCATGACGACTTCCTTGGGAGCGGGGGGTGAACGGGGGTGGCAGGGAGGCGATCGGAACCCATGGCCGCATCGGCGCCGGCGGGCGGCGCCGACACGACCAAACGATCTCGATCAGGTGATCTCGATGAGACCGTGATGCTCAGATCTTGCCCACGAGGTCGAGCGAGGGGGCCAGGGTCTCCTGACCCTCTTCCCACTTGGCGGGGCACACCTCGTTGGGGTGCTCACGCACGTACTGGGCGGCCTTGACCTTGCGGAGCAGCTCGGTGGCGGAGCGGCCGACGTTGCCGGCGTTGATCTCGACGATCTGGATCTTGCCGTCGGGGTCGATCACGAAGGTGCCGCGCTCGGCGAGGCCGTCGGCCTCGATCATCACCTCGAAGTTGCGGGTGATCGTGCCGGTCGGGTCGCCGACCATCACGTAGGTGATCTTGCCGATCGTGTCGGAGGTGTCGTGCCAGGCCTTGTGGGTGAAGTGGGTGTCGGTCGAGACCGAGTAGATCTCCACACCGATGCTCTTGAACTCCTCGTAGGCATCGGCGAGATCGCCCAGCTCGGTGGGGCAGATGAAGGTGAAGTCGGCCGGGTAGAAGAAGACGACGGACCACTTGCCCTTGAGGTCGTCCTGCGACACCTCGACGAACTCACCGTTCTGGAAGGCGGTGGCGGTGAAGGGCAGGACCTCGGTGTTGATCAGCGACATGCGGGATCTGCTTTCTGTTGAGAGAACTCGGAGGCTTGGGGCCTCACGCTACGACGCTCTCCCCATAGGCAACAACGATCAAACTCACGATTGCCATCGTTTGAGATTATCGAATGGCAAAGGTGTAGTTGTCGTCCCAGCTGAGGCCGTCACGCAACTCGAAGTGCTCGTCACGCTGCGCACCGNNCTGCGCACCGTGCTCGTCACGCAGCCCGCAGTGCCTGGTCGAGGGCTCGGCTGAAGGCGAGGGCATCGGCCTGCCGTGAGGCCTCGCGGGCGACGGCGGCCGACGACGGGCGACGACGCGCCCGCCGCACGGGCCGGGCGCTCGCTGTCAGGTCGCCGAACGACTCGGCGGTGGCCCACCGCGCTCGACCGGCCCTGGAGCCCGGGCTCGATGGTGGCCGAGTCGTCGCAGGAGCGGCGGTTCCGGCGCACGCCGACCGATAGGCCGCCTGCAGCCGCTCGAACGCGGCGACATCGCCGCCTCGGTCGGGGTGACATTCGAGGCAGCGGCGGCGAAAGGCCGTCTTCAGTTCGGCGGGCGATGCCGAGGGATCGACCCCGAGCACCGACCAGGGGTCGGTTCCGTCCATGGATCCGTCTTCCGTGACAGGTGATGACACGCCCGCGTCCTGCAGGCGACCGCAGATCCTTCTGCGACACCACCAGTTTCGGACGGCGCAAGGCCGCTGCGGATGGAGCCAACGGCACATCCCCGGTTGTCCGAACGGCCCCTTTCCGGGCCTTCGACCAGGACAAACGTCGGGACAAGGCTCATGGGCTGCAACGATCGGCCGACAGGTTGTCCATGCAACCCAGGGCGATCAGTCGCGGCCTTCTCAGTGTCATCCTGCTCCTTCCGGCGTTGGTGAGCGTGTTCATCCCGACCTCGCCGGCCTCGGCGGCGCCCGATCTCGATGTCACGGTCAGCGGCCCCGACTCGGTCCTGATCGGCGAGAACGCCGACCTCACGGTGACGGTGACCAACAACACCGCCACGCCCGGCTACAACACCGGCATCGCCGTGGTGCTCCCGGCCGGGGTGAGCTTCGTGTCGTCGTCCCAGGGCGGCGTCACCCAGCCCAACACACCCTCGGCTGGCGAGACCACGGTGTGGTTCCAGAACGTCAACGACTCCCAGCCGGCCTCGAGCGAGACGCTCACGTTGCAGGTGGCCGCCAACCCGGCCACGTTCCCCGTCGGCGACTCATTCGACGTCACCGCCACCGCCTTCACCTCCGACGACCCCCGCGTCGTGCCCACGTCGACGGGGGTCGGCTCGACCGGCACCGGCACCGACACGACGACCGTCGACGTCACCGCGATCACGATCACCAAGACCGAACCGAGCCCGGAAGCCGAGCTCCTGCGCGGCGTGCATGACCACTCGACCGTCTACACGCTCGAGATCGAGAACAACCCGACCAACCCGACCGACAACGTCGTCGTCGACGACTACCTCCCCGCCGGCCTCGAGTTCCTGGCCTGCGGCACGGTCGACAACACGACCGACGCCCCGACCTTCGCCGGCAACAACGTCGAGTACGCGGGCGCCGCTCGTCTCGACGTGTCGACCCCCGACCTCGTCGTCGACTGCCCGGCCGCCACCCTCGTCGAGACCGTCGAACTCGACCCCGACGGCACCGGTCCCCTCCCCTTCGCCGTGTACACCCACGTCCGGTGGTCGATCGGCAATCACGCCCCGGGTGCGACCACCACGATCACCTACGCCGCCGGTATCCCGATCCGCGAGAACACCCTCACCTGGAGCGGAGCCACCCCGGCCACCACGGGCGCCCAGGCCGCGAACCTCGACAACAACAGCGGCGCCGAGACCGCCGACGAGCAGCTCCTCCAGAACCTGGCGATGGTCGCCGGCGACTACCAGGGCCCTCTGGACGCCGGCGCCTCCAACCCGGTCGGTGACACCGACACCTACGAGGTCACCGCCGAGGACATCCGCCTCCTCAAGTCGGTGAACCCGACCAACGTGTCGCAGAACACGATCACCACCTGGACCCTCACCGTCGCCACCTCCGAGTACCGGACGGTGACCAACCTCGACATCACCGACACCCTGCCCGACGGGCACTGCCCGCTCGGCGCCACCAACTTCGACTCGTCCGACTCGAGCGGCGAGTGCGACCCGACCGGCGACAACCCGTCGATCGGCTACACGTCGGTGACCGAGAACAGCGACGGCACCTGGACCCTGTTCTGGGACGACGCCGCCACGATGACCGCCTCCGACACCCTGGTGCTCACCTTCCCGTCGCGGGTCCGCGTCTTCTACCAGGAGACGGGCGCCGACGCCGCGCCGGTCGTGACCGGCGACGGCTTCGTCAACAACGTGAGCCTCACCGCCGACGATCACCTGATCGCCGGCATCCCGGCCGACGAGGCCGACGGCACCACCGACATCGACGCCTCCTCCGCCTCCCAGACCGCGAACGGCCCGGCGATCGAGAAGACCGTCTCGGTGCCGGCCGCCCCCGGCGCCACCCTCGACTGCAACACCGCCACCTACGTGCCGGCCGAGACCCTCGGGTCGGCGCCGTTCGCCTATCGACCCGGCGACATCGTCTGCTACACGCTGCGCGTCGAGGTCCCCGCCAACCTGACGTTCCGCAACAGCCTGGTCACCGACTTCCTGCCCGACGGGGTGACCTTCCTCGCCGACCTCGGCCCGACCGGCAACAACGACATCACCGACTACAACGGCGCCCTCGACTTCACCGACGGCACGACCGCCGGCGTGGGCGACAGCACCCTCACCTACGAGCTGGGCACCAACGTCATCGACGGCGCCCGCTACCTGCCGATCTCCGCCACGCCCCGGGTGTGGGAGGTCCGCTTCTCGGCCGAGTTCACCGGCGCCCCCACCGGCGACGGCTCGAGCCTCCAGAAGGCCAACCTGATGAAGCTCACCACCCAGACCACATCGGGTGCCGCCATCAGCCTGCGCGATCAGTCGACGTTCATCGCCGTCGAGCCCGAGCTGACGATCGACAAGTCGACCACGGCCACCCAGGTGGCCGGCGCCGACACCGCCGACTTCACCGTCACGGTCGCCAACGTGGCCGACGCCGGCAGCGATGCCGGCTACGCGGCGGCAGAGAACATCTCGGTCACCGACGTGTTGCCCGCCCCGTTCGTGTGCGCCGACGTGGCCGTCGACGCCGTCGCCGGCACGAGCAACTCGTGCGCCGCCGACACGATCACCTGGACGATCACCTCGCTCGACGCCGCGGCATCGATCGACCTGACCTACACGCTCACCGTGCCCGACACGGTCACCCCGAGCCGGACCTACATCAACACCGCCACGATCGTCAGCTTCGAACAACCGAACAACGACGGCGGCACCACCAACTACACCCCCGGGGTGAGCGACACCGCGTCGATCACGACCCCCGACGCCATCATCGAGAAGCGTCAGGTGAGCGCCGTCGACGAGGCCGGCAACGGCTCCAACGGCACCTTCGCCACCACCAACGACTACGCCACGATCGGTGAGACGATCACCTACGAGGTGACCGTCGACATCCCCGAGGGCACCACGGTCTACAACGCCGAGCTGCGCGACATCCTGCCCAGCGAAGTGACCCAGGTGGCAGCCAGCCACGCCTACACCTTCGACGCCAACACCGGCGACGCCAGCCCCGGCACGGCGCTGCCGACGGCCGGCATCACGGTCAACAGTGGCGACGACCTCATCGTCGACTTCCCATCGACCTTCACCAACCCCGCCGGCTCCGGCACCGACCGGGTGACGTTCACCTTCGACGTCACCGTCAACGACGACGCCAACGTCGCCGGCGACATGATCCACAACCGCAGCCGCTTCCGCTGGCGCCTCTCCCCCGGCGGAACGCTGATCACCGACCACTCCTCGTTCCGCAGCACCCACATCGTGGAGCCCGACCCTCAGATCACCAAGGGCGACGACACCGTCGGTGCCGTCGGCGCCGGCGAGACCGTGACCTACACGCTGTCGATCGCCAACCCGACCGCAGCCGGTGACGTGTCGGTGGCCCACGGCCTCGAGGTCGTCGACCAGGTGCCGCCGCGCATCGAGCCGGTCACCCCGATCCCCGACGGCGGCGTCTGGAACTCCGGTGCCCGCACGATCACCTGGAACGCCGGCACCACCGCGGCGCTCGCCAGCCAGGATCCCGGAGCAGCCGCGATCGTCCTCACCTACGACGCCGTCACCCAGAACCCGATCCCGGCCGGCGGCAGCATCGACAACACCGCGACGGTGACCGCCTCGTCGATGGCCGGCACCGTCACCGGTGAGCGGACCACCTACTCCGACAACGACGTCAACTCGATCCCGACCGTGTCGGCGACCCTCACCAAGGCCCTGTCGCCCGACACCGCTCCCTACACGATCGGCGAGACGGTCACCTACCAGCTCGTCGACACGGTCCCCCAGGAGACCGTGGCCTTCGACCACACCGTCACCGACCTCGTGCCCGACGGCGTGGTGTTCGACTCGGCGTCGATCCTCGCCGGCGCCGGCTGTTCGATCACCGGCGACAGCGCCGTGTCGAACCCGGCCCTGATCCTCACCGAGACCCAAGCCGACGGCTCCACGCTCGTCGCCTTCTTCCTCGGCGACATCGCCGCCCCCACGACCGACTGCGTGTTCACGATCGACACGGTCACCCACGTCGACTCGACCTACGACGGCACCGGCAGCCCGACCGCCGGCACCCCCGTGGCCGTCGGCGACTCGCTGACCAACACCGCCCAGTCACACTGGATGTACAGCGACACCGTCGTCGCCACCCCGACCACCCCGGGCGACCTGCCGGGCACCTGGGACAGCCAGACCCCGACGGCGACCGAGACCTTCGTGGTCTCCGAACCCGAGCTCGCCATCGACAAGGACGTGGCGACCGTCGCCGGCTGTGACACCACCGCGGATGCCACCGACACCGACGACGACGCCTGTGTCGTCACGCCGGGCCACGGCACCCTCACCTACACCCTCACGGTCGAGAACGTCGGCGACGAGCCGGCCCACGACCTCGTCGTGACCGACATGCCCGACGCCGAACTCGAGAACGTCGTGCTCGGCACCGGCAGCGCCGACAACACCGACGGCTGGACCGCCGGCGACCCGGCGATGAGCTGGAACCACACCGGGCCGCTCGCCCCGGGCGCCACGGTCACCTACACCTACACCGCCGACCTCGTCGCCTCGGGCTCGCTCGACTCGACGTCGGTCGTGACCAACACCGCCGACGTGCCGACCTACTTCGGGCTCGACGCGGCGACCCGTGCGACCTCGCCCAACGAGCGGACCTACGGCTCGACCTTCGGTCCGGTCACCGCCGACACCGTCGACCTCACGATCGACTTCCCGACCCTGGCGATCGCCAAGACCGTCGCCGACGGCTCCGAGAGCGACGAGGCCGCGGTCGGCCAGTCGTTCGAATGGCGGATCGCGGTGACCAACACCGCCGGCACCGCCGACGCCATCGACGTCGATGTCAACGACGTGCTGCCCGACAACTGGACCTACGACGCCGGCTCGTCGCAGCTGTGCTCACCCGGTTGTGGCGCCCTCGGCGACCCGACCGAGAGCGGCAGCGCCGCCACCGGCCTCGTCCTCGACTGGACCGACATCGCCGATCTGACGCCGGGTGAGAGCGTCGAGGTGCGCTTCACCGCCACCCCGCAGACCGGCGCCCTCACCGACGCCGGCACGTCGACCCCCAACCCCCATGTCAACACCGCCTCGGCCACCGCCGATGACGCGTCGGGTGCCGGCGCCAGCGGCGACGGCGCCTACTCCTCGGGCACCGACACCGCCGACGGCGTGATCTACGAGGCCGACGTGCGCCTCGACAAGGCCATCCTCACCGCCGG
>JAWSVN010000215.1:0-2957 GCA_033851875.1 Acidimicrobiales bacterium
GGCCGGAGCGCCGACATGCGCACCAGCATCGGGTAGTGGACGACCTGGATCACCCAGATCAAGCCGACCATGAACCAGGTCGCGGCCGTCGACGCCACCAACACCCAGGTCATCGAGACCCACCCCGGGGCGAGGTCGGCGGTTCGAGCCAGGCGAGATCGACCTGGACGCCCGGAGAGTAGCCGACGATCGGATCGCCCTCCGGCGCCGGCAGGCCGGCGGCCCCCACGAGGCCGGTGTCGACGCCGTGCAGGGTCGCACGGCGCAGCGGCCATCGTTCGTGGGTGACGGCGCCGTGCCGCACCCGACCGCGCGTCGTCGTGACGAGGCCCCACCGAGCGCTCGACCAGATCTCGAACGGGGTCTGTTCGTCCTCGGGACGGTCGTCGCCGATCTCGATGTCGATCACGCCGAGGGCGCCGGGGGCCGGGCCGGGCCGCCGCCGTCGCACCTCGTAGCGGTGCCGCACGCCCGTGCGGCTCCGGGCCGGGTCGCCGGGACGGCCACCGGCCGACGTCGTGTGACCCGTCGCCGCCCAGCAGTAGGGCAACCCGAAGGCGCTACGAGCGACCAGGATGGGAACGGTCCGAGGGATGTCGAGGGAGAGGAACCACACCGCCCGACGGCCTCGCTCGTCGACGACGTAGGTCCGCACGTTCACCTCGACGAACGAGCCGAGCCACGGCACCGACGGGGTTGGCGGGAAGGCGATGCGGCGCATCTCGAACGGGATCAGGCCGATCCACGCGGCCCCGTCGAAGGTGTCGACCCGCACCCCATCGGGCAGGTGTGCCTGGATGACGGCAGGGTCGTAGGCCCAGTGGAGGTAGACGAGCTCGTCCCACCGCTGGGTCATCACCGTCCGGCGCCCCAGTGGCGGTCCCTCGGCGGTCACCGGGAGCGGCGCGCTCACCGCTCGGACCGCGCCTCGAGCGAGGAGAGCACGGCCTCGGCGCAGCGACGGCCCGAGAACAGCGCGCCCTGGATCGAGGCCGTGTCGCGATGGTCGCCGCACACGAAGAGGCCATCGCCGAGCGCGACTCGACGCTTGGGCGAGAACGGGGGCGACTGATCGGGCTGGCCGTGCGGGATGACGTCGGTGCGGAGCACCCGCCAGGCATCGACCTGGCTTCCCCACAGGCCTCTCAGCTGGTCGGCGGCGTCAGTTGCCGCGTCGGGCGCCTCTCGGCCCGGGATCGCCGCCACGACGAGGGCCTCGTGATCGGTGGATGGGTCGACGCGGTACTCGGGGGCCACGTTCGTCATCACAGCGATGTTGCGCACCGGCCCGTCGCTCACGCCATCGAGCACGATCGCTGCGTCGTCGATCGGCGCCGACGGCGCGCTGAACCAGACCGCCGACGCCGGGCGTGAGGCTCGCGCCTCGAGGCCGAGCAGCTCCGCCGCAGCCGGACCCTCGGTGGCGACGACCACGGCCGTGGCGCTGATCTGGGCACCGGACCGGAGGGTCACCCGGCCGCCGCCGACCTCGGCCACGGGCTGTTCGAGCCAGACGGTGTCCGGGCGGAGCTGACCGGCCAGCTGGTCGGGCACGGCCTGCATGCCTGCGGCGGGCACGGCAGCATCGCCGATCGCCAGGGCCCGGAAGATCGTGTCGAACATGCGGCGACTGGTCGCCAGCTCCCCGTCGAGCTGGATGCCCCCGACGAGGGGACGCAGGAACCGCTCGACCATCTCGGGCCCGAAGCCCTCGGCGTCGAGGGCCGCTCGGGTCGAGACGTCGTCGCCTCGCAACAGCGCCGGGGTGTCGGTCCGGCGGAGCCGGAGGCCGAGCCGCGCCAGCCGGGCCTTGTCGAGGGGCGACCCCAGGGGTGCGGTCGCCGTCGACCACAGATCCTGCGGACGACGAAGGGGGTTGCTGACTCGCGACAGTCGCTGCCCGTCCCACACGAGCGCCCCCGGGTCGAAGCGGCGCAGGTCGAGGGCGTCGACGTCGAGTTGGGTTTCGAGCTCGGGGTACGACGTCAGCAGGATCTGGAAGCCCCGATCGAGCCGGAAACCGTCGACGGTGTCGGTCCGAACCCTCCCGCCCACCCCGTCGGACGCCTCGACGACGACGACGACGCGCCCGGACCGCTGGCAGGCGACGGCGGCAGCCAACCCCGCGAGCCCGGCGCCGACCACGACGACATCGGCGGCACCGGGCGGGGACGTTTCGAGCGAGGCCATGTGCGCAGTTTCACATCTGGAGCCCGGTCGGCGCCGAACCGGACAGGTCGAACGGATCAATCCTGCTGATCCGGACTCCCCACCGCCTCAAGCAGGGCTGCAGCCCCTCCGATGCTCTGGCCGATGAGAGCGTCGGAACCGACCCGCGGAGCGGCCGAGCAGAGCTGGTCGCGCGCGCCCGGCCTCGCTCGCGGACTCCGGGTCGCATCCTGGCTGCTGCCGATCGTGTTCGCCTGGCTCGCAGTGCGTGGGGTCAGCCATTGGTTCTGGCATCCCGAGGGCTGGACCGGCATGGTCGTCTGGCTCGTCCAGGCCGTCGCGGTGGCGGCCACGGTGTCGTTCGCCACCGAACGGGTGGCGCGCCACCTCCTTCCGCTCGCTGCCCTGTTCGAGGTGTCGCTGGTCTTCCCCGACACCGCTCCCTCCCGGTTCTCGACCGCGCTCCGGGCCGGCACCGTCAAGAAGCTCGCCGCTCGAGAGGGCATCGCGTCCGGACCCCTCGGCGAAGACGCGAACTCGACCGCCGTGGCCGCGCTCGAGATGGTCACCGCCGTCGGAGACCACGACCGGCTCACCCGCGGCCACACCGAACGGGTGCGGGCCTACGCCGACCTGATCGCCGTCGAAATCGGCCTGAGCGACGACGACCGGGCCAAGCTGGCATGGGGTGTCCTCCTCCACGACCTCGGCAAGATCACCGTGCCGGCCGAGATCCTGAACAAGAGCGAGAAGCTGACCGACGACGAGTGGCAGCAGCTCCGCAACCA
>JAWSVN010000216.1:0-11676 GCA_033851875.1 Acidimicrobiales bacterium
CACGGCGCCAGGCGCCGCCAGAACGACCCAACTCCACCACGCGAGAGTCGGGCGCGCAACGGCCTGGGCGGTCGCTCGTGCGACTACCCCGGCCCGCCCTGAGCCGGACGCCCGCCGCGGCAGGCGTCCGGTCTCCCCTCAGGACCGAACTCGGCGCTCCCCGCTACGACAGGCGGGCCGCCGTCTCGACCAGGTCGAGCAGCTGCTCGACGGCGTCGTGGTTGGGGTCACGCCGATCGAGATCGTCGGCCAGTCGCTCGATCTCGACCGCCAGATCGTCGAGCTCGACGTCGGCGGCGTAGTCGTTGTCACGGCTCACCTCGGCGAAGGTGGCGACGAGGGTGGCCAGCTTCATGTCGTCGGCGGTCGCGCCCCACGAGCCGGTGAGATCTCGGGGGTCGATGCCGTCGCGGATCTCGTTGATCGACCCGCTCGTCGGATCCTCCCACCGCAGGAACACCTCACCGAGATCGTCACGATCGTCGAGGGAGGCGCCCCGGGCGAGCTCGATCTCGTAGAGGGCGGTCACCTGGTGGCCGGCTCCGAGCTCGCCGGCGTCGACGTCGTCGTTGCGGAAGTCGCGGTCGAGCACGCCCCGGTTCTCGAAGCCGATCAACCGGTAGGCCTCGACGACGTCGGGGTCGAACTCGACCTGGATCTTGGCGTCGCGAGCGACGGTCAACAACGTCGAGGTCAGTTCGTCGGCGAAGAGCCGCTCGGCCTCGGCGAAGGAGTCGACATAGGCATAGAAGCCGTCTCCCTGGTCGGCGAGCTGCTCCATCGTGACGTCGTTGTAGTTGCCCATGCCGAAGCCGACGGTGACGAGGTTGATGCCCTCGTCGGCATCGTCACGGATCATCGCCGCCAGCGCGTCCACCTCGGTCGTGCCGACGTTGGCCACGCCGTCGGAGGCGAGCACGACCCGGTTGATCCCGTCGGGCACGAACATCTCGGCGGCGAGGTCGTAGCCGAGCTCGAGGCCGGCTTCGAGGTTGGTCGACCCACCGGGCCGGAGGTCGTCGATGGCATCGAGGATCGCGTCGCGCTCGGTGGCCGGGGTCGGCTCGAGCACGATGCCGGAACGGTTGTCGTAGGTGACGATGGCGACCGTGTCGCCGTCACCGAGTTCCTCGACGAGGACCTCGAGCGAGTCCTTCACCAGGCCGAGGCGGTCGTTGCGGTCCATCGAGCCGGAGGTGTCGACGACGAAGACGAGCGAGGCGTCGGGACGGTCGGCGGCGTCGACGATCTCCGCCTGCACCCCGATGCGGACGAGCACGTTGTCGTCGTCGAAGGGCGACGGGGCGCCATCGACCTGCACGTCGAGGCCGGAGCGGGGAGCGTCGTAGTCGTAGTCGAAGGCGTTGACCCATTCCTCGGGTCGGACCGAGTCGATCGGCGGCAGCTGGCCCTGGTCGAGCCAGCCTCGGGCAATCGTCCACGATCCGGTGTCGACGTCGAGGGCGAAGGTCGACAGGGGATCGTCGGCGGCGGCGACGAAGCTCCGGTAGCCGTAGTTCTCGAAGGTGTTGTTCTCGTCGATCGACGACGGTTCGTCGACCTCCGGGGCGAAGAGTCCTCCGTCCCGGGCCGACTCGCCCTCGACGAGGTCGTCGGACGATTCCTCCATCGGGTCGCTCGATGCGTCCTCGTCGACCCCCCCGAGGTCCTCGGCGTCGTTCGACGCGGTGGGGGCGGGAGCGAAACTCTCCTCGCTGTCGGAGCTCTCGTCGCCGCCGGAGGCGTCCTCGGCTCGGTCGTCGAAGAGGGCCTCGTCGGCATCGCGGTCGGGTGACGAACAGGCCGAGACGACGAGAACTGCGGCGAGCGTCGCGGCCAGGATCCGACGCTTCCCGCGAGAGGAGGCCGGCGTGTGCTGGGGAGAACGTGTGCGCTTCATGCGTCCTCAGGCGTTGCCACCCGCCGTCGTGGTTCCCGACGGAGCGTGACGAACCGATGACGGTCCTGTGACGCAGCGTCAGTGAGCGGGGTGGGCGTCGCCCGAGCCGGCGAGACCGACGACGACCAGCCGGGCGCCCCCATCGGCGACCGCACCATCGTCGGTGGGGCCGACCACGCTGGTGACCCGAAGACCCAGGACCTCGTCGACCACGTCGCCGACGACACCGAGCGCGGTGAGGCCGTCGGCGTCGCCCATCGCGAGGCCGATCGGAGCGGCGGCGGGCGGGCGGCGACGCAACTCGTCCCGGAGCCACCGGGGATGGTCCTCGGCCAGACAGACGCGAGCACCGACCCACAGCCATGGCGGCACGGCCATGGCCGTCGCGGCGTCGCCACCGACCGCGATCGCCCGGCGGGCCCGCTGCACCCCGAGCACAGGAGTCGCCGGACCGATCGACACCGGGACGCTCCCCGGCTCGACGTCGGCGACCCTTGCGAGGACCAAGTGCTCGGCGCCGAACGGACGCGGATCGGCCACAGCGACGTCCTCCGCCACAACATCCGCGGCCGGGCGACCGTCGAGCTCGAGGACCATTGCGCCCTCCACGGCGGTGACGACGCGGGTCGGCCCGACGGGCCGCAGACCCTGGGCGCCGCCGACCGGAGTGGCACCGGGCGCCGTCAGCACGAGGGCGCCGTCGGCCTGATGCACTCCACCCAACCACCCTCCACCCAACCAGAGGTCCGCTCGCGCCCCGGCATCGGGATCGCGGGGGAGTAGACCGCCGGTCACCACCGCGCCCGGGGCCCCGATGGCGATCTCCCGAATGATCGTTGGCAGCGAGCACGAGGCGGCGTCGCCGAGCACGGTCACGACCGGCTCGCCGACGAGCGATGGCAGCCCGGTCACGACCCGGCCGTCGTCGTGGAATGACACCGGGTGTGCGCTCACCGACGAGCGGCTCAGCGCAAGGATGCCGAAGCCGTCGGCCGCCGCGGTCAGCGGCGACGCCAGGCAGGAGGTGCCGACACCGATCAGCAAACCGGGCGCCAACAGGTCGTCGGCGGCCGCCAACAAGGTCTCGAGCTGTCGGCGATGCCGACCGGCGGCCGCCACGATGACCAGATCGGGCGTCGGGCCGACCGCCTCGAACGCCGCTCCGAGCAGCTCGCCCGCCGCGACCTGTGGGGTCGGGTGCGAGGAGACGAGGGCGACGCGTCCGTCGCCGGAGGTGTCCATCGGACCCGCCGGGCCTGCTCGGCGGCCTACTCGACCGGGGGGAGCAGGGTGTAGGGAACCGGTTGGCTCGGCCCTCCGTCGAGCGAGCAGTGAGCGATCACGGTGCCGTAGTCGTCGAAGGGCAGGTCGGCCCGCACCAGCCGGTAGTTGAACTTGCCGGGCTCGATCTCGAGAGGCTGCACGTTGCGGGCCAACGGCTCGGCATCCGGGTCGCCGTCGAGGGGACGGAACACGACCTCGAGGGCGCCGAACGACTTCGAGTCGTTCCCATCGCCGTCGGTCGGCGGGTTCCACACCAGCACCACCAGGTGGGGTGCGACCGTGGTCGGAACCGGTGCCGGCGCCGGTGCGGAGAACTGGATGCCGGCCAGGTCGATGCGGGTCGACGGACCCGGCACCGACCGGAGCTCGATGTCGTCCATGAACACGGCGGCGATGATCTCCATGGGCTGCACGCTATCCCCGCTGCCGCAGTGGACGCCCCACCGCTAGGGTCGGGCCCGTGCCCGACCTCAGCACCCGCGACCTCATCCTCTCCGAGGCCCGCCACTGCTTCGCC
Organism: Acidimicrobiales bacterium; assembly: GCA_033851875.1. GTDB lineage: Bacteria > Actinomycetota > Acidimicrobiia > Acidimicrobiales > SZUA-35 > JAWSVN01. The sequence continues at coordinate 3,702 of JAWSVN010000216.1, forward strand.
AACCAGGGCTTCGAGGGCACGTCGCTCAACGACATCGCCGCCGGTGTCGGCATCCGGCGACCGAGCCTGCTCCACTACTTCCCGTCCAAGGAAGCGATCTACCAGGAGCTGATGCGCGAGGCCCTCACCGATTGGGCGGCCCGCATCGACGGCGCCCGCGACCCGGACCTCGACGGCTGGGCCGTGGTCGACGCCGTGCTCGAGGCGAGCTTCGACTTCTTCCGCCTCAACCCCGACATGGTGCGCATCGTGCGCCGCGAGGCGCTCACCGACCAGAGCCATCTCGGGTTCGACCTCGGCGAGGCGCTCCGTCCCCACTTCTTGCGGGCCGTCGCCTTCTTCGAGCGAGAGATGGACACCGGCACGTTCCGTCGCCACGATGCCGAACACCTCGTGCTCACCGGCTACGGCGCCCTGCTCACGTACTTCAGCGACCACTCGATGCTCCACGGCCTCCTCGACGCCGACCCCTTCTCGCAGGACGCGCTCGAGGCGCGCTTCGATCACCTCACCGTGTTCATCCGGTCGGCGCTCGAACCGGCCGTCTGAGGGCCGTGCGGGCGGACGTCGGCCCGCTGCTTTGGACGGCTCCGCGGCGGTTCCCTAACGTTCGGGCGATGTCTGCGAGCACCACGACCGACACCCGTACCTTGTCCGAGCGAGAATCGAAGGCCCTGCTGGCGCCCCACGGCGTGCCCTTCCTCGACGAGGCGGTGGTCGCCACCACCGACGAGGCCGTGGCCGCCGCGGAGGGGATGGGCTTCCCAGTGGTGGCCAAGCTCAACGGCGACGCCATCGCCCACAAGACCGAGCGCGGGCTGGTGAAGCTGTCGCTCGGCGACGCCGCCGCCGTGCGGGCCGCCTGCGACGACCTCCTCGCCGCCGCACGCCCCGAGGACGGCGACGTGTCGCTGCTCGTGGCGCCGATGGTCAAGTCGAACCGCGAGTTCATCTGCGGGGTGTCGACCGACCCGCAGTTCGGGCCGACCGTGCTCCTCGGCGTCGGCGGGATCCTCGCCGAAGCGATCGCCGATGTGTCGATCCGCCTGGCGCCCATCGACGCCGTCGACGCCGCCGAGATGCTCGAGGACCTCGCCACCCAGGACCTGCTCGGCGCGTTCCGAGGCGAACCGGCCGTGGACCGCGACGCCCTCGCCGGCGTCCTGCTCGCGCTGTCCGACGCCGTGACCTCGCACGACGAGATCCGCTCGATCGACTGCAATCCCGTCCTCGTCGTCGATGGCAAACCCGTCGCCGTCGACGCCCTCGTGGAGGTCACCCGATGAGCACCCCGACCACCGGCTCCAGCTACTCCGACGCCCAGTTCCGCGCCCTGTTCGAGCCCCGCGGCGTGGTCGTCGCCGGCGCCTCGACCCACCCCGGTAAGTTCGGGTTCGTCAGCCTGCACAACATCCTCGCCTCCGGTTACGAGGGCAAGGTGTTCGCCACCAACCGCGACGGCTCCGAGGTGCTCGGCGTGCAGTGCGCGACCTCGATCGACGACCTGCCCGAGGGCGAGATCGACCTCGTGTTCGTCTGCACCCCGGCGTCGACCAACATCGAACTCCTCCGCCAGTGCGCGGCCAAGGGAATCACCGCCGCCTTCCTCACCTCGGCCGGCTACGGCGAGGCCGGCGAGGAGGGGATCAAGGCCCAGGCCGAGCTGGTGGCGGTGGCCAAGGATCTCGGGATCCTGATGGCCGGCCCCAACGGCCAGGGCGTGGTGTCGACCCCGGCCCAGCTGTGCGCCCAGATCGTCGCCCCCTACCCGCCGGCCGGCGGGATCGGCGTGGCGTCACAATCGGGCAACTTCGTGTCGTCGTTCCTCAACTGGAGCCGCCAGACCGGCGTCGGCATCTCCCGAGCGGTGAGCGCCGGCAACGCGGCCGCCACCACCGTGCCCGACTTCCTCTCCTGGTACGCCGACGACGACGCCACCAAGGTCGGACTCGCCTACGTCGAGGGCATCCAGGAGGGCCGAGCCTTCTACGAGCGGGTCCGCGACATCGCCGCCCGCAAGCCGCTCGTCATCGTCAAGGGTGGCGCCACCGCCGGGGGAGCGGCCGCCGCCGCCAGCCACACCGGCTCGCTCGCGTCGGACGACCGGGTGTTCGACGGCGCCATGCGTCAGGCCGGCGTGACCCGAGCGGCCACGGTGGAGGAGGCCTTCGAGGCCGCCGCCACCTTCGCCACCCAACCCCTGCCGACGGGCAACCGCGTCGTCGTGATGACGACCGCCGGCGGTTGGGGCGTGGTGACCGCCGACGCCATCCACTCGTCCGAGCTCGAGCTGATGGCACTGCCCGAGGATCTGCTCGCCCAGATCGACACCAAGCTCCCGCCCCGATGGAGCCGCAACAACCCCGTCGACCTCGCCGGCGGCGAGACCCGCGACACGATCCCCGAGGTGATGGCGATGATCGCCGAACACCCGGACGTCGACGCGATCGTCTACCTCGGCCTCGGCATCCAGTCGAACCAGGCACGGATGATGCGCGACGGCGCCTTCTACCCCGACCACGGACTCGAGCGCATCGTCGACTACCACGAGCGCCAGGACCGCCGCTTCGCCGAGGCCGCCGCCTCGATCTCGGAGGCGACCGGCAAGCCGATCCTGACCGCCACCGAGCTGGCGACGGCCGACCCCGACAACGCCGGCCCGGCCGCCGTGCTCGCCACCGGACGCCTCTGCTACGGCTCGGCCAACCGGGCCGTCACCGCCCTCGAGCACCTCTGGCGCCGCCGCCGCCACCTCGACCGCCGAGCCTGACATCGAGCACCGTGTCCCCGGTGGCGACCGGGGGCACGGTACGCTCGCCGCCGTCATGGATCTCGCTCGTTTCCTGCGCCGATGGCTGCCCCTCGTCCTCCTCGTCGTGATCTCGATCGCGGCCTGGCAGACGGCGCAAGCCGCCGACATCGACGAGGCCCGCGAGGACGCGTTCGTCTACGAGCGCGAACTGACCACCCCGGTCCTGTCGGCCCGCCGGATCCCCGAGACCCTGCGCGCACCCGTGATCGACGACGAGGTCGGGCCGGCCCTCGATGCCCTCATCACCGCCACCGGCGACTACCCGGCGTGCCTCATCGCCGAGGTCGACGACCGGGTGCTGCGAGCCCACAACCCGCTCCTCCCGCTCGTGCCGGCATCGAACCAGAAGCTCCTGACGACCTTCGCCGCCCTCGCCGAGTTCGGACCCGATCATCGCTTCCAGACGACCGTCGCCGTCACCGGGCCCGTCGCCGACGGCATCGTGTCGGGCGACCTGGTGCTGATCGGCGGTGGTGACCCCTACCTGTCGACCGCCGACTGGTGGACCCAGTACGAGGAGGGCACCGCCCGCTACCACACCCGCCTCGAGGACCTCGCCGACGCGGTCGTCGCCGCCGGCATCACCGAGGTCCAGGGCGGCGTCCTCGGGGACGACTCCCTGTTCGACGAGCTGCGGGTCGGGCCGTGGGCAGAGCGGTTGATCGTGCAGCAGCAGTCGGGACCGCTCTCGGCGCTGGCGGTCAACGAGGGTCACACGACCTGGCCGGCGACGTTCTCGTCGATGGCGGCCCGGACCCAGGCGGCCGACCCGGCCCAGCACGCCGCCCAGGTGTTCACCCGCCTCCTCGACGAGCGGGGTGTGACGATCACCGCGAGCGCGCAGCGGGGCGCCGCACCGGCCGGAGCGACCGTGATCGCGTCGATCGATTCGGCCCCCGTCCTCGACCTCGCCACCCACGTCAACTCCTACTCGTCGAACTACGGCGCCGAGGTGCTCGTCAAGCACCTCGGTCTGCGCCGGGTGGGCGCCGGGTCGACCGAGGCCGGCGCCGCCGCGGTCGAGACGATCCTGCTGGAACAGGGCTTCGATCTGAGCGGCGTCGTCATCGACGACGGGTCCGGGCTGGCCGAGACCGACCTCGTCACCTGCCAGCTCCTCGTCGACCTCCTCGACCGGGCGGGTGCCGACTCGGCGTTCGCCGACACCCTGAGCGTCGGCGGCGAGCGGGGCTCGCTTCGCAATCGGGTCGACGAGACGATCGCCGACGGCCTGGTGTGGGCCAAGACCGGCACCCTCAACGGGGTGACCGCGCTGTCCGGCTACGTCGACTCCTCGTCAGAAGCCGGCACGTCGATCGCGTTCGCCTACATCGCCAACGGCGAGGTCGCCGGTGTCGGCGCCGGCATCAACGGCGACCTGGTCAGCGCCCAGGAGCCCTTCCTCCTCGAGCTCGCCGAGTACCCGGTCGGACCCACGGTCGGCGAGCTCGATCCCGACGCCGCGGTCGCCTCGAACTAGCCTCTGCCTCGTGCTGCTCCCACAGTTCCCGCTGGGTTCGGCGCTCGTGCCCGGCGCCGTGCTGCCACTGCAGATCTTCGAGCCGCGCTACCGAGCGATGGCGGCCGACCTCCTCGACGATGGCGGCCGATTCGAGGGGCAACCCTTCGGGGTGGTCCTGATCGAACGAGGCCACGAGGTCGGCGGCGACGACGTCCGCACCGAGGTCGGCACCGCCGCCAAGATCATCGACCATCGCCGGCTTCCCGACGGCCGCACGGCGTTGGTCGCCGTCGGCACCGAGCGCTTCCGGGTCGTCCGCTGGCTCGACGACGACCCCTACCCGCTCGCCGAGATCGAGTGGTGGCCCGACGACGACGCCCCGGGCGCCCACCTCGACGACCGGGCCGAAACGGTCGGCGCCCTGTTGCGCCGGACCTGGGCGCTGGCGGCCGAGGCTGGGCGTCGGGTCGGCCCGCTCCCGGAGTTCGACGCCGAGCCGACGACCCGGTCGTTCCAACTCCTCGCAGCCGCGCCGCTCGGCCCGCTCGACCGTCACCAACTGCTCTGCGCACCGTCGACAGAGGAACGGCTCGACGCCCTCGAGACGATGATGCGCGAGGCGGCCGAGATGTTCGAACTCGAGATCCGTACCGACTGACGGCGGGGGACATCGCATCGTTGCGTTGTGCCTGAGCCGAGTCGGCGCGAAGTCCGCGCGGAGAGTCTCGACGCCCTACACTCGGCGCTGCGCAGTGGAGGCGACCAGAAAGCGGTGCACGTGGCGAAGTCCAACCCCCTGGGAGAAGCCCAGGAACTCCAGAAGATGCTCGTCGACTACGCGAAGCAGGAGACCGTCGAGCCCTTGAAGACCCTGGGGAAGTACCTGGGTCTCGGGATCGCCGGCGCCGTGTGCATGTTCCTCGGCTTCTTCTTCCTCGTCCTGGGCGTCCTCCGCCTCGTGCAGGCCGAAGGCCCGGACGGCACGAACGGTGGAGGCGGCTTGTCGCTGCTGCCCTACGGCGCCGCCATCCTGACTCTCGTGTCGCTGCTCGCCCTGCTCGCCATGCTGCTCAACCGTGCCAAGAATCGAGTGATGTGATGACCGAGACCACGAAGATCACCCCCTCCGACATCGAGTCGAAGATCCGCGACATCCAGGGCCAGGTCGACACCGTGGCCGAGGACTCGAAGAAGAAGGTCGCCATCGGCGGCTCGGTCGTCGCCATGCTGCTCCTCTTCATCATCTACACGATGGGCAAGAAGTCGGGGCAGAAGAAGAGCACCGTGCTCGAGATCCGCCGCCTCTGATGCTGGCGCGCCTCCTCCGCTTCGGCGTCGCCCGCTACGTCGGCGGGCCGGCCAAGTCGTGGGTCTTCAGTTCGGGCCTGATCGCCCTCTACCGCTTCCTGAGGAAGAAGTCCGAGCCGACCGAACTCATCGACCTCTCGTCGTCCAAGCCCGGCGACAAGTTCGTCATCGAGCACCTGCCGATCACCCACGGCGAGCAGATGAAGCAGTTCAAGCGCGCCGCCAAGGACGACGCCAAGGCCGAGAAGGCAGCCAAGGCCTCGGCGAAGGCGTCACGCAAGGCGTCGAAGAAGGCGGGCAAGGCGCAGAAGCGGGCCGAGCGAAAAGCTCGCCGCAGCAGCTGACGCTCGGACCCACCGCGTATCCTGCGGGGCGTGAAGGTGCTGCTGCGCAACCCGCGCCGGGAAGTCGAGGTCGACGGACCCATCTCGGTGGTGAAGCTCCTCAACCGCTTCGAACTCAGCCGGGAATCGGTACTGGTCATCCGCGACGGCGCCCTCGTGCCGGGCGACTCGATCCTTCCCGACGACGCCGAGATCGAGATCCGCCCCGTGATCTCCGGTGGCGCATGAAATGCCGGGTCTGCAAGGGTCCGGCCGTCGTCGACGTTCGTCGGCACAACGCCAACTTCTGTAGCGACCACTTCCTCAAGTACTGCCGCGAGCAGGTGGAGCGGACGCTGCGCGAGTTCTCGATGGCCGAGCCGGGGGAGCGGCTCCTCGTCGCCGTCTCGGGCGGCAAGGACAGCCTCGCGGTCTGGGACCTCCTCCTCGAGATCGGCTACGACGCCGAGGGCCTCTACATCGGGCTCGGCATCGGTGACTACTCCGACGAGAGCGGCCGCTACGTCCGGGCCTTCGCCGAGGCGCGGGGCGCCGCGCTGCGACAGATCGACCTACGAGCCGATCACGGCTTCGACGTGCCCACCGCGGCCGCCGTGACCAACCGGGTGCCGTGTTCGGCGTGTGGCCTCTCGAAACGCCATCTGTTCGACTCCGCTGCGGTGGAGGGCGGCTTCGACGCCGTGGTCACGGGCCACAACCTCGACGACGAAGCCGCCGTGCTCTACGGCAACGTGTTGCGGTGGGAGGCCGACTACCTGGCTCGTCAACGCCCGATGCTGCCGGCCGGCAACGGCTTCCCTCGCAAGATCAAACCCCTCGTCCGCCTGTCGGAGCGGGAGATGGCGGCCTACTGCGTGCTGCGCGGCATCGACTACCAGGTCGAGGAGTGCCCGATGGCGCTCGGCAACAAGCACGCCCACTACAAGGAAGCCCTCAACCTCACCGAGGAGCGCTCGCCCGGCGCGAAGCAGGCGTTCTACTTCGGCTTCCTCGCTCGCGGCGTCGACCGGTTCGATGTTGGCAACTCGGTCGGAGCCGACGCTGACCGCTCGACGATCGGCCGCTGCACCACCTGTGGCTCGCCGGCGTCGACCGAGATCTGCTCGTTCTGCCGCCTGGCCAACCGTGCGGGTGGTGCCGAGCCCGTGCCCGTCGAACTCGTCCGCAAACGCTGAGACCTCTGGAGCCCGTCATGACGATCCCGCTCGAGGCCCCCTCCGGGCCGTTCACCGAAGGCGACCTGGTGCTGTTGGCCGACAACCGTCGCCACCGCTACCTGATCACCCTCGCCGCCGGCGACGAGTTCCACACCCATGCGGGCATCCTGCCCCACGAGGCGCTGATCGGGCAGTCCGAGGGTGTGCAGGTGGCGTCGACGAAGGGCCAGAAGTTCCGGGCGTTCCGGCCGACCTTCGAGGACTACGTGCTCCACATGAAGCGGGGCGCGCAGGTCATCTACCCGAAGGACATCGCCCCGATCCTGATGCTGGCCGACATCGGGCCCGGCCACCGGGTGTTCGAGTCGGGGGTCGGGTCGGGGGCGATGAGCATCGGCCTGTTGCGGGCCGGGGCGACGGTCACGGGGTATGAGCTTCGCGAGGACTTCGCGGCGCGGGCTCGCAAGAACATCGTGGGGTTCTGCGGCGAGGCGGCGATGGACCGCTACGACCTCCAGATCCGTTCCGCCTACGAGTCGCTCGACCTCACCGACATCGATCGTGCCGTGCTCGACCTGCCCGAGCCGTGGCAGGTGGTGCCGCACCTCACCGAGGCGATGCGGCCCGGTGGCGTGCTGGTGGCCTACACCCCGTCGATCACCCAGGCGACCCAGCTGCGCCACGCCCTCGCCGACTCGCCGTTCCTCGAGGAGCGCACGATGGAGGTGTTGCACCGCAACTGGTACATCGAGGGAGCGGCGGTGCGTCCCGACCATCGCATGGTCGCACACACCGCCTTCCTCACCCGCGCCCGCCTCGGCGTCGACTGACCTTCACCCTCGGTCGCGCTCCGAACCGCCGCGTCTCTCTTCGGGATCGGGTCACTCAGCGG
>JAWSVN010000216.1:11702-18064 GCA_033851875.1 Acidimicrobiales bacterium
TCGAGTGGGGTCAGTCGAGCCAGGAGGCGGGGGCGCCGCGCTGGACCGAGTTGAACCGTGCCGCGAAGCTCGGGCCGAGCGACGCCTTGCGAGGCCCGGCGAACCCGAACAGGAACTGGGCGACCCGACGGATCTGGATCTCCTCCGACCCCTCGGTGATCCGATAGCGACGGTGGTGACGGTAGATGTGCTCGAAGGGCATGTGGCGGCTGTAGCCGATGCCGCCGTGCACCTGGATCGCCTTGTCGGCCGCCTCGCACACCAACCGGTTGGCCCGGTAGTTGCACATCGCGACCTTGTCGCTGATCCGAAGCGGGTCGGTGCCCTGATCCATCTCCCACGCCGTCTTGTGGATCAGCGACCGGAGCATCTCGGCCTCGGTGTGCATCTCGGCCAGCGGCCACTGAATCGCCTGGTTCCGGCTGAGCGGGTTGCCGAAGAGCTTGCGCTCGCGCGCGTACTTCACCGATTCGTCTATGCAGTACTGGGCGGCCCCCAACGAGCTGGCGGCCTGACGGATCCGGTTCTCGTGGACGAAGGTCTGAGCGACACCGAGACCCTTGCCCTCGGCTCCGAGCATCGTCGAGGCCGGAACGCGCACGTCGGTGAGGGTCACCTCGGCGTGGTCGGTGGGCATGTTGTAGGTCCACCACATGAACTCGATGTTGAACCCGGGGGTCTCGACCGGGACGATGAAGCACGAGATGCCCTCGGCGTCGCCGGCCTCACCCGAGGTGCGAGCGAACACGTAGTCGTGGGTGGCGGCGTGCATGCCGGTGTTCCATCGCTTCGCACCGTTGAGGATCCACTCGTCGCCGTCGCGCTCGGCCGTCGTCTCCATCCAGGTGGCGTCCGAGCCGTGGAGCGGTTCGGTCAGACCGAAGCCGATACGGGCCTCGCCGGCGAGCATCTTGGGGATCCAGTAGCTCTGCTGCTCCTCCGAGCCGTGGATCTCGAGCATGAGCACGGTCGGGAAGTTGCCGACGATCGACATCTCGTTCTGGAGGTCGTTGTGGAGCCCGAGACCCTTGTGTGCGAGATGCTCACGCACGACGGCCATGCCGAGGTTGGTGCCGTCTCGCCCGCCGAAGCGGGAGGGGAGCGCGTAGCGCAGCAGGCCGGCGGCGTCGGCTCGACGCCGCATCTCGCCGAGGAGCTGCTCCCACTCCTCACGGGGCCAGCCATCGTTGTCGAAGTCGGTGCGGGCCCATTCTCGGCGGTGGTCGAAGAACCGGATGTTGTCGTCCTGCGCCTCGAGCGGCTTGATCTCGGCCTCGATGAAGGCGTCGCACTCGTCGAGCAGGTCTTGGATCTCTTGCGGGATGGCGAAGTCCATACCCGCGGACACTATGTGAGTTGTCGCCCGGCAAGAAATCGCCGGACGACAACCTCACAGCGTCCACCTCAGCGGTGGGGTCAGCTCCAGGTCCCTCCCTCACGGAGCCCGAGAGCGGAATGGCGAATGATGAACATGCTTGTTGAAGTCATGGTCCATGCTTAGTCCAAACGACCCACCGCCGCGTGACGAATCGCCACGTTCCCCGGCTCCACGAGTGGAAACACCCAAATTTGGTCAGGCTGCGGGCACCAGCTGGGAAAGGTCGCCCGTGACACCCGCCGGGTGCCATCGGTAGCGTCGGGTCCGTCCCGGATCCAGGGTTCTCTCCTGGGGGACCGAACGGCAGAAGTACCTGCTCTCCGGCCCGAGCCCTCTCGGGCCGGAGGGCGCCTGCCAACCCGTCCGAGCGTGACGAGCGACGCCCCTGCAGCGGCCCGCTCGGCGTCGCCCATTGGCTACCTTCATCAGGGTGACGAACGCCAGCGACGCCACCGAGCCCACCGCCCCGCCGACGGTCAGCGATCCGTCGTCGACCGAGTCGGTGTCGGCCGCCCTGCGCGCCGACATCCGCCGTCTCGGCGCCCAACTCGGGCAGTCGATCGCCCGCCAGGAGGGCGGCGACTTCCTCGAACAGGTCGAGCAAGTCCGGATCCTGGCCCGTCGACTCCGCCGGAAGGAGGGTGACGCCGCCGGCGTCGAGCTGCGTTCGGTCCTGGCCGACGCCTCGGTCCTCGACGCCATCCGGTTGGTGCGAGCGTTCACGACCTACTTCCATCTCGCCAACGCCACCGAGCAGGTCCACCGCATCGAGGAGCTCAACGTCCGCAAGGCCGAGGACGGCCGCCTCGCGTCGACCCTCCAGCGGCTGGCAGAACAGCACCCGGTCGAGGAGATCACCGCCGCGATCGAGCGCACCGCCCTGCTGCCGGTGTTCACCGCTCACCCGACCGAGGCGTCGCGGCGCTCGATCATCGACAAGCTCTCGGAGATCTCCGATCTGGTCGAGGCTCGCCTCGGTTCGACGACCCGCTCGGCCCAACGCACTCGCATCGATCGTCGGGTCGACGAGCTGCTCGACGCGCTGTGGCAGACCGACGAGATCCGGCGAGAACGCCCCCGCCCGGTCGACGAGGCCCGCAGCGTCGTCTACTTCGTCGAACAGATGGCTCGCGAGGGCCTGCCCGAGGTCTGGTCCGACCTCGACGCGGCCCTCGAGTCGATCGAGGCGCCGATCGACACCCGCACGGTGCCCATCCGCTTCGGCAGCTGGGTCGGCGGCGACCGCGACGGCAACCCGAACGTCACTCCGTCGACGACCCGCGAGGTCGTCGCCCTGCAGCGGGCTCGTGCGCTCCGCATCCTCACCGAGGAACTCGAGGCGCTGCGGGCCGAGCTGAGCCCGTCGGACCTGGTGCGCCCGGTCAGCGACGAGCTCCGTGCGGCGGTCGAGGCCGACGCCGCGACCTTCGCCGACGTCCATGCGATCGTCGGCCAGATCAACGACGGGGAGTGGTACCGCCTGCGCCTCGCTGTCATGTTGCAGCGGCTGGTCGAGACCGCCCGCCAGCCGGCGGGGGAGCGCCGCTACCACTCGCCGGACGAACTGGCCGACGACCTCGCCCTCCTGCAACGCTCACTCGAGGCCAACGACGGGCAGCTGGTCGCTCGCGGCCGCCTGGCCCGGGTGCAGCGCATGGTCGAGACCCTCGGCTTCCACCTGGCCAAGCTCGACATCCGCCAGCACAGTCGCGAACACCACAAGAGCCTGGATGGCCTGTTCGGCGCGACCGGCGTGACCTATCCCACCGACGCGGCGTCGCGCCGCTCCCTGCTCCTGGCCGAGCTCAACTCCCGTCGCCCGCTCGCCCCTCCCGGCACGCCGGTGCCCGACGGCGACGTGCTCGACCTGTTCCGAGTGCTGCGGACCCTGCTCGACGACTACGGCGACGACCTGATCGAGAGCTACATCATCTCGATGACTCGCGGCGTCGAGGACGTCCTGGCGCCGGTCCTGTTGGCCCGCGAGGTCGGCCTGATCGACCTGTCGGCCGGTGTCGCCCGCATCGGCTTCGTGCCGCTCTTCGAGACGATCGAGGATCTGCGTGCGATCGACCAGACCCTCGAGCAGCTCCTCACCGTGCCCGGCTATCGCCGCATCGTCGAGCTGCGAGGCGGGGTGCAGGAGGTGATGGTCGGCTACTCCGACTCCAACAAGGACGGCGGCATCGCGACCAGCCAGTGGGAGATCCACAAGGCGTTGCGCACCATCCGTGACGTCGCGCGCCGCCACGGCATCCGGATCCGGGTGTTCCACGGCCGCGGTGGCACCGTGGGGCGGGGTGGCGGCCCGACCAACCAGTCGATCCTGTCGCAGCCGTCGGGCGTGATCGACGGCGAGGTCAAGATCACCGAGCAGGGCGAGGTCATCGCCGACAAGTACGGCAAGCCCGAGATCGCCAACCGCAACCTCGATCTCGCCCTGTCGGCCGTGGTCGAAGCCACCGTGGCCCACCGCCACTCACGCCATTCGGCCGAGGTGATGGAGGGCTGGTCGGAGGTGATGGAGGAGGTGTCGACGTCCGCGTTCGCCGCGTACCGCCGCTTCGTCGAACATCCCGACCTGCCCCGCTACTTCCAGAGCTCGACCCCGGTCGAGGAGCTCGGCTCGCTCAACATCGGCTCGCGCCCGGCCCGCCGGAGCGGAGGCGGCACCAGCATCGACGATCTGCGGGCGATCCCGTGGGTCTTCGGCTGGACCCAGTCGCGCCAGATCATCCCCGGCTGGTTCGGGGTCGGCAGCGGGCTGGCCGCCGCCCGCGAGGCCGGTCACGGCGACGTCCTGGCCGAGATGCTCGACCGGTGGACGTTCTTCCAGACGTTCGTCGGCAACGTCGAGATGACGCTGGCCAAGACCGACCTGTCGATCGCCGCCAACTACGTGGAGGCGCTGGTCGACCCCGAGCTCCGCCACCTGTTCGACGCCGTCGTCGACGAGCACCAGCGCACCCTCGACGAGCTGGGCCGGCTCACCGGGCGTGAGCCCCTGGCCAACCTCCCGGTCCTGCTGCGCACCCTGCAGACCCGCAACGTCTACCTCGATCCGCTCCACGTCCTCCAGGTCGACCTGCTGCACCGGGTCCGGGCCCTCACCGAGGACGGTGGCGAGGTCGACGGTCTCCTGAGGCGGGCGCTACTCCTGACGGTGAACGGTGTGGCCGCCGGAATGCGCAATACGGGCTGAGTCTGCAAGATTGGGCCCCATGGGGACCGATCACGATGCACTCACCCTCGACGACCTGCGTTTCGAGGTCACCGACGAGGCGCTCGCCGACCTCCGGCGTCGCCTCGACGACACCCGGTGGCCCGACCATCCGCCCGGCGAGCCGTGGAGCCGAGGCACCCATCCGGCGACGCTGCGTCGGGTCGTCGATCACTGGCGTACCGATTACGACTGGCGCCGCCTCGAGGGCGAGCTGGCCGCCTATCGGAACGTCGTGACCGAACTCGACGGCGAGCGGGTCCACGTCCTGATCGCCGAGTCGCCCCGCCCCGATGCGGTGCCCCTGCTGTTGACCCACGGCTGGCCGGGGTCGATCGTGGAGTTCCTCGACATCCTGCCCCTGCTCACCGACCCCGGCGACGACACCGTGCCGGCGTTCGAGGTGGTTTGCCCATCGCTGCCCGGCTTCGGCTTCAGCGGTCCGACGTCGAGCGAGGGGGTGCACCCGCGCCGCATCGCGGGTATGTGGATCGAGCTGATGGCCGGGCTGGGCCACGACCGCTATCTCGCCCAGGGCGGCGACTGGGGCTCGGTCATCACGTCGTTCGTCGGCGCCCTCGACCCCGAGCACTGCGCCGGCATCCATCTCAACATGGTGGTGACCCGCCCGACCGAGGAGGACCTCGCCGACCTGAGCGCCGAGGAGCAGCAGTACCTCACCGAGGCCGCCCACTTCCTCGACGACGGCAACGGCTACTTCCAGCTGCAGAGCACCAAACCCCAGACGCTCGCCTACGGCCTCACCGACTCGCCGGCAGGCCTGTGTGGCTGGATCCTCGAGAAGTTCTGGGCCTGGTGTGACACCGACGGCTCGGTCTTCGACGCCGTCAGCATCGACCGCTTCCTCGACAACGTCTCGCTCTACTGGCTCACCAACACCGCCGGCTCGGCCGCCCGGATCTATCACGAGTACAAGCGCGACGGCTCGACCGGGCCCAAGACGGTCGAGGTGCCGATGGGCGGAGCGATCTTCCCGGTCGAGATCTACAAGTCGTCCCGGCGTTGGGCCGAACGTCGCTTCGACGTGGTGCACTGGAGCGAACTCGATCGCGGCGGCCACTTCGCGGCGATGGAGGAACCCGACCTCCTGGCCGCCGAGCTCCGAGCGTTCGCCGGGGCGACCGGGAGCGCCTGAAGGGCAACCTTGCCAAACGTGACACGTGTGCCCCCGATTCGGCTGGTCGAGCGCCTAGCCTCTGGCGAGTGGAGCGCATCGAGCGTCATGACATCCTCAACGCCATCGGCCTCGCCGCCGTGCTCCTTGCGATGGCGCTCGGCCTCCTCACAGGTGCCCGAGCGCTGTTCAACACGGTGAACGGCGCCGTCGAGGCCGAGAAGCCGGAGGAGGAGGTGGTGGCCGGCGCCACCACGTCGACCACGGCGGCCACGGCCACGACCGAGTCGTCGACCACGACGACCGTCCCGGTGCTCCACCCGCCGAACGAGGTGATCATCCGCGTCGGCAACGGCGCCCAACGCCCCGGCATCGCCGGTGCCGGCACCAGCATCCTCACCGACGCCGGCTACCAGACCCTGTCGGCCAAGAACGCCGCCGCCACGCAGGCCAGCGTCGTCTACTACATCGACGGCTACCAAGCCGACGCGGCGCAGGTGGCGCGGCTGCTCGGCGTGGGGGAGACAGCGATCGCCCCGATGGTCGAGAGCCCGGGCGGCGTGCCCCAGGAGACCGCCCACCTGGTCGCCATCCTCGGCTCCGACACCACCGTCGGCTGACGGCGACGA
>JAWSVN010000217.1:0-1163 GCA_033851875.1 Acidimicrobiales bacterium
ACACGACCAGCACCAACCGTACGACCACCCTCACGAATCGCGAACCGCAAACCCTCATCCATCGCGATCGGAGCAATCAACTCCACCGACATCTCGGTGTTGTCACCAGGCATACACATCTCCGTACCCGCAGGCAGGGTGACGGTGCCCGTCACGTCAGTGGTACGGAAATAGAACTGCGGACGATAATTCCCGAAGAACGGCTTATGACGACCGCCCTCCTCCTTCGTCAACACATACACCTGCGCCTCGAAATCAGTATGCGGCGTAATCGAACCCGGCTTCGCCAACACCTGACCCCGCTGCACCTGCTCCTTGTCGATACCACGCAACAACGCACCAATATTGTCACCAGCCTGGCCCTGATCCAGAAGCTTCCGGAACATCTCCACACCAGTACACGTCGTCTTCTGCGTGTCCTTGATACCAATGATCTCGAGCTCATCACCGGTGTTCACCACACCCTGCTCGATCTTGCCGGTCACCACCGTGCCACGACCCGTAATCGAGAACACATCCTCGATCGGCATCAAGAACGGCTTGTCCAGATCACGCTCAGGCAACGGCACATACGAATCGACCGCCGCCATGAGTTCCATGATCTTGTCACCAGCATCGGAGTCACCCTCGAGCGCCTTCAACGCCGAGACATGCACCACCGGGCAATCATCACCCGGGAACTCGTACTCCGACAGCAACTCACGAGCCTCGAGCTCGACCAGCTCGAGGAGCTCCTCGTCGTCGACCATGTCAGCCTTGTTCAGGGCCACCACGATCGCAGGCACACCGACCTGACGAGCAAGCAGGACGTGCTCACGGGTCTGAGGCATCGGGCCATCAGCAGCCGACACCACCAGAATCGCGCCATCGACCTGCGCCGCGCCCGTGATCATGTTCTTGATGTAGTCAGCGTGACCCGGCATGTCCACATGCGCGTAGTGACGCTCCTCGGTCTCGTACTCCACGTGAGAAACGTTGATCGTGATACCACGCTCACGCTCCTCCGGCGCCTTGTCGATGTTCTCGAACGCCGTCGCGTCGTTCCCCTCGACACGATCCGCCAACACCTTCGTGATCGCCGCCGTCAACGTGGTCTTCCCGTGGTCGATATGACCCATCGTGCCAACATTCACGTGCGGCTTCGTGCGTTCGAACTTTTCCTT
>JAWSVN010000218.1:0-1978 GCA_033851875.1 Acidimicrobiales bacterium
GCGAGCGCTTCGGTGTCGGTCGACCGGCACCGGGACACCCTCGTGGTCTCGATCACCGACGACGGCCTCGGCAGCCGCCACGCCGGCGGGGGACCGGCCGGGGGCGCCGGCATCACCGGCATGCAGGAGCGGGCGCTCGTGCTCGGCGGCGAGCTCGTCGCCGAACCCGACCCGGCCGGCGGATTCCGTGTCGTCGCCCGCCTGCCCGTCCACCCCGGACTCTCGGGAGCGAACCGATGAGCGAGCACCGATGACTGAACCTCGCGCGGTCCGCGTCGCCATCGTCGACGACGCCGAGATGATCCTCACCGGGTTCTCCCTCATCGTCGACCATGAGGACGACCTGCGGGTGGTCGGCACGGCCGCCAATGGGCGCGAGGCGGTCGAACTGTGTCGGCGCCAGCCCGTCGACGTGGTGCTGATGGACATCCGCATGCCGGTGATGGACGGGCTGGCGGCCACCGAGGCGATCCTCGCACTCCCCGACCCGCCGGCGGTGCTGATCCTCACGACGTTCGGCCTCGACGAGTACGTGCACGCCGCCATCGCCGCCGGGGCGTCGGGGTTCCTGCTGAAGGACGCGTCGGCCGACGATCTGGTGGCCGCCGTCCGAGCGGTCGCAGCCGGCGATGCGGTGTTGTCGCCGGCGGTCACCCGGATCGTGGTGGAGCAGGCCCGTCGGGGCACGGCCCCGGCGCTCGGCGACGGCCCACCGGTCCCGGGGATCGACGACCTGACCGAACGGGAGCGCGAGGTCCTCGAGCAGCTCGCTCTCGGTCGGTCGAACGCCGAGATCGCCGAGGCGCTGTTCCTCAGCGAGGCCACCGTGAAGACCCACCTCGGGCGGGTCCTGGCGAAGCTCGGGGTGCGGGATCGGGTGCAGGCGGTGATCTGCGCCTTCCGCGCCGGCATCGCGGAGCCAGGGTGATCGCAGACCTGGGGTGATCGCGGAGCCGGGGTGACTCGTCGCCTCATCCGGTGTTCGACCTGCCACAATCGGACGGTGCACGACGCCGACGCCGAGGCCCCCGCACGCCCCTGGTTCCGACGGGGCACGCCGCCACCGAAACCGCTGGTGGTCATCGCGATCGCCGTGTCGGTGATCTCGCTGGTGTCGGGCTGGATCGGCGACGCCTTCCTGGCCGGGTTGGTCGACCGCCACCCGGTGTGGCTGATGGTCCTCAATCCACGGAACCGCAATCTGATCCTCGTCACCAACGAGGTCGATGCCGTCACCTACTACGTGGTCGGCTTCCTGCGCCTGGTGCTGTCCGACCCGGTCAACTACCTGCTCGGCTTCTGGTTCGGCGAGCGCATGCTGGGATGGGTCGAGCGGCGGTCGCGCACCTACGGTCCCCTGGTGCGCGACGGCGAGAGCATGTTCCGCAAGTTCGCGGCGCCGCTGGTCTTCCTGGCCCCCAACAACATCATCTGCATCCTGGCCGGCGCCACCGGGATGCGGGTGCCCGTGTTCGCCGCCCTCAACGTGTCGGGCACGATCGTGCGACTGATCGCCGTGCGCCAGCTCGGCGACACCCTCGAGTCGCCGATCTCGCGGGTCGTCGATTTCATCGGTGAGTACCGCACCCCGATCCTGATCGTCTCGATCCTCGCCGTCGCCTGGACCGTGTTCGGCGAGTTCCGGGGCGACAACTCCGAACTGATGGCGCTGCGTGACCTCGCGGACGACGAGCTGCACGACAACGGCGAGGGCGACGACGACGAACCGCCGTCGCCCTCGGATCCGACCGACGCCCGCTGACCGGCCTCACGTCAGTCCCCACGCGCCGGCTTGGGGGCGGTTCTTTGGCGAGAAAGAACCACCTTCGGTAGTTCATTGGGAACAACGAACCCCATACGGGCAGAACCTGCCACCAAACCGGCCGTCCGGCGGACTCAGCGGTGGGCAAGCGATCCCATCGCCCACATCCGTCGACGATGTCCAGTCACCTGACGCACAGGGTCACCTGAGACAACA
>JAWSVN010000218.1:2036-6524 GCA_033851875.1 Acidimicrobiales bacterium
GAGCCAGCGGGCAGGGGCTCAGCGCTGGCGGGGTTTGAGGACCTTGCCGAGGGAGCGGGTCACCGACCGCTTCACCGGGTCGAGCATCGCCGGCGGTTCCTCGCCGCGAACGACCTGATCGAGGGTGTCCTCCACGCCGTGCTCCACGCCCCGGGTCTTGGAGCGATGCACCGCCCGCGACACCCCGACCCCTGCGCTGGCCGCCACCGGCAGCCCGAGCCAGACGAGCGGCCCGAACAGGACTGTGCCGGCCGCGAGCGCGGCGGCACCGCTGGCGGTCACGGCGGCCCCCGACGCGATCGCGCCCCGGCGGGTGTCGGTCACGTCGGCGGCCAACACGACCGCGCCCTCGCCGCCCGAGGGTGGGACGACCACACCGACCACCTCGCGCCGCTGCGACAACTCACCGGTGCCCTGAGCCGAGCGCACGGTCCGACCGATCCGGCCGGCGAGATCCTTCCGCTTCAGTGCGACCACCGATCCGTCGGCACGACGACGCACCCGCAACCCGTGCCCGTACTCGAGCCATTCGATGAGCCGTTCCTCGGCATCCGCGTCGTCGACCGGCGTCGAACGCCGCGACCAGATGCGTCGAGGACCGACGATCCGATCCAGCACGCCGACCTCGTCGACACCGCTCAGTTCCTCGGCGATCGCCGCCGTCACGGCGCCGGGCGGGATGGCGAGCTCGGCCGCCACCTCGTCGACGATCCGCCGCCACTCCCCCGGGTTGGCGACATCGGCCGGCCGTAGACGTTCGTCAGCGAGTTCGATCGCCTTGGCCAACACAGCCTCGGTGACCGCAGCCGACTCGACCGGCACCAGCGGTGCCGCCGACGACGGGGCCTCGGCGGCGGCAACCTCCAGAGCGACCTCGGCGGGCAGCGCCTGCGCGGCGGTGCCGTCGCCGTCTTGGGAGTCGCTGCGCCGCGTCACACCACGAGCCTCAGAGATCGAGCACACCGTCGAGACCGACGGTGAGGCCGGGCGCGTCGCCCACGCGCTTGGCGGCGAGCACCACCCCGGGCATGAACGACGATCGGTCGTAGGAGTCGTGGCGGAGCGACAGGGTCTGCCCGGTCGTCCCGAGGAGAATCTCCTGGTGGGCGACCATGCCCCGCATCCGCACCGAGTGGACCGGGATACCCGCCGGGCCCGTAGCGCCCCGAGCCCCCGGGATCGTCTCGTCCTCGGTCGGGTCGGGCGCCCAATCGGGCGACGCCTTGGCCATGCGCTCGGCGGTCGACACCGCCGTGCCGCTCGGCGCATCGAGCTTGCCGTCGTGATGCAGCTCGATGATCTCGGCCGTGTCGAAGTAGGGCGCCGCCATCTCGGCGAAGCGGATCATCAGCACCGCACCGATCGCGAAGTTGGGGGCGATCAGACAGTTGGACGACGTGAACATCTGGGCGATGTCCTTGTGGTCGTCTTCGGTGAACCCCGACGTGCCGACCACGGCGTGGATGCCGTTGGCCGCACAGAACGCCAGGTTGGTGCGGGCCGCGCTGACGTGGGTGAAGTCGATCGCCACCTCGACGCCAGCGTCGAGCATCGATTCGTTCATGCCGCCCACCTCGAACGAGGCACCGCCGACGTCGGGAACCACCTCGCCAATGTCGATCCCCGAGAAGCTGGGGTCGACGGCGGCGACGAGTTCGAGATCGGGGTCGGCGGCCACGGCCTGGCACACCATCGTGCCCATCCGACCGCCCGCTCCGAACACTCCGACCTTCACCGTCATGGGTTCGATGCTACGGCACCGGCCGACGTCTCGGCAGGCGATCTCGGCCGGGACGCGCCGCTGCCCGGCCCTCGAGAGGGCCGGGCAGCGACGAAGGATCGCCCGGCGAACGAACCGCCGGGCCGGTGAGGATCAGCTACGACCGCGACCTCGGCCACGACCGCCGCTGCGGCCACCACGACCGCCACGTCCACGACCCCGACCACCACGGTCGTTGTCGGTGGGGATCTCGGCGCCCTCGGGACCGAGGTCTCCGAAGTCGCCCATCACGTCGTCATCGTCGAACGACATCACCGGGGCATCGGCGGCCGCCTCGTCGGACCCGTTCGACGAGTCGTCGGACGAACCGTTCGAACCGGCGCCGGCCTTGGGCTCGGGGGCGTCGCCGGCGAGACCGAGCGACACCTTGCCGTTGGGGTCGATGTCCTCGACGAGGACGTCGATCTCCTGGCCGAGCTCGAGCACGTCCTCCACCTTGTCGATGCGCTTGCCGCCACCGATCTTGGAGATGTGGAGGAGGCCGTCGCGGCCCGGGAGGATGTTGACGAACGCACCGAACTTGGTGATGTTGACGACTCGACCCTTGTAGGTCTCGCCCACATCGGCGGTGGGGGGATCGAGGATCAGACGGATCTGGCGCTCGGCCTCGTCGACGATGTCCTTCTCGGTGGCGGAGATCGACACGATGCCGACCACGCCGTCGTCGTCGACGCTGATGTCGGCGCCGGTCTCGCCCTGGATGGCGTTGATGACCTTGCCCTTCGGGCCGATGACCTCGCCGATCTTGTCGACCGGGATCTCGAAGCTGATGATCTTCGGGGCACCGTCGCGCACGTCTTCACGGGGGGCGGCGATGGCGGAGGTCATCACGTCGAGGATCTGCATCCGGGCGTCCTTGGCCTGGTTCAGCGCAGCGGCCAGGACGTCGGAGGGGATGCCGTCGATCTTGGTGTCGAGCTGGAGGGCCGTCACGAAGTCGGAGGTACCAGCGACCTTGAAGTCCATGTCGCCGAAGGCGTCCTCGGCACCGAGGATGTCGGTGAGGGTGGTGTACTTGCCCTCGGCGTAGACGAGGCCCATCGCGATACCGGCGACGGGGGCCTTGATCGGCACACCGGCGTCCATCAGCGACAGGGTCGAACCGCAGACCGACGCCATCGAGGTCGAACCGTTGGAGCTCAGCACCTCGGACACCAGACGGAGGGTGTAGGGCCAGTCCTCGAGGGAAGGGATGACCGGGAGGAGCGCCCGCTCGGCGAGGAGACCGTGGCCGATCTCACGACGCTTCGGGCCTCGCATGAAGCCGGTCTCGCCGGTGGAGAAGGGCGGGAAGTTGTAGTGGTGCATGTAGCGCTTGCGATCGGTCGGGTCGATGCCGTCGATCATCTGGTCCATGCGCTTCATGCCGAGCGTCGTGACGTTGAGGACCTGGGTCTCGCCACGCTGGAACAGGCCCGAGCCGTGGACGAGGGGGACCACGCCGACCTCGCTGGAGAGGGGACGCAGGTCGGCGGTGCCACGACCGTCGATGCGAGCACCCTCGTTGACGATCCGGCTGCGTACGACGGCCTTGCTCATCGAGCGGAAGGCGGCCTTGAGCTGCTTCGCGGTGTCGGCCGACGAGCCGGCGTCGAGCTGCTCGGTGACGGCGGCCATGACCTCGTCGCGCAGCGCGCTCTCGGCGTCCTGACGCTCGGCCTTGTCGGCGATCGACATGACCTCGATCATCTTCGCCTCGCCGGCAGCCTTGACGGCATCCATCTGGGCGTCGGTGTAGTCGATCATCGACGGGTAGCTCATCGACTCGCGGCGGCCACCGTTGGCCTCCACGAGCTGGTTCTGCACCGCGATCGCTTCCTTGATGTACTGCTCGGCCTCGGTGAGGCCCTGAGCCAGCGCGGCCTCGTCGACCTTGGGGGCGCCGTTCTCGTAGTAGTCCCACGACTTCTCGGTGCCGCCGGCCTCGACCATCATCACGGCCACGCCGCCGTCGTCGAGCTGACGACCGGCCACGACGACCTCGAAGGTCGACTCGTCACCCTCTTGGTAGGTGGGGTGGGGCAGCCATTCACCGTCGACGGTGTAGGCGAGGCGCACGGCACCGATCGGGCCGTCGAAGGGCACGTCCGACACCATGAGCGCTGCCGAGGCGGCGTTGATGGCGAGGACGTCGTGGGGGTTCTTCTGGTCGGCCGAGAGGACGGTGACCACCACGTGGGTCTCGTTGCGGTAGTCGTCGGGGAACGACGGGCGCAGGGGGCGGTCGATCAGGCGGCAGGTGAGGGTGGCGGCGTCGGACGCCCGACCCTCACGCCGGAAGAACGAGCCGGGGATCTTGCCCGCCGCGTACGAACGCTCTTCGACGTCGACGGTGAGCGGGAAGAAGTCGATGCCGTCACGCACGTGCTTGGCGCCGGTGGCGGCGACGAGCACGGTGGTGTCGCCGAGTCGGGCCTGGACGGAACCAGAAGCGAGACCGGCAAGTTTGCCAGTCTCGAGCACGAGCTCGGGTCCGTCACCACCGGTGATGGTGCCGGAAACGGAGATGGCGTCAGCCATGGGGATCTCCTTGATCAAGTTGTCTGCCACGGCGACGTTCGCCGAGGCGGTGGCAGACCAGATCCCAGATTTCAGTCACCCGCTGCTGCCGGTCGAGTCCGATCGGACATCCGGCGGCGGGGGATTGGAAACTGGCAGCTGATCTGCGGCCATGACGCCCGAACCTTTCGGACGCCTTCTGAAGGGTA
>JAWSVN010000039.1:0-31064 GCA_033851875.1 Acidimicrobiales bacterium
GCTGGCCGTCGTCCTCAGCCAGACCGTGAGCTTTGCCTTCTGCTACTTCACGGCCCCGCTCGTGTTGTGGATGGCCCTCCGGTTCGGGGCCCGCTTCGGCGCCCCGGCGGCGGCGGTCACGATCATCAACGTCATCGCCCTTTCCGGACGCGGCATCGGCCCGTTCGCAGGGTCCGACACATGGGGCCACGGCGTGTTCGGCATCGCGATGGCGATGACGGCCACGGCGGTGCTACTGCTCTCGCTCACCGAGCAGGCGGCAGACGATCGCTACCACCTGTCGGCGACCCTCGAGGCCATCCCCGACACCGTCGTCCTGACCGGACCCGAGGGCGGCATCATCGACGTGTGGGGACCGCGTGACGCGCCACTCCCCCGCAGCTCGCTCCGGGCCCACCTCGAGGCGGCCCGCCGGGCCGGGGGCGGCCGGCGCCGCACGGTCGAGGGTGCTCGGACCTTCGACCACTCGTGGACCACCGCCGGCAACGGCCGACAGCTCCACCTGATCCGCGACGTCTCGGTCGAGGCGTCGCTCGACGAAGAGCGGCGCCGCAAGCGCGAGGAGGTCGAACTGGCCCGCCTCGCCGAGCAGCGACGCATCGGCGTCGAGCTGCACGACGGTCCGATCCAGGAACTGGCGGCAACCCTCCTCCGGCTCGGCCAGGTCCTCGACGTCGACGACCCCTCCAGCGAGGTCGAACTGCTCGAACGGCAGCTGACGTCGACGATCGGCCACCTCCGCTCGGCCGCCAACCGGTTGATCCCGCCCGACGTGAGCGCCGGCGCCGTCGGCGACGGTCTGCGCGACTTCGCCGAGCGGGTCTTCTCACCCGGCACGATCTGTTCGGTCGACGATCACCGCTGGGAGTCGCGCTCGGCCGGGGAGTCCGACGTGCTGTTCCTCGTCGGCCGCGAGGCCCTGGCCAACGCCGCCTTCCACGCCAACCCGACCCGGGTGGAGGTCGGTCTGACCTCGCTGCCCGGGCGCGCCATCCTGTCGGTGGCCGACGACGGCCCCGGCCTCGCCAGCACGGCCGGCGACCGCCGCCACCTCGGCCTGCAGATCATGCGGGAACGCCTCGGGGAGCTCGGCGGCGAACTCAGCCTGGAGACCTCCCGATGGGGCGGCCTCCTCGTGGTGGCCTCGGTGCCACGCCGGCGGGACGATGATGCCGTGGTCGACGTGCGAGACCGGGCGGCGGCCCGTCAGCTGGCCCCCGACCGCAGAGACGGTCGGCGCCATGCCTGAGCGGTTGGGCACGCGGGTCGCCCTCGTGGTCGGCCTCGCGCTCGCCCTCCCGCTCGCCTATCCGTTGAACGCGGGGCTCACGCCCGACTCCTACGCCGAGCCGATCCGGGTGGTGCCGTCCCTCGGTGTGGCCGCTGCCCTGGCGTTGATCTGGCCTCGACGTCGCAACGAGGTCCTGGGCGCCGTCGCCCTCGCCCCGTTCCTCGTCCTGCCGGTGGCCACCGATCGGCCGCTGCCGGTGATCGTCGCCATCGCCGCCGCCGGGACCGCCCAGGTCGCGATCGTCGTGTTCGGTCTCGAACGCCTGTTGGGTCGTCCCGTCGAGATCCGGCGACCGTCCCAGGCGGTGACTCTGTTGGTGCTGGCCTTGATCGCAGCCGCCGTCGGCGCCACGATCGCCGAACTCCCACCCGCCCTGCTCGAGGACGGGGCGACGCCGACCGACACCCGCTGGGTGAGCTGGTCGTCGAGCTTCTTCATCGAGACGGCGATCTGCGTGCCGGCGGCCCTCGCCTTCCGGGTCCCGGCCGTGCGCCTCGGCACGCGGGCTGGTCGGCTCGAGGCCCTGGCGGCCCTCGCCTGCCTGGCCGGGGTGCTGGTGGTGGCGGCGACGGTCGACTTCGTGGCCGCCTTCACCGTCGCCCCGGTGGCGGTCTGGTTCGGGGTCCGATTCGGGTCCCGACTCGCCGCGCCGGCGGTCGCGATCTCGACCGTCGTGATCACCGCCCTGGCCGTGCGGGGTAGCGGCGAGATCCAGGGTCGACTCCCGACCGCCGGTTGGGCGGCGTTCGCCATGGCGCTGGTCGCCTCCGTCGTGGTGACGACCGCGCTCGCCCAGCAGGCGACCGACGACCGTTCCCATCTGTCGACCACGCTGTCGGCGATCACCGACGTCGTCGCCCTCGCCGACGGCGACGGGACGATCATCGAGTCGTGGGGCACGGCCCCGACCACGATCCCCCGATCCGACCTGGCCGAGGTGGTCGCCCACGGCTCGCCGGAGGAGGGGCGGCGATCGTTCACCACCGCCGACGGCCGCACGATGGAACACCGGTGGGTCCCGGCGACGAGTGAACGGTCGGTGCACGTCATCCGGGACGTCACGACCCGCCACCTGTTGTGGGCCTCGCAACGGCAGCGCCGCCTCGACATCGATCGCACCCGCCGAGCGGAACAACAGGCGATCGGCGTGCGTCTCCACGACGGCCCGATCCAGGAGCTGACCGTACTCCTGCTCAACCTCGACGACCTGCGATCCGAACTCGACGACGACACCGGGCTCGTGAAGCTGGAGAAGGAACTCGCCACGGCGATCGCCGACCTGCGCAACCTCGTGGACCTGCTCGTGCCGGCCGACGTCACCCCCGGCCACCTCGCGGGCTCGCTCCTCGAGCTGGCGACGAAACTGCTCGACCCCCACGCCCTGGTGTCGATCGACGAGACCGAATGGGTCCCGCCCGGCAGCGCCGTGCGGGAGGCGCTCTACCTCGTCGGCAAGGAGGCCGTGGCCAATGCGGCCTTCCACGCCCAGCCCAGCGAGGTCCGGATCGTGCTGCGAACCGACGGGTCGACGTCGGAACTGTCGGTCGCCGACGACGGTCCCGGCATGACCACCCCGTCGGACGACCGACGCCACCTCGGGCTCGAGTTGATGCGGGCTCGCATGCGGGCCGTCGGCGGTTCGCTCCAGCTCCGCCGCGGGCCGCTCGGCGGCCTGGAGGTCGTGGCTCGGGTCCCGTCGGCGACGACCGCCATCGACCTCGATCAAGCGGGCCGGCGCTCGGGCATCACCATCGACCTGTCGGATCCCCCGGCAGCGGGCACTCAGGGTCGCGGGGCGCCGTCGACGTTCGCCTCGTAGTCGATCTGCCAGAGCATCCGGCTGCTCTGCATCACCAGGACAAGGAAGGTGACGACGTTGAGGGCCACCACCACGGGCACACCCCACGAGAAGATCTCGGTCCCGGCGAAGACGACGAAGGTGTTGAGGGCGATGTAGCCGATGCGGATCTCGGTCGGCCCGATCCCGTAGTAGGCGATCTGGAACTGGTTGGTGGCGGCGAACGACAGGAACGACACCGCCATCGACGCGCAGGTCACCAACAGCAGGATCAGGAACAGGAAGCGCAGGTAGTCGGCCTCGACGAGGAACGAATAGGCGATCACGATGCTGCCGGCGAAGAGCAGGTCGAGGAGGTGGTCCATGAAGAACCCCCACTTGACCAGGCCCTGCTTGCGGTACTTGCCGAGCGATCCGTCGAGGGAGTCGGTGAGCCACTGACCGAACACCATCACCGACACGCCGTGGAGCCAGGCCCGGTCGTCGCGAGCGAGCCAGCCGAACACCACGGTGCCGACGCTCCAGGCCAGGGTGACCATCGTGAGGTGGTGGCTCAGGATCGGGCCCGGCACCTTCGGTATCGCCCAGTCGATGAAGCGTCGTTCGATCGGGCCGAGGATCGACTGGCCCTTCTTCTTGTCGCCGGCGAAAGCGCCGGGTTGCTGCGCGCCCATCGGGCGATTCTGGTCGCCGGATCAGATCAGCGTGCGGATGGCGGCGGTGACCGCCTGCTGGGCGAGCACCCGCAGGTGGAACGGGTCGACCTCGACCTGCCCGGTCGCCGCGGCGACCAGTGCGTCGCCGTCGGCCTGGGTGTGGGCCGGGAACAGGGCGCGGGCGAAGCCGTCGTGACCCGACTGGGCGAGGAGTTGGCAGAGCCCGGCGTCGGCGACGGCGTCGGTGACGATGAGACCGATCGTCGTATTGGCACGAAGGTCGTCGTCGGCGCCGAGCGGCACTCGGACCGGCGGGCCGGGGTCGACGGTGTCGTCGAAGCCGATGTCGACCGGCCGGCCGACGGCGTTGACGGCGATCAGTGCGCTGACCGTCACCACGGTGCCCTCGACCGCGCCCGGAGCGGTGACGGTGGCGACGCCGAGCCCGCCGTCGACGGTGGCATCCGGCCCCCACCACTTGGCGACCGTGGCACCGGCGCCGGCACCGACCCGACCGACGGCGTGCGGACCGGTGGCCGCCGCGACTGCTGCGGCGTGACCGTCGGCGGCGCCGGGGCGCACCGCGGCGTCGCCGACCGCAAGGTCGTAGAGCGACATGCCGACCACGATCGGGACGCGGGCCGCCTTGGTCTCGAAGCCTCGCCCTTCGTCGGCCAGCCACTGCACCACCCCGTCGCCGGCCGCCAGCCCGAAGGCCGATCCGCCCGAGAGCACGACGGCGTCGACCTGGCTCACCAGGTGTCCCGGGTCGAGGAGGGCGAACTCGCGGGTGGCGGGCGCGCCGCCACGCACCTCGCCCGAGGCGGTCGAGCCCGCGGGCAGGATCACGACCGTGCACCCGGTGCGGGCCTCGGCGTCGGTCCAGTGACCGACCTTCACGCCGGCGATGTCGGTGAGCATCCCGCCAGCGTGGTCAGGCCGGGTCGGGCGGCGCAAGATCACCGACGACCCGATCGATCTCGGCGTCGAGGGTCTCGGCCGCACGGGGCCATGCGAAGCGCTGCGACACGGCGGCGGCCAGGGCCTGTCGCTGCTGGAGGGTCGGCGGGTGCTCGAGGGCGCGGCGCAGGGCGGTGCCGAAGTGGCCGGGCCGATACCGGCCACCGGTGGCGAGGTCGGGCACGACCTCGGGATAGGCGAGGGCATCGGGGACGACCGGCCAGGCCCCGTGGGCCATCGCCTCGGCCACCCCGACCCCGAAGAACTCGTGGCGGGCGCAGCTGACGACGAGGTCGCTCTGGGTGAGCCATCGTCGATAGGTGTCGGCGTCGAGCGGGCCGACGGCTGCCACCCGGTCGCCGAGTTCGGCGGCCACCGCGGCGCGCGTCGAGACCCCGAGGGTCGGCTCCTCCCCCGCCAACACCACGCGGAACTCGACGCCGTCGGCCACCAGACGCCGCAGGGCAGCAGCGAAGGCGTCGGGGTCCTTGTCCCACTCCCAGCGATGGGGCCACAGCACGACCGGCGGGCCGGAGGCAACAGCCGGTGGCGTGGCGACTGGCAGCGGGGNNGGTTTCGGTTGGCACAGCCGTGTCGGGAGCCTGGACGCCGAGGTGGACCACCGTGCTGCGGCGGTGGAGGTCGGCGGTGAGCCGTTCGGCGTCGCCGCCCCGGTCGTGGTCCGGGATCGAGCGGAGCCAGCCGGGAAGAGCGGCGAGCACTTCGTCACGGTGGAACACCGAGTTCCACCACACGGCGTCGGCCGCCCGCCACGACAACCAGTTGCGGAGGGCGGCCTCGTCGTCGCGCGAGCCGTCCGGCGTCGGGTGGATGAGCTGGCTCTCGTGCTGCATCACCACGACGGGCACGGCGGCGGGGAGCCGACCCCGCAGCAGGCCGAGGAGCTGGGCGACGTCGACGAGGCCGGACACCACCAGTGCCTCGGGCGGCCCGGCCCGCTCGACGTGGCGGGCGACGGCGTCGGCGAGTGGTGCTGCACCCGCCCGCAGCCGCCACCGCCAACTCCCCGGCTCGACCGCCACCACCGACACGTCGTGCCGGCTGTGGATCGACCAGCCCTCGGCCCAGGCGCGGTGCGACCCTCGCCACCACGGTTCGCACAGGACGACCCGACGGCGCCGGCCCGCCGTCACCGCTCGGCCAGCCGGCGAGCCTCGAACCCGTCGAGCAGGATCTCGAGTCCGACGGCGAACGCGTTGCCGAAGGCGTAGCCGGGCTGGAGCACGTGATCGACCGCCTGGCGGCGCAGGTTGGGCAGCTCGTCGTCGGGCATCGACTCGATGATCGACTCCACCAGCTCGGGCGGCGGCGCTCCCCCGTCGAAGGGCAGGCTCGCCTCCTGGAGGGCGAAGCCGTAGAGGTAGGAATCGAGCACGGCGTAGGCGTGGGAGGCCAACCCGTCCGAGAAGCCGGCGCGGTAGAAACAGCCGAGGACGGCGTCGTGGTGGGCGAGGGTCTCGTGGCCCGGCGTGGTCCGGGTCTCGAGCAGGGCCGCCGCCCACGAGTGCCGAGCGAGCGCCGCCCGCCCCGAGTGCATGCGCACCGCCATCGCCGCTCGCCACTCGAGATCGGCGGGGGGCACCTCGATCTCGGCGAAGACCCGGTCGACCATGCCGTCGAGGATGGCGTCCTTGTTGGCGACGTGGTGGTAGATCGACATCGGCTTGGTGCCGAGATGGTCGGCCAGCTTCCGGATCGTGAGCGCCTCGGCCCCGATCTCGTCGGCGAGCGCCACGGCCCCGGCGAGCACGACCTCCCTGCTCAACCGCCGGTTCGTCGACTGTTTCGTGTCGGACATCAGCACCTCGTCGTCGCCCCTCGGCTCCATTGCCGAAGAAATCTCTTGCCAATCGTACTTAGTACGCTTAGCGTTCCCCACATCGATCGTACTTAGTACGACAACCCGCCATCCCGACCTGTGAGGAGCACCCCATGACTGCACCGATCGCTGCGGCATCCATCGCCGCCGCCGCAAGCCACACCACCGACAGCCACATGAGCGACAGCCACATGACCGACGAGGTCGCCGTGACCGGGGCGACCGTCCGGGCCGTCACGCAGCACCGCTACGGAGGCCCCGAGACCCTCACCGTCGGCTCGGCCGGCATCCCCGACGCCGGGCCCGGTCAGGTCACGATCGACGTGGCGGCCGCCGCCATCGACCGGGGCACCGCCCACCTGATGACGGGGCGGCCGTGGCTCATCCGCCTGATGGGGTTCGGCTTCCGCCGCCCGTCGCAGCCGGTGCCCGGCCTCGACGTGGCCGGCGTCGTCCGCTCGGTCGGGCCCGACGTCACTCGGTTCCAGCCGGGCGACCAGGTGTTCGGGATCGGCTCGGGCACCTTCGCCGATGTCGCCGTGGCCGACGCCGACAAGCTCGCCTTCGTACCGGACGGCGTCGACCTGGTCGATGCGGCGGTCAGCGGCGTGTCGGGGTCGACGGCCCTCCAGGCGATCGCCATCGCCGGCAACCCCGGCCCCGGCACCCGGGTCCTCGTGATCGGGGCGTCGGGCGGGGTCGGCTCGTTCGCCACCCAACTCCTGGCCGCCGCCGGCGCCGAGGTGACCGGGGTGGCCTCGACCACCAAGCTCGAGCGGGTCCGTGCCATCGGCGCCGCCCACGTGATCGACTACCGGGCCGGCTTCGAAGCCCAGCTCGCCGCCGAGGTCACCCGTCACGGGCAGTTCGACGCGATCGTCGACACCGGCGGGCGCTACCCCCTGCGGTCCCTGCGTCGGGCCCTGACCGCCAACGGCACCCTCGCCATCGTCGGCGGCGAGAACGGTGGGGCACTCGTCGGCGGCATCCAACGGCAGCTGCGGGCCGCCGCGTGGTCGCCCTTCATCTCCCAGCGCCTGGCGTTCTTCATGGCCGAGGAGTCGTCGCTGTGGATGGGCCGGGTCGGGGCCGCGCTGGCGTCCGACGCGATCCGCCCCGAGATCGACCGCCTCATCGGGCTCGACGGCGTGGCCGACAACCTGGCCCGGCTCGAGCGCGGCGAGATCACCGGCAAGGTTGCCGTGGTGCCGGCCCTCACCGAGCAGGCCGGGTCATGACGGCCACCGTCTCGCCAGCAGCGGCGGCCCGAACCGGCTCGGCCGCCCACGGGACGCCGGCCGCAGCCCACGACGACCGCGCCCGACTCGGTGCCCTCGTCGCCGGCGTCGGCTACGTCGCCCTCTTCGTCTTCGCCATCGCCGGCAACTTCGGCGTGGTCGAACAACTCGTGGTCGACGGCGACGCCGCCGCAACGACGGCCAACCTCGAGGGATCGCTCGGCTGGGCCCGCTTCGGGTTCGTCGCCTTCACCGTGATCTTCCTGGCCGACCTGTTCGTGGCGTGGGGCCTCCACCTGTGGTTCCGCCGCTGGAACACCGACGTGTCGCTGCTCGCGGCCTGGAGCCGGGTGGCCTACACCGTGCTGCTCGGCGTCGGCCTGGTGCACTACGCCGAAGCCCTGCGCCTCCTCGGCGCCACCGGCGCGGCCGGACACGACGGCCGAAGCGACGTCGAGGTCGCCGTCGCCGACGCGATGGCGAGGTTCCAAGACGCCTGGCTGATCGGCCTCGCCGTGTTCGGCGTCCACCTCGTGGTGCTGGCGATCCTGATGCTGCGACACCGGGCGGCGCCCACCGCGATGGGATGGCTGATCGGCATCGCCGGCACCGCCTACGTCGCCGACACCGTCGCCCACATCGTGCTCGCCGACTACGACCGGATCGCCACGGTCGCCCTCGCGATCGTGGCCGTGCCGTCGATGCTCGGCGAGGGCTGGCTGGGCCTCCATCTCCTCCGTCGATCCCGGACCCCGCACCCATCCCCGAAACCGCAGGCCGTCTGACCCGAGCCGTTGAGGCATGTGACTCCCACCACTCAAGTCGGGGCCCCGGGCGCCGAGAGGAAGGGAAGCCCGGGCGGCCCCTGTCATGATGCACTCGCGCCCTCACTCGCCGACCTCTCCCCCGACACCCGGGATCCGGTCGCGGCTGGCCGGTTGGCTCGCCAGCGATGACCAACGCCGCCGCTTCTCGCTGCGGATGTGGATGCTGTCGGTCGCGTCGTACGTGGCCTACGTGGGAGTCATGTGGGTCCAGGTGGCGTTGGGCTACGCCGACGCCGGCGACGCCCTGGCCCTCGGATCGGTCGTCGTCCTCGGCAACCTCGCCTTCTACCTGCTGATCCGCACCGGCGTGATCGAGCGCCGCGACTGGCGCACGCCGGCGGCGATGGCCCAGCTCGGGTTCGGGATCGCCATGATGCTCGCCAACTACGTCGTCAGCGGGCCCGCCGCCCCGGCGACGACGATCATCATGGCCAGCCACGTGATCTACGCCGCCTTCACGATCGACCCGGCCCGGATCTGGTGGTTGGCCAGCGCCAGCCTCCTCGCACTCGGCGCGGTGATGACGGCCGGGGCCACCCTTGCGCCCGACCGCTTCGAGCCCGGCCTCCAGCTGATCGCCTTTCTCTACGCCGCGATCGTGATCCCCCTCGTCGCCCGCCTCGCCCGCACGATCACGACCCTGCAGACCGAGCTGCGAGAACGCACCCACCAGCTCCGGGCCACGATGGCCGAGCTGGAACACCGGGCCGACCACGACGACCTCACCGGCCTGCTGAACCGGCGGCGCATGACCACCCTCCTCGACGAGGAGACCCGGCGCGACGGCTGGTGTGTGGCCCTGCTCGACATCGACCACTTCAAAGCGATCAACGACCGGTTCGGGCACTCGGTGGGCGACGTCGTCCTCGCCGAGTTCGCGGCCACGGTCACCGCCTCGCTCCGCAGCGACGACCTCGTCGCCCGCTGGGGCGGTGAGGAGTTCCTCGTCGCCTTCGCCGACACGACGATCGAGCAGGCCGGCCACCGACTCCGCCAGCTGGCCGAGACCCTCGACGACGGCCGCTTCCTCGCCACCCACCCCGATCTCGAGGTCCGCTTCTCGGCCGGGTTGATCGCGGCCCGCCCCGGCGTCGATCTCCACACCCTGCTCGAACGAGCCGACGAGGCCCTCTACCGGGCCAAGGCCGGCGGGCGAGCCCGGGTGGAACGCGCGCTCGTCCAGTAGAAGCGGGGCTGGGGCCCGCTACCGAGCAGTCGTCCAATCGCGAACGCTGCCCGATCGGGCGTCGTTCAGGCTCGGGCGTCGAGGGTGCGGACCACGTCGACGACCGCCTCGGCCCGCTCGAGGAACAGCTGGTGCCCGGCACCGGCCTCCACCCGAAACTCCGCGTCGGGGAACGCATCGGCGAGCCGCTGGGCATCGGTCGGCCGGGTGACGAGATCGTTCTCTCCGACCAGGACCACGACGGGGCACCTCACGTCGGCGAGATCGTCGAGCACGTCGTGGCCGAGCAACGACGGGGTGATCACGGCGATGTCGGCGGGATGGACGCCGAGGTAGGCGTCGACGACGGCGTCGACGTCGACGTCGATGGCGTCCGAGCCGAAGGTCGCCCGGGTCACGACCCGCTCCACGCCCGACCCCGGCAGGCGGGTGAGGCCCCAGGCGAGCCGCCGATGGCGGGCGGCGAACGGGGCGAGGAAGCCGGTGACGGCGGCGGCCGGTCGACTGAGCCACGGCAGCGGTGCTCGACCGACCGTCGACACCAGCCCGACGCCGGCCACCCGGGCTCGCACGTCGGCGGGCGCGTCGGCCAGGAAACGGGTGACGACCATGCCACCCATCGAGTGCCCGAGCAGCACGACCTCGCGCAGGTCGAGGGTCTCCAGCACGGTGGCCAGGTCGCCGGCGTTGGCCTCCAGACCGAGGCCGTCCTCGCCGGCCCTCGAACCGCCGTGACCGCGCAGGTCCATGGCCAGGATGTGGTGGTCCGACAGCCCGTCGGCCACTCGCTGCCACATGCCGGCGTGCATCGTCACACCGTGGAGCAGAACGACGGGGCGGCCGGCGGGGTCGCCCCAGGTCCGCACGTGGATGGGAGAGCCGTCGGTGGCCGTGACGTCGAGACCGTCGGGGTCGGGCGGTTCGACATGACCGGAGTCGCGGCGACCGAGCTGCACCACCCGCTCGACCAGCAGGCCGGCGACGGCGCCGACGGCGATCTTCTCGGCGATCGACGCCATCGGGCTCACCCGCCCCACCAGCCGACGACGAGGTCGGGCAGCAGCGAGGCGGTGAATCCCCGGCGGGGCCCGCACCGGGCGGCGTCGCCGTGGAGCGTGGCGGCCATCGCCGACGCCTCGAGCGGATCGAGACCGAGCGCCAGGGCGGCGGCGATCAGGCCGGTGAGCACGTCGCCGGAGCCGGCGGTGGCCAACCGTTCGTCGCCGGCCGTGACATAGCGGAGCTGCCCGTCGGGCGTCGCAACCACCGTCGTCGGGCCCTTGAGCAAGACCACGGCGGCGTAGTGCTCGGCGGCGCGGAGAGCGGCGTGGGCCCGATCGACGCCGGGCCGCTCCCCGATCAGTGCGGCGTACTCACCATCATGCGGGGTCAGCACCGGCGGGGGCAGCTCGGGGCGGAGGCGGGCCCGGCCGACGAGCAGCTGGCGCCCGGCGTCGTCGGCGAGCGCGCCGAGGGCGCCGGCGTCGATCACCATCGGCCCCTCGAACGACCCGACCACGGCTCGGATCTGCTCGGCCGACGACGGGCCGGTCCCCGGGCCGATGGCGAGCGCCGCCACCCGAGCCAGTCGATCACCCAGGGCGGCGACCCACGAGCCGCCGACGTCGACGTGCACGGCCTCGACCGGGGCGTCGAGCGGCCCGCCCGGCCGGGCGATGGTCACGTGGCCGGCGCCACCGGCGAACGCGCCGCGAGCGCAGAGTTCGAGTCCGCCGGCCATGCCGGGCTCGCCCCCGACGCAGGCCACGGCCGTGGCCCACTTGTGAGCGTCGCAGGCTCGAGCCGGCCAGCGCTGCGCCACATCGTCGGCGGTGATCCACCACTGTTCGGCCAGCGCGTCGGCCGCGAGTCCGATGTCGGCGACGATCACCTCGCCCGACAACGACGGCCCGAGGCCCTGGAGCAGGCCGGGTTTCGCCGCCGCGAACGTCACGGTGCGCGCCGCCGGCCAGGCGGTGCCCCAGACCTCGCCGGTCGAGGCGTCCAACCCCGAGGGGAGGTCGACGGCCAGCACCGGGAGCTCCGACGGGAGCGCCGGCACCGTCACCGGCGACCGCAGCCCGGTGCCGAACACCGCGTCGATCACCAGGTCGGCGCGGGCGACGGCGTCGGCGAACACATCGAGGTCGGCGGGCGGGTCGGCGAACAGGGCGGCGCCGTCGACGACATCGACCCGGGCACCCCAGCGGCGCAGCCAGCGAGCCGCCACCCGGCCGTCGGCCCCGTTGGCCCCGGGACCTGCGGCCACCACGACCCGTCGTCCGTAGGTGGCGCCCAGCAGGTCGCGGGCGGCGACGGCCACCGCCCATCCCGCCCGGGCCACCAGCTCGTCGAACGGCTCGGAGGCCGCCGCGTCGAGGGCTCGGCTCTCGGTCGGGGTGAGCACCGGGATCACGGCAACAACACCTCGAGCACCCGGCCCAGTACTCCGTCGTCGAGGTGAATCCCGCCCACGATCGTCAAGCCCATCACCACCGGTTCGGTCTGGGTCCAGGCCGCGACCTGGCGCCGCTGGTCGTCGTGGCCGTCCCACACCGGGTGGGCGAGGCCGCCGAGCACGAGTTCGGCGAGGTGGCGGGCGGGCGGCCCGTCGAGGTCGCGCACCCACGGCTCGAGCATCCGCACCAGCGGGACCGAGCAGCGGACCAGGCAGCCGAGCACCATCTCCACCCCCGGCGGCGACGGCTCGAGGGCCAGGGTCTGGGCCCACCAGGCGTCGAGCACCTCCTGGGTGGCCGGATCGGACACCGGGCCGAGGGCGTCGGCGATCTCGATGCGGGTCGCATCATCGGTGGCTGGCTCGACGAGCAGCTCGAGCAGCCGAGGGGCGACCGTTGCCAGCGCCTCCGGAGTTGCCCCGTCGGCCCGGTACCGAGCCAACACGGCGTCGGCGGCGAGGCCGGGGAGCAGGGTGCCACGGCCCGTGCCGCCGTCGGGCGCCGGGATCCGGTCCCAAGCCCGATCCAGGGCGTCAGCCAGCGGCGTCGTCACGAGCATCAGCCAAGCCCACCACCACCGCATACGCAACCTGTTCGGAGTGGCTGAGCGTGATCAACCAGTCGCCGATGCCGAGATCGGCCGCGAGCTCGGCGGCTCGCCCGCTGAGATGGAGCGACGGGGCACCGCTGGGGGCCTTGCGCACTTCGATGTCGGTGAAGTCGGCCCCGCCGAGCCCGACCCCCAACGCCTTCAGCACCGCCTCCTTGGCGGCGAAGCGGGCGGCGAATCGTTCGCCGGGGTCTCGGGCCGAGCGGGCGTAGGCCGCCTCGTCGACGGTGAACACCCGCTCGACGAAGCGGGGCCGTCGGCGACACACCGCCGCCACCCGGTCGATGTCGGCCACGTCGGCGCCGACCGCCACCACCGGCCGCCCGACGAGGGCGGCCCGCAACGCCCCGGCGTCGGGGGCGCCGGTCACGACGACCAGCGAGCGGCCACGTCGGAGATCGGCGCGGTGAGCAGTTCGACGGTCGGCAGGTCGGCGAGCAGGTCCTCGCGGAAGGTCGGCTGTCGCTCGGTGACGACATCGACGAGCTGGCGGTAGCGGTTGCGGTAACCCTGGAGCACCGAGCGGGCGGTGCCGGCGCCGAGATCGTCGGCCAGCGACAGATGGCAGAGGGTGAGACCGGTGGTCTCGCCACCCTTCACCTCGGGCACGATCAACACGGTCCGGCCGTCCGACCCGACCGAGACCAGGGGGAGCCGCTCGACGGCGACCCGGTGCTTGGTGCCTCGCAGGGTCGGGTCACGGTCGGTGCGCGACGACAGGCCGGCGGCGAGGCCGCCCTTGTCGACCACGTGGATCTGGCCGCCGTTCTCGGGGTCGCCCTCCACCCGGTAGCGGGTGTGGCCGATCACCTCGGCCACGGCGGGGTCGATGGCGGCGAGGATGCGCAGGGAGCGATAGCTGAGGCGGTCGCGGCTGCAGCCGCTCTCGAGGATGGCCTTGATCAGGTCGGCCTGGAGCAGGCTCTCGTCGGTGCGGGAGATGCCGACGGTGACGGTCTTGGCCTGGTGCTTGATCGCGTCGACCGGGCGGGTCAACTCCTCGATGGCGAGGGTGAGGGCGAGGTTGAGGTCCTCGACGATCACGCCGGGCGTGCCGACCTTGCCGAACTCGATCTGATACGCCTCGAACCGGGAGTGGCCGAGGGCGTAGCGGAGCAGCGAGGCCAGGCGGACCGCCGTCGACGCCTCGAGGTGACCGTTGTAGGAACCGGCCCGGAGGCCCTCGAAGTAGCGCTGCGCCATCGGTTCGAGTTCGCGGCCGAAGCGGACGAACCAGTCGCCCGACGCCTCGCCGACGTAGCGTTCGATGGTCGAGCGGATCTCGCGCAGCGGGCGGGCCGAGGCGTCGATGGCCAGGGCGGCGTCGTAGCCGAACAGATGGCCGACCACCGTCGACAGCACGAACGCGAGACGGGTGTCGACCTCGGGCACGGTGATGACGTCGAGGGCGGCCGAGAATCGACTCTCGCCCTCGGTGGCGATCACGATCGGGGCCGCCTTGTGGGCCCGGAAGATCGCCACCTCCTTGGCGACGTCGTCGGCGTTCGAGCCGATCAGCCCGGCGGCACACACGAGGATCATCGGCTCCGACGAGAGGTCGATGTGCTTCTTGTCCTCGGTGACGTCACACGCGATCGACTTGTAGCAGAGCTCCGACAGCTTGATCCGCAGCTCGCGGGCCGCCACGACGTTGGCGCCGTTGCCGACCATCGCCCAGTAGCGACGGCTCGGGGCGTGCCGGCCGGCGGCCGCCGCGATCTCGCCCCGCTTGTCGAGCACCCGCCGCATGGCGTCGGGCAGGTCCTTGAGGCCCCGGAGCAGGGCCTGGCGGTCGGCGACCTCGACCGAGGTGCCGGGCAGCCGCTCGGCCACCGCGATCGACAGCAGGAACCCGGCGGCGATCTGGGCGTAGAAGGCCTTGGTCGACGCCACGCTCATCTCCACGTCACGGCCGTCGGAGGTGTAGAGCACCCCGTCGGACTTGTCGACGAGGTCGCTGCCTCGCCGGTTGACGATGGCCAGCACCTTGGCGCCCCGGCCTCGCACGAGATCGACGGTGCGGTTGGTGTCGGTGGTCGTGCCCGACTGGCTGATCGCCACGATCAGGGTGTCGGTCATGTCGTCGCGCAGGTGGAAACCCGACAGCTCGGTGGCCGTGATCGGCTCGACGCTGACCTGGGCGCCGCGGAGGCTGTCGACGAACGCGGCGGCCACGGCCTGACCGGCGACGGCGGCGGTGCCCTGGCCGATCACCTCGACTCGGCGGACCCGGCCCGAGGCCAGGAACTCGGCGACGTCGGGCGAGATCGTCTCGCTGGGCAGGCGCACGGCGAGCTGTCCGTCGTCCGACTCGATGACCCGGCCCCGGAGGGTCTTGGCGAACGAGACCGGCGACTCCGAGATCTCCTTGAGCAGGAAGTGGGGGGCGTCGCCGCGGTCGATGTCGCGGGTGGTGACCGCCGGCGGCAGCCACTCGACCTCGTCGACCGGCAGCGGGGTGCCGTCGTAGGCGAACCGGGTGACACCGCCGAGGGTGCCGGCGTCGGCACCGGCGAGGCGGATGATCTGCCCCTGGCTGGCCACGGGGTTGCTGGGGTCAGCGGGCGTCTCGCCGTCCATGCGGAGGTAGGAGGTGGCGTCCTCGACCACGCCGTAGGGCTCCGATGCGACGACGAAGGCGTCCTCGGAGAGGCCGACGAACACACCCTGGCCGCTGCCCCGCAGGGCCAGATGGAGATCGCCGGGGGCGACCGTCGAACTGATGCCGATCGCCACCGAGCCCTCGAACTGGGCGACGGCCCTGCGCACGGCCTCGTCGAGGTCGGCGCCGTCGAGCAGGCCGCGGCGCACCAGGGTGGGGATCACCTTGGCGTCGGTGGTGATCTCGGAGGCGAGCGACAGCTTGTCGTTGGCGATGATGTCGGCGAAGTTGTCGACGTCGCCGTTGAGGGTGGCGGTCACATACGGCAGGGAGTGCACATCGCCGCGGTCGTGGTCGCCGAGCTCGTCGGAGTTGACCGGGTGGGCGTTGGGCTCCGAGATGATGCCGACCGACGCCCAGCGAGTGTGGCCGAGCACGGTCGCCTCGGCGGTGTCGGCCTCGAGGGCGAGCGACAGCAGCCGATCGTCGGCGATCGCCGCCCGCATCGCCGCGGTGTTGTCGCCGAGTTCGCCGATCTCGGCCGCCGCCTTGTAGACGAAACTGAGGTGACCCTGCGGGGTGCGGACGGCGCCGCTGGTGAACAGGCCGTCGCCGGCGCGCTCCTCGAGGAGGGTGGCGATGGCGCCGGTTTCCAGATCGAGACCGTGACCTCGCACCAGCACGTGGAGCCCGGCGCTGTCGCGGCCGCGGACCTCCAGGCGGTCGAGGGCGCTGAGGGCCTGCTGGATCGAGAGATAGGCAGCCAGGGCGGCGGGTTCGGCGTCGACGCCGGCCAGCTTGGCCACCTCACGAGCGGTGCGGACGCGATCTCGCTCGATCGCCCACAGCGAGTCCTTCACACGGATGATGCCGGCGTTGAGGCCCTCGAGGTCGTCGAACCGTTCCGACTCTCGCTCGAGCTGCTCCTCGACGGTCTCGACCGATTCCCGCACCCGGCTCAAGCCGCGGCGCATGGTCGGTTCGAGGGCCGCATGCTCCAGCATCGCCCGGAGGCCGGCCTCGCCCCGCAACAACAGATCGAGGGCTTCGAGCGCGTTGCCCGCCACCTCGAGGGTGTCGACGCTCACGGCTCCCGGGTCGGGCAACGCCTCGGCAGCGGCGTCGAGCAGCACGGTGAGCTCGTCGGCGGTGGGGACCGGGCGGGAGGTGCGTCGGCGGACGACGGTGATGATGCCACACATGGTCGGAGGGGACCTCGCTTGGTGTCGGGCGGGCGGAGCGGAAGGCTCCTGTCGGCATGAGCGCCGCCGAGCTGAACTCAGCCGACGAGACGCTGCGTTTCGGCCACCAGCTCATCACAGATGCGCTCGGCGGTGGCCGCGTCGAGGTGTTCGATCATGACGCGTACGAGCGGCTCGGTGCCGGACGGTCGCACGAGAACCCGGCCCTCGTCGCCCATCTCGGCCTCGGCCCGAGCCACGGCGTCGCCGAGGGCGGCCACGACCGGGGCGGCGGCACCGGTGATCCGGACGTTGCGCAGGATCTGGGGCACGGTCGTCATCGCGTCGGCGGCCACGGCGCTGAGCGGCCGATCCGCCCGCCGGAGGGCGGCGACGAGCTGGGCGCCGGCGAGCACGCCGTCGCCGGTGGAGGCGAGGTCTCGGCAGATCACGTGGCCCGACTGCTCGCCGCCGAGGGAGAAGCCGCCGTCGTCGAGCGCCTCGAGGACGTAGCGGTCGCCGACCCGGGTGGTGACGACCTCGATGCCCTTGGCCGCCATCGCTCGATGGAAGCCCAGGTTGCTCATCACGGTGACCACCACGGTGTCGTGGCGCAAGGTGCCGGCGTCACGCCACGATTCGGCGAGGATCGACAGGATGTGGTCGCCGTCGACGACCTGGCCCCGATCGTCGACCGCGATCAGCCGGTCGGCGTCGCCGTCGAAGGCGAGTCCGAGGTCGGCGCCGGTCTCGGTGACCGCCGCGCAGAGTGACGCCGGGTGGGTCGACCCGACGCCGTCGTTGATGTTGATGCCGTCGGGCTGAGCACCGATCACGGTCACGTCGGCCCCGAGCGACCGGAACACCTCGGGGCCGAGTTCCGACGCGGCTCCGTTGGCGCAGTCGAGCACGATCGACAGCCCGGCGCCGAGATCGGCGGGGACCGAGTCGACGACGGCCTCGATCCAGCGGCTGGCGCCACCGCCGGCGACGGTGACCCCGACGTCCGAGCCGGTCGGGCCCGAGACGTGGGCCCGGGCGCACAGCTCGTGGAAGCGGGCCTGGATGGCGGCCTCGGTGTCGTCCCGCAGCTTCACCCCGCCCGGCGCGAACAGCTTGATGCCGTTGTCGGCGAAGGGGTTGTGGGACGCGGAGATCATGGCGCCCGACACGTCGTCGGCAGCCGCCGCGTGGGCGACGGTCGGGGTGGGCACGACCCCGAGCAGTTCGACGTCGACCCCGGCCGACAGGTAGCCGGCGACGAGGGCGGCCTCGAGCATCGGGCCGGAGCGACGCGGGTCGCGGCCGACCACGGCGCGGGTTCCGCCCAAAACCTCCGCCGCCGCACGGCCAAGGGCCTGTGCGACGGCGGGAGTGAGTTCGGTGTTGGCCACGCCCCGCACGCCGTCGGTCCCGAAGGTCGGGAAGTCGGTTGCCTGGTCGTTCGCCACCGTGGGTCGATCCTGAGGGATCGGCGCGATCAGCGCTTGGAGTACTGCGGAGCCTTGCGGGCCTTCTTGAGGCCGTACTTCTTCGACTCCTTCTTCCGCGGGTCGCGGGTGAGGAGGCCCTCGGCCTTGATGGCCGGGCGACGCTCGAGGTCGAGCTCGACGAGGGCACGGGCGATGCCGAGGCGGAAGGCGCCGGCCTGACCCGACAGGCCGCCACCGTCGAGGGTGACGTCGATGTCGTACTGCTCCTCGGCGTCGCTCACGCGCAGCGGCTCGGTGATGAGGCGGCGGTGGACGGCGGAGGGGAAGTAGTCGTCGAACGCCCGGCCGTTGGCGGTGATCTCGCCGGTGCCGGGGGTGAGACGAACTCGGGCGACGGCCTGCTTGCGACGGCCGGTGGTCTGCGTGGTCATCGTGGTCCTCAGACGTTCTCGGAGCGACGGGCCCCGGGGATCTCGAGCGGCTTCGGCTTCTGGGCGGCGTGGGGGTGGTGGGCCCCTGCGTAGACCTTCAGCTTGGTCGCCATCTGGTTGCCCAGGCGGTTCTTGGGGAGCATGCCGGTGATGCTCTTGCGCACCGTGTCGGCCGGCTTGCGGTCGAGCGACTGGCGGTAGGTCCGGGTGGTGAGACCGCCCGGGTAGCCCGAGTGGGTGTGGATCTCCTTCACCTCGGCCTTGCCCGAGCTGAGGACGATCTTGTCGGCGTTGACCACGATCACGTGGTCGCCCATGTCCATGTGGGGGGCGAAGGTGGGCTTGTGCTTGCCCCGGAGGATGCGGGCGATCTCGGTCGCCATGCGACCGAGGGTGAGACCGTCGGCGTCGACGACGAACCAGTCGCGCTCGATCTCGGCTTTCTTGGGGGTGAAGGTGCTCACGGCGTTCCTGCTTCGGTGCAAACGTTCGAGATGGGATCGACGAGCGATCCCCGGCGGCTTCGCTCCACGATCGGAGCGGTGCTCCACGTGTCAGAGCGCACCGAGGCGGAGGCCTCAGGAGCCGACCCGTAATGATACGGCGAGGGCGGTGGGTCACCAACCGTCGCGCCTCGATCGGGTATTCTCGCCCGACTCAGCGCTCCCTGAGGCTCGGCCGGACGCGTCGTTCTTCGAGGCCCCGTCGGGGGCGTCGTAGCGCACCCGCATCAGGGTCAGACCCTGGGGAGGTGCCGGGCGTTCGGCCCTGGCCCGATCCTGGGCACCGAGGACGCCGAGCAGCTCACCGGCGGTGCGGCGGCCCCGCCCCACCGCCACGTGGAAGCCGACGATGCTGCGCACCATCTGGTGGCAGAACGCCGAGCCGGCGATGTGGAAGTGGAGCTCGTCGCCCTCGATCGACCACGACGCCGAGGTCACCCGGCGCACCAGCGATACGGGCGTCCCGCCGGGCGGCGGCTTCGGTCGTCGACAGAACGACGAGAAGTCGCGCTCCCCGATCAGCGGATCGCAGGCGAGGCGCATCGCCGCCAGGTCGAGGGGCTCGGGGACGTGCCACACCGTCCGGGCCCGCTGGGGGTCGGCGACCGGCGTGGTGAGGACCCGGTAGCGGTAGGCCCGACCGGTGGCGTCGAACCGGGCCGAGAAGTCGTCGTCGACCACCTCGGCGTCGATCGCCACCACCTCGGGGCCGAGGCGAGCGTTGATCGAGCGGCACAGCCGATCGGGGTCGACCTTCGCGGCGGGAGCGTCGAACGACAGCACCTGCTCGGCGGCGTGGACGCCGGCGTCGGTCCGGCCCGACATCACGATGACGGGGGCGACCCCGAAGATCGGGGTCAACACCTCGACGAGTTCACCGACGACGGTGCGGACCCCGGTGTTGGGGGCCAGACCGCGGAAGTCGGTGCCGTCGTAGGCGATCGTCAGGCGGACGCGGGCGAAGGGGCCCTCGGGCCCCTTCGCGTCGTCGGAATCCTCCGTGAAGAGCGACTCCTGAATCATCTCGTTGCCTCGATGGTGGCGGCCCCGCCGAGCGGGGCCACGAGGATCAGACCAGCTCGATCCGCGCCATAGGGGCGTTGTCGCCCTGGCGAGGACCCATCTTGAGGATGCGGGTGTAGCCACCCGGTCGCTCGGCATAGCGAGGGCCGACCTCGTCGAAGAGCTTCGTGGTCATCTCCACGTCGCCGAGGTACGACAGCACCTGGCGGTAGTTGTGGAGACCACCCTTCTTGGCCTTGGTGATCAGCTTCTCGGCCACGGGGCGCACGGCCTTGGCCTTGGCTTCGGTGGTCACGATGCCCTCGGCGGCGACGAGCGACGCCACGAGATTGGCCATCATGAGCTTCTGGTGGGAGGCCGAACCGCCGAAGCGGGTGGCCTTTCTGGGACGACCGGGCATGTCAGGCGCTCCTGGATCCGCGAAGGGCCAGACCGCGCTCGTCGAGCTTGACGATGACCTCGTCGAGCGACTTCTGACCGAAGTTGGTGATGGCGAGCAGGTCGTCCTCGGTCTTGAGCAAGAGCTCACCGATGCTGTTGACCTGGGCCCGCTTGAGGCAATTGCGGGGACGCTCGGACAGGTCGAGGTCCTCGATGGGCAGGTCGAGGTCGGGCGACCCGGAGGCGACGGCGGGAGCCTCGCCGAGGGTGAGACCCTCGGGCTCCTCGCTCATCTCCTCGACGAGCTGCATGAGACCCCGGAGGGTGGCGCCGGCCGAGGCCAGGGCGTCACGGGGAGCGATCGAACCATCGGTCTCGATGTCGACGATCGCCTTGTCGAAGTTGGTGCTCATCTCGACACGGGTGGGCTCGACCGACACCGACACCCGACGGATCGGGCTGAAGATGGCGTCGATCGGGATCACGCCGATGGTGGCGCTCTCCGTGCGACCCTGCGAGCTGAGCCAGCCGCGACCGCGCTCGACCGTGAGGTCGATGGCGAGACGACCCTTGTCGTCGAGGGTGGCCAGGTGGAGGTCGGGGTTGAGCACCTCGACCTCGGCCGGGCAGGAGATGTCACCGGCGGTGACATCGCCGGGGCCTCGCACGTCCAGACGCAGGATGACGGGCTCCTCGCTCTCGGAGGTGACCACGACGTCCTTCAGGTTGAGGATCACGTCGGTCACGTCCTCGATGACACCATTGATGGTGTCGAACTCGTGGAGCGCGTCGTCGAATCGGACCTGGGTGATGGCCGCCCCGGGGATCGACGAGAGGAGGGTCCGGCGGATGGAGTTGCCGAGCGTGTGGCCGAAGCCGGGCTCGAGCGGGCCGATGGCAAAGCTGCCGAGGTTGGATTCGCCATCGTCGAGCTGTTCCACGGTGGGACGCTGCATAACCAGCATGTGAGTTCCTTTCGAAACGCCGAGCGAGATGCTCGTCGATGACGGCTTACTTGGAGTAGAGCTCGACGATGAGCTGCTCGCGCAGCGGGACGTCGATCTGCTCGCGCAGGGGTTCGCTGAGCACGGAGACCTTCAGGCCGTTGGCGTCGCGGTCGAGCCAGGCCGGGGGCGTGCGATCGAGCACGTCCTTGTTCCACTGGATGATCACGTTCTCGCGCGACTTCTCGCGGATCTCGATCACGTCACCCTTGCGGACACGGTACGACGGGACGTTCACCCGCTTGCCGTTGACGTTGACGTGGCCGTGGCTCACGAACTGTCGGGCCTGGGGGCGAGTCGAGCCGAAACCGGAGCGATAGACGACGTTGTCGAGACGCAGCTCCAGGAAGCGGAGCATGTTCTCGCCGGTCACGCCGTCGCGGCGGGAGGCCTCGTCGTAGATCTTGCGGAACTGACGCTCGTTGAGCCCATAGGCGAAGCGAGCCTTCTGCTTCTCCTGGAGCTGGAAGAGGTACTCGGTGTTGTTGTTGCCGCGGCGGCGGGTGCGACCGTGCATGCCGGGCGGGTAGGGACGCTTCTCGAGCGCCGCCTCCTCACCGCGGGTACCGAAGATGTTGGTGCCGAGACGGCGGGAAATGCGGGCACGGGGGCCGGTGTAACGAGACATGTGGCTGGTGCTCCTCTCAGACCCGACGACGCTTGGGCGGGCGGCAACCGTTGTGGGGCACCGGGGTCACGTCCTTGATACCGGTGACCTCGATGCCGGCGTTCTGAATGCTCCGGATGGCGGTCTCACGACCGGAACCGGGGCCCTTGACCTGCACGTCGACCTTGCGCACGCCGTGCTCCATGGCCCGGCGGGCCACGGCCTCGGCGGCCATCTGGGCGGCGTAGGGGGTCGACTTGCGCGAGCCCTTGTGGCCCACGTTGCCGGCCGACGACCAGGCGATCACGTTGCCGCCCTGGTCGGTGATGGCGACGATCGTGTTGTTGAAGCTCGACTTGATGTGAGCCACGCCGTGGGTGACGTTCTTGCGTTCCTTCTTGCGGGGCCGACGGCCTCCAGCGCTGGGCTTCGCCATTGCTACTTCTTCTTTCCAGCGACGGTGCGCTTGGGGCCCTTGCGAGTGCGAGCGTTGGTCTGGGTGCGCTGACCGCGGACGGGCAGGCCCTTGCGGTGACGGATGCCCTGGTGGCAACCGATCTCCATCTTGCGCTTGATGTCCTGGGAGATCTCACGACGGAGATCGCCCTCGGTCTTCAGGTTGGCGTCGATCCACGAACGGATGCGGAGCACCTCGGCCTCGGTGAGGTCCTTGACCCGGGTGGAGGGGTCGACCTCGACGGCCTCG
Source organism: Acidimicrobiales bacterium (assembly GCA_033851875.1). Classification (GTDB taxonomy): domain Bacteria; phylum Actinomycetota; class Acidimicrobiia; order Acidimicrobiales; family SZUA-35; genus JAWSVN01. Next base: position 22,737 of record JAWSVN010000039.1, read on the forward strand.
GCAATCTGCTTGGCCGTGGAACGGCCGACACCGAAGATGTAGGTGAGTGACACCTCGAGCCGCTTCTCGCGGGGGATGTCAACGCCGGCGATACGTGCCATTGATCAGCCTTGCCTCTGCTTGTGACGAGGGTTGTCGCAAATGACCATGACCCGGCGCTTGCGGCGGATCACCCTGCAGTTGTCGCACATCTTCTTGACGCTGGGTCGTACTTTCATTGCGTTGCCTCGCTTCGGGGCGGTCCGACTCCGACAGGGGTCGGAACGGCTCGGGGATCCGAGCCGGATGGGCCGCCGGGGCGGGTGTGGAAGGGTGTCGACTCCCGAACCGCGGGCGCAAGCACGCGGTTACGAGAGCGAGTGAGGAGCGTTCGGGTCGGGCTCGACCGCAGGAGGCCGAGGCCTACTTGTAGCGGTAGGTGATGCGCCCTCGAGTGAGGTCGTAGGGCGTCAGCTCGACCTGGACTTTGTCGCCAGGGAGGATTCGGATGTAGTGCCGGCGCATCTTTCCAGAGATGTGACCGAGCACGCTGTGGCCATTCTCGAGCTCCACCTTGAACATGGCGTTCGGCAGGGACTCGACGACCGTGCCTTCGAGCACGATGGCATCTTCCTTGGACTTGGGCAGAACGATCTCCCTCGCAATCGAGCCCCTTCTGGTGGGAAGGGGCCGTGAGCAACTTGAGTAGGCGGCCTTGTGCTGTACTCCGTCCCACTCGCAGGAGTGGCCGGAAAGCAGGACCTGTCGACCAGGTTGACCCGAGGGTCACCACGGCCGACTTCCCATGCTACGGCAATCCAGGCGCGTCACCAACCTCGCGTCAGGGTAGGGGTCGGACGGCGCCGGGCCGCTCAGGCCGACGGCGTCGCCGTGGCGAGCAAGAACCCCTCGTCCTTCCAGCCCTCGATCCCGCCGATCATCAGCTTCACCGGCCGCCCGAGACGGGCGAGTCGCACCGCCGCCTTGTCGGCGCCGTTGCAGTGGGGTCCGGCGCAGTAGACGACGAACACGGTGTCGGTCGGGTACTCGGCGAGGCGGCGCTCGGTGAGCTTGCCGTGGGGCCAGCTGATCGCACCGGGCACATGGCCGGCGTCGTAGAGCTCGTGGCTGCGGACGTCGAGGAGGACGAAGTCGACCTCCCGCCCCTTGTCGGCGGCGGCCGCGAACGAGGCGTGCACGTCCCAGCAATCGGTCTCGAACGCCAGCTTGGCGTCGAAGTGGGCGAGGGCCCGATCCGAGGAGGCGGCGGGCACCGTCGTGACGGGAGAGCTCGCGAGGGGGGTACTGGCTGCGGGAGGAGTCGTCATGCCCTCATCGTGCGTCGGCAGGATCCACGCGAACAGTGGCAGGAATGCCAGAGTTCGAAACGATCCTGCCAACTAAGGTGGCGCTCATGCCCGCTGCCCCACCGAACCGGTCGACCGTCGCCCTGGCCTACGACGGCCTCTGCAGCTTCGAGTTCGGCGTGGCCACCGAACTGTTCGGGCTGGCTCGGCCCGAGCTCGACGTCGAGTGGTACGACTTCGCCGTGGTCGCCGCAGAACCCGGCCCGATGCGGGCACTCGGTGGGCTCACCGTGCAGGCCGACCACGACCTCGAGCGGGTGGCCACCGCCGGCACGATCGTGGTGCCCGGCTGGCGCCGGCCCGACGAGGCCCCACCCGCCGACCTGCTCGACGCCCTGCATGCCGCGCACCAGGGCGGCGCCCGCCTGCTGTCGATCTGCTCGGGGGTGTTCCTCCTGGCCGCCACCGGCCTGCTCGACGGCAAGGCCGCCACGACCCACTGGCGCTACACCGACACCCTGGCCCGGCGCTACCCGGCGATCGACGTCCAGCCCGACGTGCTCTACCTCGACAACGGCCAGCTCCTCACCTCGGCCGGCAGCGCCGCGGGCATCGACCTCGGCCTCCACCTGATCCGAAGCGATCACGGGCCGGCGGTCGCCAACAGCGTCGCCCGACGCCTCGTCGTGCCGCCCCATCGCGAGGGCGGCCAGGCGCAGTTCATCGACCGACCGATCGCCGACACGACCGACGAGACGTTGGCCGCCACCCTCGAGTGGGCGCTCGACCACCTCCACGAGCCGCTGACGGTGGCGGCGCTGGCCGACCACGCCCGGCTCGGGACGCGGACCTTCGCCCGCCGGTTCAGCGCCGAGATCGGCGAGAGCCCCCTGCGGTGGCTGACCCACCAGCGGGTGCTGCGGGCCCAGGAACTCCTCGAGGCCACCGGCCACTCGATCGAGCGGGTGGCCGCCGAGGCCGGCTTCGGGTCGGCCGCCAACCTGCGGTCGCACTTCGAACGGGTCACCCACACCACCCCGACCCGCTACCGGGCCACGTTCGCCGGCGCGGGGATAGCGTGAGTATGTGAACGTTCTCATGCTCGATCGCGGCTGGACCATCCGCACCCCGGTCGGCCCGTTCGCCGCCGTCAACGGCGAGGGCGCCGCCGCCGTGCCCGTCCGCCTGCCCCACGACGCGATGCGCGACCTCGACCGCTCGCCCGACGTGCCGTCGAAGGGCGCGTCGGCGTACTACCCGCCGGCCGCCTTCACCTACCTCCGGACCCTCGACGTGCCCGCCGAGTGGCGGGGTCGACGGGTGCGGCTCGAGATCGAGGGTGCCTTCCGGCGAGCCCAGGTGTTCGTCGACGACGAGCTCGCCGGCAACCGGGCCGACGGGTACGCCCGCTTCTTCGTCGACCTGACGCCGTATCTCCGGTGGGGTGGCACGAGCGAGCTGCGGATCGAGGTCCGGGCCGGCGAGGACTCCCGCTGGTACTCGGGCTGCGGCCTCCACCGGCCGGTGCGGCTGCACGTCGACCGCCCGGTCCACATCGTGCCCGACGGGGTGCGGGTCGTGACCGAACGCATCGAGGAGGATCAGGCGGTCGTCGCCGTGACCACCACGGTCGCCAACGACGGACCGGCCACCGCGACCGTCCGGGTCGCCACCGACCTGGCAGCCCCCGACGGCACGATCGTGGAACACGCCGACACGCCGCTCACCCTCGCCCCCGGCGAGACGGCCCCGGTCCGGCAACGCCTCTACGTCGCCGACCCGGCCCTGTGGTCGCCCGACTCCCCCGCCCTCTACGCCACCACGGTTCGGCTCACCGCAACCGAGACCGACCACTCGGCCGACGAGGTCGAGACCCAACCGCACGAGGTGAGGGTCGGGATCCGCACCGTCACCGTCGACCCCCGCAAGGGCCTGCGCATCAACGGCGAACCGATCCTGTTGCGCGGCGCGTGTGTCCACCACGACAACGGCGCCCTCGGGGCCGCCGCCATCGGCCGGGCCGAGGAACGACGGGTGGAGCTGCTGCGCGACGCCGGCTTCAACGCCATCCGGGCCGCCCACAACCCCCTGTCGACCGCCATGCTCGACGCCTGTGACCGCCTCGGCGTGCTCGTGATGGACGAGGCGTTCGACCAGTGGACACGGGCCAAGACGCCCTACGACCCGGCCTTCGAATTCCCCCAGTGGTGGCGCGACGACCTCGCGGCGATGGTGGCCAAGGACGCCAACCATCCGAGCGTGATCATGTACTCGATCGGCAACGAGATCGCCGAGGTCGGCTCGGCCCACGGTGCTCGCTGGGCGCGGTTGCTGGCCGAGGAGGTCCGCCGGCTCGACCCGACCCGCCCGGTGACCAACGGCGTCAACGTCGCCCTCGCCGTGCTCGACGAGCTCGCCGCCGTGATCGCCGAGTCGGGCAAGGGGCTCAACGAGATGCTGAGCGACATGGGCGCAGCGATGAACGCGCTCGCGTGCAGCGACGTCGCCACCCGCCGCATCGAGGAGTCGAGCGCGGCCCTCGACGTGCTCGGCCTCAACTACGCCGAGGGTCGCTACGGCCCCGACGCCGAGGCGTTCCCCCACCGGGTGCTCGTCGGCTCCGAGACGTTCCCGAGCCAGATCGGCGTGCTGTGGCCGATGGTCGAGACCCACGCCAACGTGATCGGCGACTTCACCTGGACCGGTTGGGACTATCTCGGCGAGGTCGGGATCGGCGCCACCGCCTATGCCGACGACCCCGACGCGGTCGCCGCCCTCGAGCGCGAGTTCCCCTGGCGCTTCGCGTGGTGCGGCGATCTCGACGTGACCGGCCACCGCCGGCCGGTCTCGTACTACCGGGAGATCGTGTTCGGCCGCCGCGCCGACCCCCACATCGCCGTCGTGCGCCCCGAGCGTCACGGCCAACGGGTCACGATGCAGTCGCCGTGGGCCTGGGGCGACACCGTCTCGTCGTGGACGTGGCCGGGCCACGAGGGCGAGCCGATCACGGTCGAGGTGGCGGCGGCCGCCGACGAGGTCGAGCTCCTCCTCGACGGCCAACCGGTCGCCCGAGCGGCGGTGCCCCAGGCCGGCGAGCCCGTCGACGCCGGCGCTCCGAACCCGACACCACTACTGGCCCGAATCGAGACCGTCTACCGGCCCGGCACCCTCACCGCCGTGGCGTGGCGCGGGGTCGGCGACGCCCGCCACGAGGTCGGCCGCTGGTCGCTGGCGACGGCGATCGATCCGGGCCTCGTCATCACCACCGATCGAACCGAACTCACCGACGCCGCCGATCAGCTCGCCCATGTGGCGATCGAGCTCCGCGACGCCGCCGGCACGCTCGCCACCGGGCACGACACCGAGGTGACGGTGACCGTCGAGGGGCCGGCCGAGCTGGTGGGCCTGACCAGCGCCCGCCCGGCCAGCACGGAACGCTTCGACGGCGACACCGTCACCACCTACGACGGCCGGGTCCTCGCCGTGATCCGGCCCACCGGCCCCGGCGCCGTGCGAGTGACCGTGTCGACGGCGGCGGCGGCCGCGACCTCGTTGACGGCGACCTCGTTGGCGGCGACCGACATCGTGGTCCTGCCAGCCTGATCGGGTGGGTGCCAGCGCTCGGCGGTGTCGCCTAGGTTGGGGCGATGCGTCGGAGTGAGCCTGCCGACCCGGCAGCGGTGACCGACCCACGGCGTTCCTTCGTGGGGTCGCGGTGGTGGGGGCAACGACGCGCCCCGCTGGCCTCGATCGACTCGATCAAGACCCGCTGGTCGATCGTCATCGTCGCCGCCGTGGCCGTCACCGCGTTCTTCTCCCAGGTCGGCGTGCAGCTCGGCTGGCCGATCTGGCTGCGTCCGCTCGTGGCCGGGACCCTCGCCCTCGGCGCCGTGCAGTACCTGGCCCACGGCATGACGGCACCGCTCCGGGCGATGGCCGACGCCGCCTCCCGCATGGCCCGGGGCGACTACAGCGCCCGGGTCGAGGCGGCCGGCAACGACGAGGTGGCCGAACTGGCGGCCGCCTTCACCACGATGTCGGCAGAGCTGGCCGAGACCGACCGCCTTCAGAAGGAGTTCATCGCCAACGCCAGCCACGAGCTGCGGAAGCCGGTGGCGGCCCTCCTCGCCACCCTCGAGAACCTGGTCGACGGCATCGAGCACGCCGACCGCGACACGCTCGGCCGGATGCTGGCCCAGGCCGACCACCTCGGCCGCCTCGTCACCCAGCTCCTCGACCTGTCACGGATCGAGGCCGCCGCCGACGTGCGGCGCCGGCCCGTCGACATCGGCGACCTGCTCCATCAACTGGTGGCCGAGCAGCAGCTGATGGACCCCCTGGCCAACATCGAGGTGAAGGCACCGCTTGGCCTCCGGGTGCTCGGCGACGAACCTCGACTCCGCAGCCTGTTCACCAACCTGCTCGCCAACGCGGTGCGCTTCTCCGAGCACGGCAGCCCGGTGACGGTCACGGCGTCACGCCAGGCCGACGATGTCCGGGTCGCCGTGCGCGACCAAGGGCCGGGGATCGACCCCCACGTCCGCGACCGGGTCTTCGAGCGGTTCTGGCAAGCCGGCGGCGCGGCACCGACCGGCCGCGGCGGCGCCGGGCTCGGGCTGTCGATCGGCAAGCGCATCGTCGACCAGCACGGCGGCACCATCGCCGTCGACGACAACCACCCGAAGGGTGCGTGTCTCGTGGTGACGCTGCCTCGGGGGACCGAGGCGATTGAACAGCCGTCGACGGGCGACGTCGAACGGTTGCCGGCGGCGACCACTCGGACGAGTGCCCGCCAGGAGATCAGCCCAGGCGCTCGTCGATCGCGCTGAGGAGGCGTTCGGTCACGACCGTCTCCTCGTCGAAGCCGTCGACGGTCACGAGCAGGTCGCGCTCGGCGAACCAGTTGAGGACCGGCCGGGTCTCCTGTTCGTAGAGGGCGAGGCGGCGGGCGATGCCTTCCTCGGTGTCGTCGTCGCGGCCGCGGGCCTTCATCCGAATGGTGACCTCTTCGATCGGCACGTCGAGGTCGACGACTGCGTGGAGCTTTCGCTGCCCGAGGATCTGCACGAGGGCCTCGGCCTGGCCGACGGTGCGGGGGTAGCCGTCGAGCACGAAGCCGGCGGTCGAGGCGTCGTCCTCGGTGAGGCGTTCGCGCACGATGCCGTTGATGATGTCGTCGCCGACGAGGTCGCCGGCGTCCATGATCGCCTTCGCCTTGAGGCCCATCTCGGTGCCGGCGGCCACGGCCGAGCGCAGCATGTCGCCGGTGGAGATGTGGGCGATCCCGTACTTCTCGACGAGGCGGACACACTGAGTGCCCTTCCCGGCGCCCTGGCGGCCAAAGATCACGAGTCGAATCGGCTCAGTCATGGTCAGTGTCTCCATACCCCAGGGGGGAGTTCGCTCCGGCCGGGCCCCGGTGCCCGGTCACGAGGGTCACCACGGTGACAGATCGACGAGGGGGGTGGCAAGCTGTCCGGGAGATCGACTCAGATCGGTCGACCTCGTGGTTCCGTCGGCCCGGTGGCCGAGGAACGAAGGGCCTACTTGAGGAATCCCTCGTAGTTGCGACTCATCAACTGCGAGTCGATCTGCTTCATTGTCTCGAGGCCGACGCCGACGGCGATCAGGATCGACACGCCCGAGAAGCCGAGCAGGCCGGCGGTCGAGCTGCCGGCGCCGATGGTGCGAGCCAGGATCGCCGAGGGGATCAGGGCAACCAGGGCGAGGAAGATCGCGCCGGGCAGGGTGATCCGATTGAGGATCTTGGCCAGGTGGCGCTCGGTCTGGGTGCCGGGCCGGATGCCCGGGATGAAGCCGCCAGAGCGACGCAGCTCGTCGGCTCGACGCACCGGGTCGAAGGCGATCGAGTTGTAGAAGTAGGCGAAGCCGACGATCAGCAGACCGACGATCAGGATGTAGCCGATGTTGTCGGGCTGGTAGAAGCTCGAGCTGATGAAGTCGCGGACGCTGTCGCCCCACGAATCGCCGGCGGCGTTCGATGGCAGGACGTTGGCCACGAGGGTGGGGAGCTGCAGCAGCGAGGTGGCGAAGATCACCGGGATCACGCCGGCCTGGTTGACCTTGAGCGGGATGTAGGTGTTGTTGCCGCCGTACTGACGACGGCCGACCACGCGCTTGGCGAAGTTGACCGGGATGCGGCGCTGGCCCTGCTCCACGAACACGATGCCGGCGGTGAGCACGACGAGGAAGACGAGCGAGATGGCCACGCCGCCCCAGCCCCGGAGGCTGTGGATCTGGGTGCCGAGGGCGGGGAGCGACGCCACGACAGACGCCATGATCAGCAGCGACATGCCGTTGCCGATGCCCTTCTGGGTGATCAGTTCGCCGAGCCACATGAGGATGGCCACACCGACGGTCATACACATCACGGCCAGGCCCATGCGGACGACGCCGCCCTCGGGGAACAGCTCGACGCTGATGTTGAGCATGCTCGACTGGTTCCGGTTGATGAGGAACACGAGGCCGGTGGCCTGGACCAGGGCCAACACCACCGAGATGTAGCGCGTCCACTGGTTGATCTTGGCCTGGCCCTGGGAGCCCTGCGACTGCCACTCCTCGAGCTTGGGGATGGCGACGGTGAGGATCTGGATGATGATCGACGCGGTGATGTAGGGGATGATCCCGAGCGAGAAGAGGCTCAGCGAGCCGAGGGTGCCGCCGGTCATCACGTTGAGGAAGGCGAAGATGCCGGCCTGGCTGTCCTCGGCCTGGGCTCGGAGCTGCTCGATGGCATCGAGGTTGACGCCCGGGGCCGGCAGCAGGGCGCCGAGTCGGTAGATCGCGATCACGAAGAGGGTGAACAGGATCTTGTTCCGCAGCTCGGACATACCGAGCACGTGGCGGAGCGTGGTGAGAGGAGATGACACGGTCGGGTCCTTCGATCTCGGTGGCGGCGCCACCGGTCTGGCTCGTCGACGAAAAAGGCGGTCGGAGACCGGCCGCTCAGGGTATCGGACCCGACGCCGGGTCCCAGGGCGGGCCGACCCCTTCCCGTCTTCAGGCATTGGGTCGACCACAC
>JAWSVN010000039.1:31111-44618 GCA_033851875.1 Acidimicrobiales bacterium
GCCCCACCACCGACCCAATCCCGAGAAGCGTGCGTCGGGCTGGGCTGGGGCGAGCAGGGCAGGGCAGGGTTGGGCGGGGGTCAGGGGGTGACGAGTTCGAGGGTGACCCCGTGGCGTTCGGCCAGGTCGACCGTGTGGTGGTCGACGACGTTGGTGTCGGCCAGCTCGAGATTGAAGAAGGAGCGATCTGGCCCCTCGAACAGGGGCCCGGCGTGCCACGTGCCGACATGGAGCTTCACCGCAACGTCGCCGGGGATCACGAACGCTGCGACGGCCTCGACCGTGGGCGCCGCCGCCGGGTCGTCGAGGTCGACGGGTGGGGCGACCGCCAGGACCCACTCGTGGCCGCCGACCGAGGCCAAGACCTGGGTGACGGCGAGGTGCCGGGTGATCGCCGCCACGCGGAACCCTCGACCCGGGATCGTCATCGCGTAGAACCGGGGCGTGCCGTTCCCGAGTTGGAGCACCGCGTCGCCGGGGCCGAACGGCGCGCCGTCGGGGGTGGGCGCGATGACCGTGCCGAACGGGTCGAAGCCGTCGGCCGACAGCGGCTGGATCGGCACGGCCACGGTGGTGGGGGACGTCATGGGACCGGGACCTCCTCGGCGGGGCCGCCGTGAGCGAGGGTGAGCGAACGGGTGTGGCCCGCCTCGAAATCGTCGGCGACCCCGAGATCGTCGGGGCGATACGCCTCGAGCCCGGCGATGAGGGACGATTCGGCGTCGACGAGCAGGCGACGGGTCACGCCGCGGACCAGCCGGGGCAGGGCGTGCTTGTGTCCGCTGATCGACGTCGAGTGCGGACCGTGGCTGACCGCGGCGAGGGCATTGAACGCGAAGACCCGGTCGACCCACGGCGCGCCAGCACCGGCAGCCGGGCGGAACTCGTAGCCCTCGCCCAGGTAGGGCAGAGCGGCGAGCGCCGGGTCGTCGTCGCCGGGACCCGGCCGGTGGTGGTCCCGCCACCGGGCGACGACCGGGGCGAGGGTGGCCAGCTCACCTCGGGCCTCGAGGTCGACGACGGCGCCGGTGGCCGCCAAGACGTGGTCGACCTCCAGCACACCCCGCGGCGTCGTGATCTCGATCGGCCCGTCGGGCGAACCAGCCGCCATTCGCACGTCGAGCCACGGTGTGGCCGGGTGGAGACGGAACCCGTCGAGACCGAGGGCGGTGGTGAACGCCCGATTCGGCGGTGGCTGATCGTGGACCCGGAAGTGGCGAGCGATCCGCCAGCGGGTCTCGTCGGCGAGGACCGGGTAGTGGGACATGACCCCGGCGGTCTCGAGGTAGCGGTGGGGGTTGACCCGAGGGAGCCGTGGACGCCGGAAACACAGATCGACCGAACGAGCCCCGGCCTCGAGGGCCCGGATCGCGTTGTCGAACGCCGAGGCCCCGTGCCCGAGCACCCCGATGCGAGCCCCGCCGAGGCAATCGAACGGCACCGGCCCGTTGGTGTGGTGGTAGCGGTCGGGCGGGAGGTGGCTGCTGATCACCGGCGGCACCCGCCAGGCGCCGGCGCCGTCGAACCCCGTGGCCAGCACCACAGCCCGCGTCGAGCGCAGGCACCGCTCCCCCGCCTCGACCGTCTCCACGATCACCGGCCCGCTCGGATCGGTGAGGTCCGGTCGCACGTCGGCCACCCGGGCCCCGTGGGTGACCGCCACGCCGGTGACCGCCCGGTACCAGTCGAGGTAGGCCTTCCACGCCGTGCGCGGCACCCGCTCGATCTCGTCCCACGCGGCGTCGCCGAAACTGGCCCGGAACCAGGCCTGGAGCGACAGGCTCGGGATGCCGAGCTCACTCCCGACCAGCTCCTTCGGCGTGCGCAGCTCGGCCATGCGGGCAAAGGTGGTCCACGGCCCCTCGTCGCCCTCGGGCGCCGCCTCGAGCACGGTGACCCGGTCGAGACCCTCGCGAGCGAGGGCCGCTGCGATCACCAGCCCCGACTGCCCGGCGCCGACGATCACGACGTCGTCGACGGGGTCACCATCGGCGGTGCGCCCCGCCGGCACCCACCGGGCGGTCGGGTGGGCGAGGGCATCGAGATCGCGGCGAGCCCGCGCCGCGAGCTGGTCCGGGGTCTCGGGGGCGTCCATGGCGAGACGGTACGAGACCGCCGGGAACGGGCTGTGTCCCGGTCGTTGCAGCGCTGTGAACGAGACTGCGGTGAACCGCTGACAAAACGGCCGACGACCGCAGGCCGGAGCCTGCGGTCGTCGTGCGAGTGACGGTGGAACGTCAGCTCAGCGGTTCATGTGCTGGTTGCCGGAAGACGCCGGGCGCACCGAGAACGGCAGCGGGAGCTTCTCGACGGTGCCGCCGGCGGCGGTGATGGCGGCCTCGGCCGACTTGGAGAAGGCGTGGGCCTTCACGTTCACGGCGCCGGACAGTTCGCCTCGGCCGAGCACCTTCACCAGGTCGTTCTTGCCGACCAGGCTCTTGGAGCGCAACAGCTCGGGCGTGACCTCGCTCTCGCCGAGCTCGGCGATCGTGTCGAGGTTGATGGCCTTGTATTCGACGCGGAACGGGTTGGCGAAGCCCCGCAGCTTGGGGAGACGCTGCTGCATCGGCAGCTGGCCGCCTTCGAAGCCGACACGCACGGTGTTGCGGGCCTTCTGACCCTTGGTGCCGCGACCGGCGGTCTTGCCGCCCTTGCCGGCGATACCGCGGCCGACGCGCTTGGCCCGCTTGCGGGAGCCTTCGGCTGGCTTGAGATCGTGGATCTTCATGAGGCTCAGGCCTCCTCTCCGGTGACTTCCTCGACCGTGATCAGGTGGGGCACCCGGGCGATCATGCCCTGGAGCTCCGGCTTGTCGGTCAAGATGTTGGACTTGCCGATGCGACCGAGGCCGAGCGCACGGAGCGTGCCGCGCTGCTTGGGCTTGGTCCCGATGGCGGAACGGACCTGGGTGATCTTGAGCTGGGTCACGACGACACCTCGGTCGACTTCCGCTCACGCTCGGTCTCGTTGTAGGCCTCGAGCATCCCCTTGGGGGTGAACTCCGAGGCGTGGAGACCACGCAGGCGGGCGACCTCGTCGGGTCGCTTGAGGCTCTGCAGGGCGTCGATGGTGGCGCGAGCGACGTTGATCTGGTTGGCCGAACCGAGCGACTTGCAGATCACGTCGTGGATGCCGGCCTCTTCGAGGATGGCACGGGCAGCACCACCGGCGATGACGCCGGTACCACGAGCGGCGGGCTTGAGCATGACGCGTCCGGCGCCGTTGACACCGATCACCGGGTGGGTGACGGTGCCGCCGGCCATGGGCACCTCGAACATCAGCTTGCGGGCCTCTTCGGTGCCCTTCTGGATGGCGAGGGGCACCTCCTTGGCCTTGCCGTAGCCGAGGCCGACGCGGCCTTCGCCGTCGCCGAGCACCACCAGGGCGGTGAAGGCGAAGCGACGGCCGCCCTTGACGACCTTGGCGACTCGGTTGATGGTGATGACTCGGGATTCACGCCCGTCACCACGATCGTTTCTGTCATTGCGATCATTGGCCATGACGTGACTCCTCAGAACTCGAGACCGGCTTCGCGGGCCGAATCGGCCAGCGCGGCCACACGGCCGTGGTACCTGTTGCCGCCGCGGTCGAACACCGCAGCGTTGATGCCCTCGGCCTTGGCCCGCTCGGCGAGCCGAGCGCCGACGGCCTTGGCGCCCTCGATGGTGCCCGAACCGTCCCGGAGGTCGGCCTCGTAGGTGGAGGCCGTCACCAGGGTGGTGCCGGAGGCATCGTCGATCATCTGGGCGGAGATGTGCTTGTTGGACCGGAAGACCGCGAGACGGGGACGCTCGGCGGTGCCGGCGACCTTCTTGCGGATCCGGATCTTGCGACGGTCGCGCGAGGCGCGACGGACGTGGGTCTTGGTCGGCATTACTTCCCGGCCTTTCCGGCCTTACGCGTGACGCGCTCGCCGGCGTAGCGGACACCCTTGCCCTTGTAGGGCTCGGGCTTGCGGTACGAACGAATGACGGCGGCCACCTGGCCGACGACCTGCTTGTCGATCCCGACGACGCCGATCTTGGTGGGCTCGGGCACGTCGAAGGTGACGCCCTCGGGAGCCTCGACCTCGACGATGTGCGAGAAGCCGAGCGACAGCTCGATCTTGCTCGGCCCCTTGGCGTTGGCGCGGTAACCCACGCCGACGATCTCGAGGTCCTTGCGGAACCCCTCGCTCACGCCGGTGATCATGTTGTTGATGAGGGAGCGGTTGAGGCCGTGGAGGGCCTTCGACTGACGCTCGTCGTTGACCCGCGACACCTGGACGGTGCCGTCGGCGACCTCGGCGGAGATCGCGTCGGGGAGCTCGATGCTGAGCTCACCCTTCGGGCCCTTGACCGACACGTTGGCGCCGGCGACGTTCACGTCGACGCCGCTGGGGACGGTGATGGGTGCGTTACCGATTCGGGACATGGCGGCCTACCAGACGTAGCAGAGGACTTCGCCGCCGGTCTTGCCCTTGCGAGCTTCGCGGTCGGTGATGAGACCCTTGTTGGTGGACAGGACGGCCACACCGAGACCACCCAGCACCCGGGGGATCTGGTCGGACTTGGTGTAGACCCGAAGGCCGGGCTTCGAGACCCGCTTGATGCCCGAGATGACACGCTCGCGCTCGGGCGAGTACTTCATCTCGATGGTCAGGGTCTGGCCGGGGCCGGTGGCGGCATCGGCGGTGTTGAACTCGGAGATGTAGCCCTCACGGTGGAGGACCTCGGCGAGGGCCACCTTCAGCTTCGAGGACGGCATCGACACCTCGTCGTGCATCGCAATGTTGGCATTGCGGATGCGCGTGAGCATGTCAGCGATGGGATCGGTCATTGCCATGATTCGTTACCCCCTCACCAGCTCGCCTTGGTCACGCCGGGGATCTCACCGGCGTGGGCCATGTTGCGGAGGCAGATGCGGCAGAGCCCGAAGCGGCGGTAGACGGCCTTCGGCCGGCCGCACTTCTGGCAGCGGCTGTAGGCCCGCACCTTGAACTTGGGCTTCTTCTTCTGCTTGTTGATCAGTGCCTTTTTCGCCATTACTGGGCCTGCCCATCGCGTCGGAACGGGAAGCCGAAGGCGTCGAGCAGCGCCTTACCCTCGGCATTGGTCTTGGCGGTCGTGACAATGGTGATGTCCATACCGCGGGTGACATCGACGGTGTCGTAGTCGATCTCGGGGAACATGAGCTGCTCGTTCAGGCCGAAGGTGTAGTTGCCTCGGCCGTCGAACGAGCGGGGGTTGAGTCCGCGGAAGTCGCGGATGCGGGGGATCGCCAGCGACACGAGCCGGTCGAAGAACTCCCACATACGGTCGCCGCGAAGCGTGACCTTGGTGCCGATGGCGTTGCCCTCGCGCAGCTTGAAGCTGGCGAGCGACTTCTTGGCCTTGGTCACCACCGGCTTCTGGCCGGTGATGGCCTCGAGGTCGGTCTGGGCGCCTTCGAGGAGCTTGGAGTTCTGGAGGGCCTCGCCCACGCCCATGTTCACCACGATCTTCTCGATCTTGGGGACCATCATGACGTTGGGGAGCTCGAGCTCGGTGAGGAGCTTGCCCTTGATCTCGTCGTGGTACTTCGCCTTCATGCGAGGCGAGAGAGCGGTGCTCATTCAGAGGCCTCCGGGATCTCGGCGCCGGTGCGGGTGCAGACCCGGACCTTCTTGCCGTCGGCGTCGACCTTGTAGGACACGCGGGTGGGCTTGTCGTCGGACGGGGAGAGGACGGCGACGTTCGAGGCGTCGATCGGCATCTCCTTGTCGACGATGCCACCCGGCTCCTCGGCCGAACGGGGCTTGGTGTGGCGCTTCGCCACGTTCACACCCTCCACCACGACCTTGCCGGTGCGGGGGAGGGCGGTGAGGACCACGCTGTCGGTGCCACGGTCCTTACCGGACAGCACGCGGACGCGGTCGCCCTTGCGGATCTTCATCAGAGCACCTCCGGGGCGAGGGAGACGATGCGCATGAACTTCTTGTCGCGCAGCTCGCGGCCGACCGGGCCGAAGATACGCGTGCCCCGCGGCTGCTTCTGCTCGTTGATGAGCACCGCAGCGTTCTCGTCGAAGCGGATGTAGGAGCCGTCGGGACGACGCTTCTCCTTCTTGGTGCGGACGACGACGCACTTCACGACGTCACCCTTCTTCACCGCGGCGCCGGGGATGGCGTCCTTGACGGTGGCCACGAAGATGTCGCCGATCGAGGCGTAACGACGCTTCGATCCGCCGAGCACCTTGATGCACAGCACCTCACGGGCGCCGGAGTTGTCGGCCACCTTGAGGCGGGATTCCTGCTGAATCATCGGGCACGCTCCACGATCTCGAGCAAGCGCCAGCGCTTGAGCTTGGACATGGGGCGGGTCTCGACGATGCGTACCCGGTCGCCGACGTTGAGGGTGTTCTCCTCGTCGTGCACGTAGTAGCGCTTGTGGTTCTGGACCGTCTTGTTGTACTGCGGGTGACGCGAGGTGTTGGTGATCTCCACCACGACGGTCTTGTCCATCTTGGTGGCCCGCACCATGCCCTCGCGCACCTTGCGCTGGGGACGGCTGGTTTCGGCAGCGTTCTCGGTCGCCATCACGACTCCTTGGCGAGCTCGCGGGCTCGCATCTCGGTACGGATCCGGGCGGCCTGACGCTTCACCTGCTTGATCCGGGCGGTGTTCTCGAGCTGACCGGTGGCCAGCTGGAACCGAAGGTTGAACAGCTCACGCTTGGAGTCGGCGAGCGACTCGGTGAGCTCGGTGTCGGACTGATCGGTGATCGCGGTCTCAGCCATCGAAGCCGTCCTCCCGGGTGATCACGCGAGCCTTGACCGGCAGCTTCTGGATGGCACGCTCCATCGCAGACCGGGCGACGGCGTCGTCGGGGTAGTTGAGTTCGAAGATGACACGGCCGGGCTTGACCACGGCCACCCAGCGCTCCGGGTTGCCCTTGCCGGAACCCATGCGGGTCTCGGCCGGCTTCTCGGTGACGGGCTTGTCGGGGAACACGTTGATCCAGACCTTGCCGCCACGCTTGATGTGGCGGGTCATGGCGATACGGGCGGCCTCGATCTGACGGGCGGTGATCCAGCCCGGCTCGAGCACCTGGATGCCGTACTGACCGAACGACACCTGCGTGGCGCCCTTGGCCTGTCCGGTGGTGCGACCGCGGTGCTGCTTGCGGTGCTTGACCTTGCGGGGCATCAACATCAGTCGGCGTCTCCCTCTCGGAACTTGTCCTCGCCGCCCTTGTCCTTGAGCGAGGCCTCGATGGCCTCTTCCTCGGCGAGGAGGCGCTCGAACTCGGGATCGGCTTCCTGGACGAGCGGCTTCTCTTCCGATGCCGGGGCCTCGGCGCCGGCCTTCGGGCGACGCGAGCTCGACACGACGGGCATCGGCGCCTCGCCGCCGCCGGCCTCGCCGACGGCCATCGCGGCTTCACGCGCGGCCTTGTCGCTCTGCGGCTTATAGGGAAGGATGTCGCCCTTGTAGAGCCACACCTTCACACCGATCCGGCCGGCGGTGGTGTGGGCCTCACGAAGGCCGTAGTCGATGTCGGCTCGCAGGGTGTGGAGCGGCACCTGACCCTCGCGGTACCACTCGATCCGACCCATCTCGGCGCCGCCGAGGCGACCCGAGCTCTGGATCCGGATGCCCTTGGCACCGGCCTTCATCGCGTTCTGCACGGCACGCTTCATCGCACGGCGGAAGGCCATACGACCGGCGAGCTGATCGGCAACACCCTGAGCGATCAGGGCGGCGTCGAGCTCGGGCTGCTTGATCTCGATGATGTTGAGCTTCACGCGGGGGTTGCCCGTGATCTTGCTCAGGCCCTGACGGAGACGGTCGGCCTCCGAGCCCTTGCGACCGATGACGATGCCGGGGCGGGCGGTGTGGACGTCGATCTGGAGCTTGTCGCGGGTGCGCTCGACCTCGATGCGGCTGATCGCCGCGTTGGGCAGCTGGCCCATCAGGTAGCTACGGATCTCGGAGTCCTCGATCAGGTAGTCGCGGTACTCCTGGCGATCGGCGATCCAGCGGGACTTCCAGTCGGTGGTAACCCCGAGGCGGAAGCCGTAGGGATTGATCTTCTGACCCATCAGGCGTCTCCCTCGGGCTCGTCGGTCGCGGTCTCTTCGGCAGCGTCGCCAGCCTCGTCGTCGTCCTGCTGGCTGGCCGGCTTGGCGAAGCCGGCGGCCTCGGCGGCCTCCTCGGTGGCGAACCACACCTCGGCCTTGGTCCGTCCGTAGAACGGGCTCTCGGGGGTGTGGTAGAGCTTCGAGTCGGCGTTGCCCTTGATCTCGAAGCCCTCGGGCATCTGATCGGGGTCGCCGTCGATGAGGGCATGGCTGCCCTCGCCGTAGGGGCTCTCGTCGGTGGCGTTGACCTCGCCATCGGCATCGGAGTCGACGGCGGTGCTCTGCGCTTCGCTGACCTCGGCCTCGTCGGTGTCCTCGGCGGCCTGCGACTTGGCGACACGGGCACGGCGCTGGGCAGCGGCGTCGCCCTGGTTGCCGGAGCTCTCGGCCTTGGCCCGGAGGCGGTCGAGGGTCTCGTCGTCGAGGCGGCTGACGATCACGGTGACGTGACAGGTCTGCTTGTGGATGCGACCGGCGCGACCACGGGCACGGGGACGGAATCGCTTGAGGGTCGGACCCTCGTCGGCGAAGCAGGCCGAGACGAACAGTTCGTCGACGGCGAGCTCGTCGTTGTGCTGGGCGTTGGCGACCGCCGAGCGCAGGATCTTGCGGATCTCGGCGGCGGCAAGGCGCTCCGAGTAGGCGAGGATCTGGTCGGCTTCGGCCACGTGCTTTCCCCGGATGAGGTCGAGCACGACGCGGGCCTTGGAGGCCGACATCCGCAGGTAGCGGACCTGGGCCTTGGTGCCGGGCCGTTCGTTGGTCTTGGTGCTCATCGGCGACCCGACTTCTCTTGACCGGCGTGATAGCGGAAGGTCCGGCTCGGCGAGAACTCGCCGAGCTTGTGACCGACCATCGACTCGGTGATGTACACCGGGACGTGCTTGCGGCCGTCGTGGACGGCGATGGTGTGGCCGACCATGTCGGGGATGATCGTCGAGCGACGGGACCAGGTCTTGATCACACGCTTCTCGTTCTTCTCGTTCAGCTCGTCGACCTTCTTCAGGAGATGGTCGTCGACGAACGGGCCCTTCTTCAGGCTGCGCGGCATCGGTTACCTCCGTCCGCCACGGGTCCGCCGGCGGCGGATGATCTGGTCATCGGACTTCTTGCCCTTCTTGCGGGTACGCCCTTCGGGCTTGCCCCAGGGCGACACCGGGTGGCGACCACCCGAGGTCTTTCCTTCGCCGCCACCGTGGGGGTGGTCGACGGGGTTCATGGCCACACCACGGGTCTGAGGGCGCTTGCCCAACCAGCGGCTGCGACCGGCCTTGCCCACCTTGATGAGCTCGAACTCGGCGTTGCCGACCTCGCCCACCGTGGCCCGGCAGTCGATCGACACGCGACGCATCTCCGTCGAGGGGAGACGCAGGGTGGCGGTGTCGCCCTCCTTGGCCACGAGCTGCACGCTGGTGCCGGCGGAGCGGGCCATCTGGGCGCCGCCGCCTTCCTTGAGCTCGACGGCGTGGACGACGGTACCGACGGGGATGTACCGCATCGGCAGGGCGTTGCCCGGCTTGATGTCGGCGCTCTGGCCCGACTCGACGGTGTCGCCGACGCTCAGGTGGCGGGGAGCCAGGATGTAGCGCTTGTCGCCGTCGTGGTAGTGGAGCAGCGCGATGCGGCAGTTGCGGTTGGGGTCGTACTCGATCGACGCAACGGTGGCGGGCACGCCGTCCTTGTTGCGACGGAAGTCGATCACGCGGTACCGCTGCTTGTGACCGCCACCGCGGTGACGGGCGGTCTTGCGACCGTAGTTGTTGCGACCACCGGTGCTCGACTGCTTGGCCAGCAGGCTCTTCTCGGGCTTGGCAGTGGTGATGTCGGAGAAGTCCGAGCTCGTCTGGAAACGACGGCCCGGGCTCGTGGGCTTGCGCTTGCGAATCGCCATCAGTCGGTTCCTCAGCTCGTGAAGAGCTCGATCTCACCCTCGGAGAGGGTGACGATCGCGCGCTTCTGGTCGGGCCGCTTGCTCCAGGTGTTGTTGCGGCGGTTGCGCACACGCTTGCCCTTGCGGTTCAGCGTGTTGACCCGGGACACGGTCACGCCGTCGAAGATGGCCTCGATGGCGTCCTTGATCTCGGGCTTCGACGCCGCCGGGGCGACGACGAAGGTGTAGGTGTTGGTGGCCTCGACCTGGAGGTAGGTCTTCTCGGAGACCACCGGGCGGAGGATCACGTCGTGCGGGTCCTTCATCACTGGTCCTCGCTGTCGGTCTGGGTGGAGGGCAGGGTCGCCTGCGAGAACACCACCACGTCGTGGCGGAGCACGTCGAAGGTGTTGAGCTGGTCGGCGGCCAACACGTGGCACTCCTGCAGGTTGCGGAAGCTCCTCGTGGCGGTGACGTCGTCACGACCAACCACGATCAGGGCCTTGCCCTCGACGCCCATCTCGGAGAGGAGGGTCTTGGCGGCCTTGGTCGACGGGGCATCGAAGTCCCAGGTGTCGACGACGAAGACGTTGCCCTCGGCGGCCCGGTCCGACAGGGCGGAACGCAGGGCGAGGCGCTTCATCTTCTTGTTGGTGCGCTCGGCGTAGTCGCGGGGCTTGGGGCCGTGAGCGATACCACCGCCGACCCAGATGGGCGAACGGGTGGAGCCGGCACGGGCTCGGCCGGTGCCCTTCTGCTTCCACGGCTTGGCACCACCGCCCCGGACCTCGGCCCGGGTCTTGGTGGAGTGGGTGCCGGCACGCTTGGCGGCCAACTGGGCGTTGACGACCTGGTGCATCACGGCGACGTTGGGCTCGATGCCGAAGGTCTCGGGATCGAGTTCGACGGTGACCTTCTTGACTGCCATCAGGAACTCGCCTTCTTGACCGCGTTGCGGATGATCACCGTGCCGCCCTTGGGGCCGGGGACGGCGCCCTTCACGAGCACGATGTCGTTGTCCACGTCGGTCGACACGATCTTGAGGTTCTGGGTGGTGACCCGCTGACCGCCGGAACGACCCGCCATGCGGGTGCCCTTGAACACCCGGGACGGCGTGGCGCACTGGCCGATCGAGCCGGGCATGCGGTGGACGAGGTGGGCACCGTGGGTGGCGCGCTGGCCGGCGAAGTTGTGGCGCTTCATCACACCGGTGAAGCCCTTGCCCTTCGACGTGCCGATCGCGTCGACGTTGTCGCCAGCCTCGAACAGCTCGGCCGTGATCTCCTGGCCGACCTCGTAGGCGGAGACGTCCTCGAGGCGGAGCTCGACGAGCTCGGTCCCGGGGATGACGCCGAACTTGGCGTAGTGCCCGGCCTCGGGCTGGTTGAGCTTGGAGGCGTCCTTCGTGCCGACGGCGACCTGAATGGCGCTGTATCCGTCGGTCTCCGGGGTCTTGATCTGGACGACCCGGCACGGCGACACCTTGACCACGGTGACGGGGACGACGCGATTCTCGTCATCCCACACCTGGGTCATGCCGACTTTCTCGCCGACAACGGCTTTCTGTGTCATCTTTCTCTTCCCGTCAGCGGGCTCCCGGGCGGGAGCCGTTCACGTGAACGCTCCGCCTCGGTGCGAGACCCGCCTGCCGGAGTGAGCCGGGCTGGTGGCGAGTGCGAGTGCAACGAGTGCGGAGCGACGAACTGGTTGTGCCGAAGGGTTCCAACAACGCCCCGGAGGGCATCCCTGGCCTGTTCGGACCTAGGTTGCTCGGTGCTCCGCAGGGCGAGCCTGGTGCACCGGACTGGGTAAGCCTATGGCGGCACCCGCGGCACCCCAACCCCCGGGTCGTGGAATCTCACCCACGGCCGGCCGATTCCGCGGTGGCGGTCCACGTCCCCGGATCCCGCTGGGCCCTCGGGCCTCCGGTAGCGTCGAGCGATGGCCCACCGCCCCCGGACCCGCCCGTTCGTCGCACTGCTGGCAGCCGGGTCCCTCCTGGCGGGTGCCTGCACCGGCGCCGAGGCCGAGACGAGCGAGGCCGCCGAACCCTCGACCTCGGTCGGTTCCACCGTGCCGTCCACCTCGGCGCCGTCGACGACCACCTCGACGGGATCGTCGGCGACCTCGGGCGACCAGGAGGCCGTCCGCTACCAGGATTCGCTGTTTCCCCAGGTCACAAGCGCAACGGCGATCGAGGTGGTGACCGTCGGCGAGGGAGATGAGGCGGTGACGCTCCTCGCAGATGTGTTCGAGCCGGCCGACGACGACGCCGCCGCTCGGGCCCTGATGGTGCTGTTCTTCGGGGGCGGCTTCATCGGCGGGGAGCGCGACAGCGTCGGCATGCAGGCCCTCGCCTCGTTCCTCGCCCGTCACGGCTTCGTGGTGGCCACGGTCGACTACCGGGTCCTCGGCCGGGCCCCGGTCGACGCCGCCGAACTGTCGGCCGCGGCCCGACAGGCGGTACTCGACGGTGGCGCGTCGGTGGAGGCGTTCCGGGCATCGGTCGGCGACGGGAACCCCTGGCGCATCGATCCCGACCGGATCTTCGTCGGCGGCATCTCGGCCGGCGGCGTGATCGCGGCGTCGCTGGCGACCGGGCTCGGAGCCACGCCGACGTCCGAGGCCGATCTCGATGCGTTCAGCGGCGTGGCCGGGGCCTTCGTGATCTCCGGAGCGGTCACCGACCTGTCGGTGGTCGACGCCGACGATGCCCCGATGTTCATCGCCCACGAGGAGCTCGATCCGGTCGTGCCGTGCGAGATCGGGGCCGAGGGGAGCTCGAACACGGGCGCCACGATCGCCGGCGGGTGCGCCCTCCTCGAGCGGGCCGACGAGGTCGGGTTGTCGGCGGAGGGCTTCATCGCCGAGGGCCAAGCGGGCCACGTCGAGTTCACGCCGGCGCAGTACGAGGAGTTCCTCGACGCCGCCACCGACTTCTTCGCCCCGCTCGCTTCTGGCATTGGGTAGCTGACAGGGCGCCACAGGCCCTCGCAACGACCCAATCCCGAGCAACGCCACAGCCCTGCAGGAATGGGTCAGTCACACGGCGCCACAGACCCTCGCAACGACCCAATCCCAGGCAACGGATCCCAGGCAACGTCGGGCGGACCGAGGCCAGGACGCGGGACGACCCGGGCCCGAGGGGCCCGGGTCGTTCCGGAAGAAGCAGATCAGCGCTCGATCAGAGCTGCTGGATCTTGATCTCGATGTCGACGCCGGCCGGCAGCTCGAGGCGCTGGAGGGAGTCGACGGTCTTGGGGTTGGGCTCGAGGATGTCGATGAGCCGCTTGTGGACCCGCATCTCGAAGTGCTCGCGAGAGTCCTTGTCCTTGTGCGGGGACCGGATCACGCAGAACCGATGCTTGTCGGTCGGCAGCGGGATCGGGCCGCGGAACTCGGCGTTGGTGCGGGCGACGGTCTCGACGATCTTGGTGGTCGACTGATCGATCACCTCGTGGTCGTAGGCCTTGAGTCGGATGCGGATCTTCTGCTTGGCAGCCATCAGTCAGTCAGCAATCACTTGTTGATCTTGGT
>JAWSVN010000040.1:0-31463 GCA_033851875.1 Acidimicrobiales bacterium
TGCGCATGTCGGCGCTCCGGCCGGTCGAGGAGGCCCGCTGGCACCAGCGGCAGATCTCGCGGGTTGTCGGGCCGCCGATGGCGGTCGAAGGGGTCACGGCCCTCATCCTGCTCGTCGATCGTCCACCAGAGCTGAGTCTCGTCGGCGCCTGGGCCGCTGCCGCCCTCCTGGGTGTCGCCCTCCTCGCCACCATCGCGCTCCAGGTCCCGGTGCACTCGATCCTGGCCGAACGCCACGACGACGAGGCCTGTCGCCGTCTCCTCCGGGAGAACTGGATCCGCACGATCGCCTGGACGGCCCGAGGCGTGATCCTGGCGACCGCNNTCGACCCGGCGCCTCTGGCGGATCTCGACCGTCTCGGCTGCGTGCAACCGCCTCGCTGCCGCCCGGGCCGGCTCCATCAACCCTCGCCAGGCATCGTCGGCGCGATCGACGTCTCGCTTGCCGGCAGCGACGAGGCGGGCGGCCTCGCTCGGGCAGATGGTGGCCGACGCCGCCCGGGATGCGAGCAGATCGACGATGGCTGCCTCGAGGGCTCGGTCGGTCGGGCCGGGCCGATGGCGGCGACAGCCCTTCGAGCAGTAGCGGACCTCGTCCCAGTCGTCGGCCCACGCCTTGCGCCACTCGAAGCGGCGGCCGCACGATGCGCAGGTCTTCGCCTGGGGGAGCTGGCGACGGGCGTGCCTCCGATCGGACATGGGATCAGTGTGGCCTCCTACCGTGCGGCCATGTCCGATCGAATCCCGACCGTTTGGATCCTCGGCGACCAGCTCGACCCCGACGTGGGACCCTTGCGCCACCATCGGCCAGGCGAGGCTCGGGTGCTCCTGATCCGGAGCGAGGCGAAGCTCCGATCGAAGCGCTGGCACCGTCAACGTGCCCACCTGGTGCTCTCGGGTATGGCCCACCTGGCCGCCGAGTTGCGCGATGCCGGCTGGGAGGTCGACGAGCGGACCGCGCCGACCCTGGCCGCCGGCGTCGAGGCCCACCGAGCCGAGTACTCGCCGAGCGAGGTGGAGGCGATGGCCCCGATGAGCTGGGACGGCGAACGCCTCCTCGCTCGCCTCGACGTGCGGGCCGAGCCGAACCGACAGTTCATCTGCGGCTACGACGACTTCGCCGACTGGGCCGGCACCCGCAAGAGCCTGAAGATGGAGGACTTCTACCGTCGCCAGCGCCTCCGCCACGGCATCTTGATGGACGGCGACGAGCCGGTCGGCGGTCGCTGGAACTACGACGACGAGAACCGCGAGCCGCCACCCAAGGACGGTCGGTCGTGGCCGGAGATCACGCGCTTCGAGCTCGACGACATCGACCGAGAGGTGCTCGACGACCTGGCCGGCCTCGAGGGCGACGGTGCCGTCGAGTTGTGGGGAGCCGCACCGGTGGGGTGGTGGCCGGTCACCCGAGACCAGGCCAGGACCCGGCTCGAGGAGTTCGTCGCCGATGGGCTGGCACCGTTCGGGCCCCACGAGGACGCCATGCTCGGCGCCGAGTGGAAGCTCGCCCACTCCACCCTCGCGTCGTCGATGAACCTCGGGCTGCTCCATCCCGCCGAGGTCCTCGAGGAGGTCGAGGCGGCCTATCACGACGGCGGCATCCCGATCGCCTCGGCCGAGGGCTTCGTCCGCCAGGTACTCGGGTGGCGGGAGTACGTGTGGGGCGTGTTCTGGTTGTGGATGCCGGAGTATCGAGGCGACAACGCCCTCGATGCCCAACGGCCAGTGCCGCCGGTGTTCCGAGGCGAAGCGGCAACCGAGATGGCGTGTGTCGGCAACGTGATCGACCACGTCCACGACCACGGGTTCGCCCACCACATCGAACGGCTCATGGTGCTCGGCAACCTCGCGCTGACCTCCGGGGTCGATCCGTGGGCGATGACCGAATGGATGTGGGAGAGCTTCGTCGACGGGGCCGAGTGGGTGATGCTGCCGAACGTGATCGGCATGGCGCTCCACGCGGATGGCGGACGCATGGCGACCAAGCCCTACGCGTCCGGCGGCGCTTACCTCAACAGAATGAGCGACCACTGCCGGGGGTGCCGCTTCGATCCGAAGAAGCGCACCGGCGACGACGCCTGCCCGTTCACGACCCTCTACTGGGACTTCCTCGCCCGGAACGAGGACGTGCTCGGATCGAACCACCGGATGTCGCGAGCCTACGGGGGCATGCGACGGCTCGGCGACCTCGACGCCGTGCGGGCCCGGGCCGACGAGGTGCTGGTGCGACTCGATCGCGGCGAGCTCTAGCGGTTTGGCGGCTGGTGATTCAGGGTCTGGTGATTGAGGGGCCAGCAGAGTCGGAAGGTCGTGCCGACGCCGGGATCGGTGTCGATGGCGATCGAACCGCCGGCGGCCTCGACCTCCCGGCGGACCATCGCCAGACCGAGCCCGCTGCCCCGTTGCTTGTCGGTGGTCTGGAACGGCTCGAAGACCTGAGCCCGACGCGACTCGGGGATACCGGGGCCGTCGTCCTCCACCGTGATCGTGAGCTCCTGCCCGTCGCGCCCCGCCACGACCCGGACGGAGCCGGCCGCTTTGTCGTGATGCTTGCAGGCGTTGTCGACCAGGTTGCGGAGGCAGAGGGCGAGCGGTTCGGCCGCAACCGTCACGATCGTGCCTCTACGAACCTCGCAGGTCACCCGACACTGGCGATGGTCGACGGTGCCGACCGCGTCACTCACGACGGCCGCCAGGTCGACGTCGGTGCTGTCGCGCGGCCCCCTCGAGACGCTGTAGGCCAACAGGTCCTCGATCAGCTGATCGAGCCGGCCAGTGCGCTCGGCGACCTGGTCCAAGCGACGACGGACCGAGGCCGGCAGGGTGTCGCCGTCGTCCTCGACGATGAAGTCGACCAGGGCGCTGATCGCGCGGAGCGGTGACCGGAGGTCGTGCGCGGCGAGCTGGGCGAAGCGGCGGAGCCGGTCGTTGGCGTTCGACAGTTCGGCGAGGCGCAGGAGCGAGTCGTCGGTCATGTCGATGTGGACGCCGGTCTTGGTGTGCGGGGTCCCGTCGTCGGCCCCGGTGGTCACGCTGCGAGACCGGACTCGCCGATAGGTGCCGGTGCGCTCGCGCACCCGGAACAGGAAGTCGTTGGCCTCGCCGAACGGATACGACGGCGTCGGACGGGTGAGGGCGACGACGGCGTCGTCGGGATGCAACAGCTCGACGAAGTCCTGCCAGGTGAAGCCGGTCGCATCGACCCCGTAGAGCTCGGCGAGTTCGGGCGACAGCCAGAGTTCCTGGGTACGGAAGTCGTACTCCCAGATCCCGAAGCGGGCGGCGGTGCCGATCGCGCGCAGGCGACGCTCGAGACTGGCGTGTTCGGCAGTGTTGTCCTCGAGGGCANNTCGAGAATGCCGTGGGGTGCGTCGCCAGGAGTCGCCATCCCTCGGGGGCTCGACCGCATCGCCCCATTCGTGAGGCGACCGTCGTCACGCTGGGGCGAACGGACCAGAACGACGAACCGTACGAACCAGCGCGAGAAGGCTCAGCCGGTCTCCTGGACCGCCAGCCGAACCGCGTCGAGTTCGTCGACGACGTGCTGCAGCTCGGCGTCGACATCGTCCAGGCGCTGATGGCCGGCGTTGGTGACCGACACCTCGATCGCACGGGTCACGAGTTCGTCGAGGCGGGCGTCGAGCAGCACCAGCCGATCGCGGGTCTCGGCGATCGTGTCGTCGAGTCGGCGCGCCGAGCCGAGTTGGGCCTGCAGGGCCTGGGCGGCTCGGGCCTGGGTGGTGCCATCCTCGACCGGCCGCCCACCGGTCAGCTGGTGGAGGTCGGCGACGATCCGATCGACGTCGACCATCGCCCGGGCATCGGCGAGCCGTTGCCCGTTGCCCGCGATCTCGTAGCTGTGGCGCACGAAGGTGTCGATCCGGTCCTCCATCGCGTCGAGCCGGTCGCGCACCGGCCCCGAGCGCACGGCGCCGACCGTCGCACCGAAGCGGCGCTGCGCGTCGAGCGCCTCATCGACGTACCGCTGCCACGGTCCGGTCACGGAGCGACGATCGATCCGGGGCTTGACCGGCCCACGGGGGATGGCGGCGCCGACGCGGCCGGCCCAGGCTGCGGCGCCGAGCCCGACGGCGCCGACGACGCCGAGGCCGGTGACGATCCCGACGGCGGCACCAGCCCCCGCCAGGACGATGCCGCTCGGGCTCATGATGGCCTCGGCCACCGGCCGGGTGAAGAAGCGATCGCGCAGACTCATCGGTGTGCCGGCCCTAGAAGTTGGACACGACTTCGGCGAAGACCTTGTCGATCGTCTTCGGATCGGACGCGTCGTAGACGGCCGAGGCAGCCGATTCCGCGATCGCGCCGAGCACGTCGAGGTTGGCCCCCGAGCCGTAGCCGATCGGGAAAACACGAACCGGCCGACTGTCGCGACCCTCGCTGGCCCGGCCGAGGGTGCGGAGCAGCTCGTCGAGCTGGGCGGCGTCGTCGTTCTGGTCGAGATCGACGTTGTCGCCGTCGGACAGGACCACCACGGCGTTGATGCGCTCGGGGTCGTAGGTCGAAACCGCCTCGTCGTAGGCGAGCTGGGTCGCCTCGTAGAGGGGCGTGCCGAACTGCGGGAACAGGCCTTGAACCGCACGTTCGATTGCCGCCCGGTTGCTCGTCAGCGACCCCATCGGCACGATCTCGACGATCTCGGGACTGCCGGTCACCTCGTCGTCGGTGAAGGTCCACAACGCCACCTGGTCGTCGGAGGCGAACAGTTCGAGCGACGAGAGGATCGCCTGCTTCGCCAGATCGAGCTTGGTGGCACCGTCCGCACCGGCCGACTCGCCCATCGACCCCGACACGTCGAGCAGCAAGGTCACCTGGGCGTTCTTGCGCTGCTCGTCCCAGAGGTCGAGGAGCCCGGTCATCACCTGAGGTGCCGGGACCTCGAGCAGGTCCGACGGCTGGTTGGGGTCGACGCCGAACTCGGCGGAGATCGGCGTGTCGAGCGGCACCGCCGGGTTGCCGGGCCGGAAGCCGAACTCGAGGACCTTGCGCTGGTTGTCCTCCTCCTGCAGGTAGTCGATGAAGACCTGCGCGCCCTCGGCGGCCTCGGGACTCACCCACTCGCCGTCGACGACGAAGAGGGGATTGTCGGAGTAGAGGGTCCCCTCCGACGGGTAGACGGCGACGAGGGGCTCTCGGGGCGGTCGTGCCTCTTCGCCCGGGTCGAGGCGGCCGTCGGGGTTGCCCGCGTTGTAGTCGATGACCGACTTCTCCTCGACCGCGGCGGCGGACACGTAGCCGAGCGCCGCACCTCGCTGATCGGCTCGGTACCAGTTCTGGAGGAAGGTGAGGGTCGTGTCGCCGTAGTGGACGACAGCCGACTCGACGCCCTCGCCGAAGGCCTGGACCTGGCTGCGAGCCAGGTCCTCGCCGGTGAGCCCCTCGGTCTTGCCGGCCGCCGCGTAGGTCTGGGCGATCAGCGCCGAGAGGCCGCTGGTCGAGAAGTTGGGGTTGGTCTTGCCGAGACGGAACTCGCCCCACTCCGGATGCCCGACCGATGCCCAGCCCTCGTCGTCGGTCGCGAGCTCGAGGATGTCGCCCCACCCGATCGGCTGGTCCGGCCAACCGAGGGCGGCGGCCATCGGCTCGGGCATTGCGATGACGAGGGGGGTGACCATGAACGGCGCCCCGTCGCCGACGATCGGGCCGTCGCCGTTGTCGGCTCGCTGCTGGTTGACCACGGAGCCCCACGCGCTCGACGCCGGCGACCAGATGACGGGCCGCGGGCCCTCGATCGTCTCGTCCCAACCGTCGACCAGCAGCTGGGCCCCGAGGCCGGACGCCTTCGACTGGACCTCGACGTAGACACAGGTGCCGTCGGCGAGTTCGAAGTCGTCGTCGTTGAACTCGGCGGCGAGCTCGGTCATCAAGGCGATCTTCTCCGACGACACCGAGGCGTAGACCGCCGCGCAGTCGCCCGGCCCGTCGGCGGCGTCGCCGAACGACGGTACGCAGCCGACTGCCAGCAGGCAGAACGCCACCGCCAGCACCGAGCATCGGGCAGAGATCGGGAGCCGTCGCATGACGGCGAGTGTACGACGAGTCGACGCTCGGCCCAGTGTCAGCGCAGTTCCGACTAGCGCAGTTCCGATTAGCGCAGTGCCAGGAGCACGGCCGGGGAGGGCCGCTCGATGTCGGGGCCGGGCCCTTCCGACCAGCCGGCGCCGACGAGGGCGTCGGTCAGGTCGTCGACCCGCTCGAGCCGGGCCGAGCCGAGGGCAGCGACCGCGGCCTGGGTCGTGGCCTCGGTGGTGGTCGTGCCCTCGACGTCACGGCCGAGCGAGGCGAGGGCCGCGCTGCTGGTGACGACGGCGTCGTAGGTGCCACGACGGGCCAGGAAGACGGCGTAGGCCGGCGAGGCGACCGAGGCGGTGTCGACGGTGGCGTCGAACGAGCGTCGCCAGGTGGCGAGGTCGCCGCCGAGGTCGTTGGTCGCGAAGCCGGCTCGACCGAGTTCGGCGGCAACGAACCATCCGTAGCTCTCCAAGCCGACGCTCGTCGAGCGCGGATCGAGCCCGAGATCGAGCCTGCGTCCGGGATCGGCCAGGCACACGAGCGACACCTGCTCGTCGCAGTCGGCGGCGGTGGCCGCAGTCGCCAGGATCACCAGCGAGCTGTGCACGATCGGTCCCGAGGTGGACGACACCTCGGTGCGGGAGCCGGTGCTCTCGGCGGCCGCGAACCAGGCTGGCGAGGTGACCCACAGACCGTCGAGTTCCTCGCCGGCGGCGATCCGGTCGGCGACCGAGCCAGGCGTGACGAGCTCGACGCGGTCGCCGTAGGCGTCGACGCAGGCCAGCTCGAGGGCGGGTTCACACCACACCGGCTCGTCGCCGCCGGCGGACAGCACGGGCTCGCCATCGAGAGCTCGCCGAGCGAGGATCGCACCACCGACGAGGACGAGGGCCACCAGCAGGGCTCCGAGTCGACGCATCACCCGGCCAGTGTGCCATCGGTCCGGCCGCCAGCCGACGGCGACCCCGGCTGTCACACTCCCTCGATGACCGATCGTTCCGAACCCGCCCGCCGGGTCAGCAACGTCCCGGCCTGGGCCAGCGCCCGAGCCCGGGATCGAGCGACCGAGCTGGCCGCCGCCTTCCTCGCCGCCCCGACGCTCGACGACATCCGCCGCCGAGTCGAAACCCTTGCTGTCGACGCAGAGGTCGAACACGACGAGCGATGCCTCCAGCTCAACCCGGCGACCAACACCATCAACCCCAGGGCGTCGCGACTCCTGGCCAGTGGCATCGGCATGCGGCCGTCGCTCGGTCACCCGGGCGACAAGTACGAAATGGGCCTCGAGGCAGTCGAGGAGATCGAGACGATCGCCGCGCACCTCGGCGCCAGTGTGTTCGACGCGCACTACTGCGAGGTGCGGCTGCCGTCCGGTTCGGTCGCCAACCTCGCCGGGTTCCTCGCGCTCGGGCGACCGGGCGACGCGGTCATCGTGCCGCCGGCCTCGATCGGCGGCCATGTGACCCACCATCTTGCCGGAGCGGCCGGTCTCGCCGGGTTCGAGATCCACGAGGCCCCGATCGACCCGGACCGCTACACCGTCGACCTCGACGGACTCGACCGGTTGGCCGAGGAGGTCGGCCCGACGATCATCACCCTCGGCGGCTCCCTCAACCTCCAGCACCATCCGGTAGCCGACGTCCGCTCGATCGCCGACGACGTCGGGGCGACCGTGCTCTTCGACGCCGCCCACCTCTCGGGTCTCATCGCCGGTGGCGCCTGGCCGAACCCGCTGCGAGAGGGCGCCCATCTGATGACGATGAGCACCTATAAGTCGTTGGCAGGCCCACCCGCCGGTCTCGCCGTCACCGACGACGCCCGCATCGCCGAAGCGCTCGACGCGGTGGTCCACCCTGGCCTGACCGCCAACTTCGACGCGGCGAAGACCGCCGCCCTCGCCATCACGCTGGCCGACTGGCTCGATGACGGTGCCGCGTTCGCGTCAGCGATGTGCGAGGGAGCTGCCGCCCTCGCCGCCGGCCTCAGCCGGAGGGGCGTGCCCCTCCACGACCCCGCCGGGTGCCCGACGCGATCCCATGCGTTCGCCGTCGACGCCCGCCCGGCCGGCGGCGGCGACGCCCTGGCCCGCCACCTTCGGACGGCGGGTCTCCTGACCTCGGCGATCGGGACGCCCGACGGGTCCGATGCCGGGCTCCGGGTCTCGCCGGCCGAGCTCGTGCGCTGGGGCGCGTCCACCGACGACCTGGATGTCGTGGCCGCCCTGCTGGCCGAGGCGATCGCCACCGACCCCGACGGCGTCGCGGCGTTGGCCCCACGGGCGACCGAGCTGCGGGCCCGGTTCACCGAGGTGCGCTACTGCACCTGAGCGGCCGGGCGCCGTGAATGGCGGAGGCCGCAGAGGCGTGCAATGCTCGCGTCGTCGGTGACGGGGGACGTCACCGGCCGAACCAAGGGGGAACCCAGTGAACGACGTCGTCGATCTCCGCGAGGACCGACCCACCATCGACGTGGGCATCGTCGGAGCCGGCATGGCCGGCCTCTACCTCATCCACAGACTCCGAGCCGACGGGTGGTCGGTCAAGGCGATCGAGGCCGCCGACGACGTCGGCGGCACCTGGTTCTGGAACCGGTACCCGGGCGCCCGCTGCGACATCCGCTCCCTCGACTACTCCTTCAGCTTCGACGCCGAGCTCGACGAGGAGTGGACTTGGAGCGAGAAGTACGCCACCCAGCCCGAGATCCTCCGTTACCTCCAGCACGTCACCGAACGGTTCGACCTGCGCCGTTCGATCGAGTTCGAGACCCGCCTCGAGGACGCCGCCTGGGACGAGGCGAACGAGCGGTGGACGGTCACGACGAGCTCCGGCTCGTTCACCTGCCGCTACCTCGTGATGGCGACCGGTTGCCTGTCGGTACCCAAGGCTCCCGACGTTCCCGGCATCGACGAGTTCGACGGCCCGGTGTACCTCACCGGCCGCTGGCCCCACGAGGGCGTCGACTTCACCGGGCGCCGGGTCGCCGTCATCGGCACCGGGTCGAGCGGCATCCAGTCGATCCCGCTGATCGCCGAGCAGGTCGAGCACCTGACCGTCTTCCAGCGCACCCCCAACTTCTCGATCCCCGCCCACAACGGCGAGGTCCCCGAACACCTGGCCGCATCGATCGCCGCCGACCGGGCCGAGTACCGCCGCCGGGCCCGCGAGGAGAGCGCGATGGGCGTGCCGGTCGACAAGACCGAGCTGTTCGCCACCCAGATGACCGCCGAGGAGCGCAACGCGCGCTACGAGGCGGCGTGGCAGGAGGGCACCCTGGCCGCCATCCTCAACGTGTCGGCCGATCAGGCGACCGACCGCCAGGCGAATGAGTACCTGGCCGAGTTCATCCGAGCCAAGATCCGCGACATCGTCGACGATCCCGACACCGCCGAGCTCCTCAGCCCCCGCAACCACCCGTTCGGCACCAAGCGGCCCTGCCTCGACTCCGGCTACTACGCCACCTACAACCGGCCCAACGTCGACCTGGTCGACCTGCGGTCCGAGCCGATCGAGACGGTCACGGCCGGCGGGCTCCGCACCGCGACGCGCACCTTCGAGTTCGACGACATCGTGCTCGCCACCGGCTTC
Organism: Acidimicrobiales bacterium; assembly: GCA_033851875.1. Classification (GTDB taxonomy): domain Bacteria; phylum Actinomycetota; class Acidimicrobiia; order Acidimicrobiales; family SZUA-35; genus JAWSVN01. The sequence goes on from JAWSVN010000040.1 coordinate 9,614, forward strand.
GATGCGATGACCGGCGCCATCACCGCCGTCGACCTCACCGGTCGCGACGGTCGCCGCCTGGTCGACGAGTGGGAGGGCGGCCCGGTCAACTACCTCGGCCTCGGGGTCGAGGGTTTCCCGAACTTCTTCACGATCACCGGGCCCGGCAGCCCGTCGGTGTTCACCAACATGGTCGTGTCGATCGAACAACACGTCGACTGGATCGCCGACACGATCGCCGACCAGCGCGAGCACGGCTTCACGACGATCGAGCCGACCGAGACGGCCCAGGCCGGCTGGGTGCAGCACGTGAACGACCTCGGTGCGATCTCGCTGCTGATGGAGGCCGACTCGTGGTACGTCGGGGCCAACGTGCCCGGCAAGCCCCGCGTGATCATGCCGTACGGCGGTGGCCTCGACCGCTACCGCCGGATCTGCGACGAGGTCCGCGAGCACGACCTGCTCGGCTGGCAGCGCGGCGGCCCGAACGGGGGCGCGTGCACCGACGGCGTGATTCGTCGCCTCCAGCCCGACGTCGAGATCATGCTCGAGCTGATGGCGGAGATGAACCTGCCGCCGCTCGAGACCCTCACGCCCGACGAGGCCCGGGACTTCATGGACGCCCAGGCCGCGATGTCGCCGCCCGGCCCCGAGGTCGGCGAGGTGATCGACGGCACCCTGCCCGGCTCGGTCGGCGACCTCGACTACCGCCTCTACCGGCCGGCGACCGAGGGCCCCCACCCCCTCGCCGTCTACTACCACGGCGGTGGCTGGGTGCTCGGCAGCGCCACCTCCGACGACGCCTTCTGTCGTGAGCTGTGCAACGAGATCGACGCCGTCGTGGTGTCGGTCGACTACCGCCACGGCCCCGAGGCGCGGTTCCCCGCCGCCTTCGACGATGCCCGCGCCGCCCTCTGGTGGGCGTCCGAGCACGCTGACGACCTCGGCGGCAACGGCACCCTGCTCGTCGCCGGCTGGAGCGCCGGCGGCAATCAGGCCGCCGTGGTCGCCAGGGCCGCCGCCGACGCACGGGTCAACGAGGGCGACGGCCCGGACCTCGCCGGCATGATGCTGGTCACCCCGGTCACCGACGCCGCCGCCCGCAGCGCTTCGTTCACCGAGAACGGCGACGGCTACGTGCTCACCGCCGACCTGATGGAGTGGTTCTACGACCACTCGGTCGACGAGGCCGACCGATCCGACCCTCGGATCTCGCCGATGCGAGGCGAGATCGCCGGGCTGCCGCCCACGGTGATCCTCACCGCGGAGTTCGACCCGTTGCGCGACGAGGGCCAGGCCTTCGCCGCCGCCCTCGAGGCGGCCGGGGTACCCGTCACCCACGTGTTCGCCCGCGGCCTGCTCCACACGTCGGCGCACGCCGTCGGCGTGCTGCCGTCGAGCGCCCCGGTGCGGTCCGAGCTCTTCGCCGCCACCCGGGCCCTCGCCCACGCTCGTTCCACGACCCCCGCCTGAACGGAGACACCCCCATGTCCGACAGCCACGATCCCGTCGTCCTCTACGAGGTCGACGGCCCCACCGCCGTGATCACCCTGAATCGGCCCCACGCCATGAACGCCTGGACCGGTGAGATGGACGGCCTGATGAAGGCCGCCCTCGACGAGGCCGTCAACGACCGCAACGTGGTCGGCATCGTCATCACCGGTGCCGGTCGGGCGTTCTGCGCCGGCGCCGATCTCAAGGCCCTCGACGCCCTCTCCAGCGGCGACCCCGACGAGGCCGGCGACATCGCCACCGGCGGCGGCTCGGGCAAGCCCAGCTGGGCCGACTACGACGGCGACTTCGGCGGCCGGTTCCCGATGCTCATGGAGGTCCCCAAGCCGGTGATCGCCGCCGTCAACGGCGCCGTGGCCGGCATGGCCTTCCCGCTGACGCTCTGCTGCGACCTGCGCTTCGTGTCGACCGACGCCGTCTTCCTCACCGCCTTCGCCCAGCGCGGCCTCATCGCCGAGTGGGGCCTCAGCTGGCTGCTGACCGGCCTGGTCGGCCCGGGGCGCGCTCTCGACCTGCTGTTCACCTCGCGCAAGGTGCGGGGCGAGGAGGCCCACGCCCTCGGGCTGGCCGAGTACCTGTGCGAGCCCGACCAGCTCCTGGCCGAGGCCAAGGGCTACGTCGAGCGGCTGGCCGAGGGCTCGTCGCCGCTGTCGATGGCGGTGATGAAGAGCCAGGTCTACCGCCACCTCCACGACGGGCTCGGCGCCGCCGAACGCGAATCGCAGCGCCTGATGGTCGAGAGCTTCGACCACGGCGACTTCGCCGAGGGCGTGCAGTCGTTCCTCCAGAAGCGTCCGCCGAAGTTCGAACGCCTCCCGCTCGACTGAGCGCTCGAGCCGCTTTGCGGTCCTGTACGCCGTAAGGCAGGCTGATCGACAGACACGACAGGGGACCAACGATGACCGACACCCAGACCGCTCCGACCACCGCCGGCACCCCGCCTGCCGAGGTCGACATCCTGATCGTCGGCGCCGGCATCTCCGGCATCGGCGCCGCCTACCACCTCCTCGACCAGCGGCCCGGCACCTCGTTCTGCCTGCTCGAGAACCAGGACGGCTTCGGCGGCACGTGGAAGACGCACAAGTACCCGGGCATCCGGTCCGACTCCGACCTGTTCACCTTCGGCTACCGGTTCAAGCCGTGGATGGGCGACCCGATCGCGACCGCCGACAAGATCATGACCTACCTCGAGGAGGTCATCGACGAGCACGACATCGGGCAGTACATCCACTACGGCCACCAGGTCGACACCGCGTCGTGGGACTCCGCCTCCAAGCGATGGCTCGTCAAGGCGACCGGACCCGACGGTCCGGTCGAGGTGTCGGCCGGGTTCGTGTGGATGTGCCAGGGCTACTACCGCCACTCCGAGGGCTACACCCCGACGTGGGAGGGCATGGACGACTTCGACGGCGAGATCGTCCACCCCCAGACCTGGCCCGACGACCTCGACTACGCCGGCAAGAAGGTGGTCGTGATCGGCTCGGGCGCCACCGCGGCGACCCTGATCCCGGCCATGGCCCCCGACGTCGAGCACATCACGATGCTCCAGCGGTCGCCCACCTACTTCTTCACCGCCCGCAACTCCAACGAACTGGCCAACAGCCTGCGCGAGATCGAGATCGACCCGATGTGGATCCACGAGATCGTGCGTCGACGCACCCTGTTCGACCAGAACGCGATCACCCACGCCGCCCGCGACTTCCCCGACCTGGTCAAGGAGGAGCTCTTCAACGGCATCAAGGAGCACCTCGGCGACGACCTGTGGGAGGAGCTGAAGCCCCACTTCACGCCCCACTACCGCCCGTGGCGGCAGCGGATCGCCTTCGTGCCCGACGGCGACCTCTTCCTGGCCCTCAAGGAGGGCAGCGCGTCCGTGGTGACCGACACGATCGACCGGTTCGTGCCCGAGGGCATCCGACTCGGCTCGGGCGAGACCCTCGAGGCCGACATCGTCGTGACCGCCACCGGCTTCGACATGAGTGTGCTCGGCGACATCGCCTTCGACCTCGACGGTGAGGTGATCGACTTCGCCGACCGGGTCACCTATCGCGGGCTGATGTTCGACGGGGTGCCGAACCTGAGCTGGATCTTCGGCTACTTCCGGGCCAGCTGGACGCTGCGGGTCGACATCGTGGCCGACTTCCTCTGCCGCCTGTTCGAGCACATGGAGAAGAACGGCAACACCGTCGTGATGCCGTCGATCGACGACGGCACCGCCGCCGACATGACGCTCGGGCCGTGGGTCGACCCCGAGGACTTCAACCCGGGTTACCTGACCCGCTCGATGCACCTGTTGCCCAAGCAGGGCGATCGCGACCCATGGCGGCACTCCCAGGACTACTGGACCGAGAAGGAGACCTTGCCGCTGGTCGACCTCGACGAGCCGGGGCTCAGGTATTCCTGAGCGATCGCCCGGTGAAGGCGATCTTGTCGACCACAGTCGGCGAGAGCACGAAGGGATAGGCGTCCCGGGTGCCCATCGAGCGATCGAGTTCGTTGAGCACCACGGTGACCTCGGCCCAGTGCGCCAGCAGCTGGTCGACGTCGGGGGTGGCCGCCGACACCGTGTCGAACGCGCCAAGTCCGTGGGCGGCGGCCGTCTCGGTCGTGTCGAGCACGTGGAGGTAGTGGGCGAAGCTCTCGGCGAAGTCCTCCCACGGGTGCGAGGCGGCGTAGAAGCTCACGTGGTCGTCCTGCCACGACCCGTCGTCGACGCCGGCGTAGTGGGCGTCGAGGGCCTCGCCGTAGTCGACCCGCTCGTCGCCGAACCGGTCGCGGACCTCGTCGAAGCCGAGGCCGAATCCGACGGTCGCCTGCCAGTACCAGTGCCCGAGCTCGTGGCGGACGTGGCCGAGCGGGGTGCGGTAGGGCTCGCCGAGGGAGGTCCGCACGCTCTCCCGCTCCGACGGATCGGCCTCGGCCAGGTCGAGGGTGATCAGGCCGTCGGCGTGCCCGATCGTCACCGGGTCCTCGGCGGTCCCGGCCAGCAGTTCGAAGCGCAGCGGCGGTGCGACGACCGCCGGGTCGACCCGGTGGGCCAGCAGTTGCCGGATCGTCCGACGCTTGGCGCGCTGGAACGGCACCCGGAGCTCGTCGTCCGGATCGTGGTCGGTGTCGAGCCCGCACGAGCGGCACCAGGCCGGCCCCGACGCCGCCCCCTCTGCCGGTGACGGCTCGACGGCGGGCCAGTTGCAGTCGTCGACCGACCCCCGAGCCGCGCACGGTACCCGGTCGCCGAGCTCGACGATCTGGTCGAGGTCGGGGTCGTAGAGGAGCTCGAGGTCGCACGATTCGCAGGCCACGTTGCCGAAGAACACCGGTGCAGCGCAGCCGGGGCACGAGAAGGTTCGCATGGCGCAGGTCTGTACCCAGCGGCGTGCGATCATGAACCTGTGATCTCGGAGACCACCCCGCCGGGCGCCCGGCTCGGCGACCTACCCCGCCCGGTGGCGCTCGTGTTGTCGGGCGGCGGCGCCTACGGGGCGGCCCAGGTCGGGCAGCTGCGAGCCCTGGCCGAGTGCGGTTTCGCCCCCGATCTGGTGGTCGGCACCTCGGTCGGGGCGCTGCACGGCGCGATGGTCGCCCGGTGGGGCCTCGGCGACGCCGTCGACCGCCTGGACGCTCTGTGGCCGACCCTCGGTCGCCGGGCGGTGTTCGGGCCCCGCCGTCGGGTCGTCACCAACCTGCGGCGGCTGCGGCGCCCCGCGTCGGCCGATCCGCTGCGGGCGCTGATCGACGACGCGATCGGACCGATCGGCATCGACGAGTTGCCCCTCCGGTTCGGCGCCGTCGCCGCCGACGAGGGCGACGGCACCCCGGTGACGATCACCGCCGGGCCGGTGGCCGACGCCCTGATCGCCAGCTCGGCGGTGCCCGGCGTCTTCCCGCCCGTCGAGCTCGACGGGCGCCTCCTGATCGACGGCGGCGTGAGCGCCAACCTGCCGGTGCGCCAGGCGGTGGCGCTCGGGGCGGCCGGGGTGGTCGCCCTCGACGTCGCCCCGCCCGAGCTGGTGTCGTCGCGGCGGGGTCCGGTCGGGGCGCTCCTCCAGTCCGGAGCGATCCTGTTGCGGTCCCAGGCATCCCGCGAGGCAGGGGTGCCCACCCTGGTCGTGCCGAGTCCGAGCCCGCCCGACGTCGGGCTCTTCGCGTTCGCCAAGTGGGAGGAGCTGCGCGCCCTCGGCCACGAGGGCGCAGCCGCCGCGCTCGGTGGGGCGGCGGCCACTCCGCAAGGTTGAGTGAATCGTCACCCGCCGGTCATCTGGCGCCGACCTGGGCGTCATCTCGAACGACAACCGTGTGATTCGTGCCGCAGCGCTCACGTCCGTCCGACCGCCTCAGCCGCTCGACGATCACCGTGGTCGTGCCGACGATGAACGAACGGTCCGGGGTCGACCGTTTCCTCGACTCGGTGCCCGACGACGTGGCCCTCGTCGTGGTCGACTCGGGTGACGACGGCACGGCCGAGCGCATCGAGGAGCGACGGCCCGACGCCGTCGTGGTGCGGGCCGCCGCCAACATCCCGACGGCCCGCCAGTGGGGGGCGAGGGTCGCCACGACCCCCTGGCTGCTCTTCGCCGACGCCGACGTGCGGTTCCGGCGGGGCTACTTCGACCGGCTCGCCGACGTGGCCTGCCCCGACGACCTCGGCGGCGTGGTCGGGGTGAAGGGGTCCGACGGAGGCTTCGGCCGCTATCACCGCTGGTTCGTCCGGGGTCAGGCCCTGCTGAGCGCCGTCGGCATCCCGGCGGCCTCGGGGTCGAACATGATCGTGGCCGCCGACGCCCTCGCCTGGGTGGGGGGCTTCGACCCGGCGCTGAGCGTCAACGAGGACACCGAGCTGATGTTCCGGGTGGCGCGGGCCGGCTGGCGGGTGACCTTCGAGCCCGGCCTCGGCGTGGAGGCCTTCGATCACCGCCGGCTCGAACTCGGGCTCGCCCGCAAGGTCGCCCACGGGGCGGTCCGCAACTCGGCGCTGTGGCTGGGCGTGTTCCCGCAGGCGGTGCGTCGGAGCGACTGGGGCTACTGGGCCTCGCGCCCGGCGGAATCGTGACCGCTCCGGCCGCCGACGACGAGTTGCTGTGGCGGCACCGACCGATCCTGGTCCTCGACCGCCGGGAACGGTTCCGGCCGATCGCCTACGACGGCTACGTGGCCGCGGCCACCCTGGTCGCGCCGGACGGCACCGAGACGCCGGCCCGGGTCGACGAGCTCGACGGTCGACACCCGGCGGGCACGGCCCTGCGGTTCGTCGAGCCCGACGACCTCGATGCCCTCTTCCACCTGTCGGTGTGGCTGCGGCCGACCCTCGACCGGCGCACCGCCTCGGCGGCGGCCGCCAAGGCCCGCCGCGTCGGGCTCGACCGAGCCCCCGCCTGCTACGGCCGCACGGTGCGGGCGGGGGAGTGGCTCGTCCTCCACTACGCCTGGTTCTACGCGATGAACGACTGGCGGACCGGCTACCGGGGGCTCAACGACCACGAGGGCGACTGGGAGCAGGCGTGGGTGTTCTGCGACCCGGCCACCGGACGGCCGGCGTGGATCGGCGCCACCAGCCACGATCATCTCGGCGCCGACCTCCGCCGCCACTGGGACGACCCGGAGGTCGATCGTGATGGCGAGCGGCCCCGGCTGATGGTGGCGGCCGGCAGCCACGCCGTGATGTTCCGGCCGGGCGACTACGTCACCCGCATCGACGTGCCGGCCCTGCGGTGGTTGGTGCGGGTCCGGGGCGCGGTCGTCGACCTCACCGTGCGTCGGCGGGCCCGGAGGCGACGCCGAGGCCTCGGCCCTCCCTTCGGCGTGCCCTTCGTCGACGCCGCGGGCGGCGACGGCCCCGAGCTCCGCGACCTCCCGGTGCTCGACATGACGACCCGCGCACCGATCACCGACTACCGAGGCCTGTGGGGGGTCGACACCCTCGACCCCCTCCAGGGCGAGCGTGGGCCCTCGGGCCCGAAGTTCGATCGCGCCGGGGCGGTGCGCGCGTCGTGGGCCGACCCGCTCGGATTCGTCGGCCTGCACGGGACGCTGCCTCCCTCGGCCCGGGAGGCGCGCCTCGACCGAGCGAAGCTGGCCCGCTCGCTCGGCGACCTCGACGAACAGATCCGGCGCAGCGGTCGGCTCCTGCCCCTGGTCGAACTCGCCGCCGATCGCGCCGCCGGCCGGGACGACGCAGCAGCCGAGCGGGAGCGCCTCACCCACCTGTTGCGGCAGCGGGTGGAGTTGGAGGACCTCGACGCCCGACTCCGCCGCGGCGAGCTGCCGGTCGCCGACCTCCGCGCCCATCTCCGACATCCGGCGACGCCACTCAGGGCCGAGGCTCGCCCGGCGCGTTGGTCGCGCACGTGGGCGGCGCTGTCGATCCCCGTCGTGTTGACCGTCGTCGGCGCCGCCCTGCTGTCGACCGACGCCCGAGCCGTGGCGATGGCCGGCGCGATCGGGGCGGCCATCGGCGGCCGGACGATCGTCGCCCTCGTGTTGCTCGGTGCCGCTGCGGCGGTCGCGATCCGGAACCTCGGCGAGCTGGTGGCCGGCGGTCAGGCCCCGCTCGACACGGCGTCGACGCGACGGACGTCGACGGACACCTCGAGCGAGCGGGTGCCGCCCGAGGTGAAGATCACCCCGGTCAGCGGCGGGACGTCGCCGTAGTCGCGTCCCCAGCCCACGGTGACGTAGCGGTCGTTGGCGAACTGGTCGTTGGTCGGGTCGAGGTCGACCCAGCCGGTGCCGGGGAGATAGACCGAGGCCCAGGCGTGGCTCACGTCGGCACCCTGCAACCTCGGCTGTCCCGGAGGCGGGTCGGTCTCGAGGTAGCCGCTGACGTAGCGGGCCGGCAGGCCCCAGGCGCGGACCACCGCGACCGCCAGGTGGGCGAAGTCTTGGCACACGCCGGCCTCCTGGCGGAACAGGTCGTCGAGGGTGCTGGTGACCGTCGTGGCCTGGGGATCGAACGCAAAACGTTCGTGGATCAGCGACCCCAGCCGAGCGAGGGCCTCGCCGACGGTTGCGGTCGGCTCCCACAGCTCGGCCGCCAGGTCGCTGGTGCCGCGGTGGCGGCCCAGCCGGGGCGACTCGAACCGGAAGGGGGCGACGTCGACGCGGACGTCGCCCGTCATCCCCTCGACCGCCGCGATCGCGTCGGCCACCGGCGCGTCGAGGCCGGGCCGGGGTGGGCGCTGGCCGTCGGGCACGACTTCGACCTGGCTGGAGGCCTCGATCTCGAGGGAGCGATGCGGCCGATCGATGGAGAAGTAGACGAGTCGATTGCCGTAGAGGTCGAGCCGCTCGCGTCGGTCCGACGCCGCCGGGTCGATCCGCAGTTCGCTACCGACGCACTCTTGGACCGGCGTCGAACGAGGCAGCAGGCTCGCCTGCCCGTAGGACGAGGTGACCGACGCCTCGTAGACGTACCGCGTGGTGTGGACCACCGAGAAGCGGGTCACGACGTCCGCACCCCGAGATCGGCCAGGGGTCGCTGCGGCGGGAGATGAGCGAAGCTGCGCTCGGCGACGGCGGCGGCCACCTCGTCGGCGAGGGCGATCACCTCGGAGCAGAACGCCTCGAGGGCGGCGCGGCAGCCGGCGCCGTCGCCGGCGGCCAGCGGCTCGGTCTGCACCAGTCGGACCCCGGTCTGCAGCCGCAGCACGCTGCGCTCCTCACGACCCAGGGGAGGCTGGGAGGCATTGCCCGGCAGGGCGGCGACGGCCTCGACGAGGCGATCGACCTGATAGCGCAGGGAGCGCGGGTTGCCGCCGTCGGCGATGAGGAGGTCGAGCACGGTGGCGACCTGGGCCCGGGACCGGTAACGCCGGCGGTAGGTGATGATGCTCTCGGCGCTGATCAGGATCGACTCGAGGACAAGGGAGTCGACGGCATCGTCGCGCTCGGTGTAGAGCGTGCTCTGCAGCATCCGGGCGATCTGGAGGAACCGTTCGATGCGTCGTCCGGCGTCGAGGAAGTGCCAACCGGCGTCGCGCACCATCGACTCCGCCACGATGCCCTCGAGCGACAGCAGCGACGCCAGCACCGAGCCCAACGTCCCCTGCACCACCTCCTGGCGGTTGGGGGAGGCGCCGGCGAGGGTGTCGAGGTGATTCTCCAGGTCGGAGGTGAACTGCCAGGTGTCGAGCGAGAGCTGGTCGCGCACGGCCTCGGCGGAGGTCAGCAGACGCCGCACCGAGTTGGCGACCGAGCCGGCCCGACGGTCGTTACAGATCAGGGAGAGCAGCTCGTGGTCGGGATCCGCGATGCGCGCGTCGGCGCCGGGCCCGACGAAGCCCGGCTCGGTGAAGGTCATCAGCGTGATCGCCCGGAGCAGGGCGGCGACGGCGGCGGCACCGGTGGCGTCGTCGTTCGACTGGTCGGTGCGGCGATCCTGTACCGCACGCAGGAGGCGGGCGGTCGACTCTGCCCTCTCGAGATAGCGGCCCATCCAGAACAGGTTCTCGGCGGCCCGCTGGGTGAGGCCGTCGAGCGAGGCCGGGGTCGGCCCGGCCCGGAGCCAGAGCTCGGCCGGGTCTTGGGGCTCGGAGGCCAGCACCCAGACGTCCTTGGCGAGGGCGCCGAGCTGGTTGGAGATCAGGGGATTGCCGGGACCGGGAGCGACCCGGGCCAAGCCGCCGGGCATGACGGCCCACGACCGGTGACGGGCTACCGCGAAGGCCCGCAGCAGGGTGCGGCGGGGGACGACACCCTGGCTGGTGAGGGTCGGCGTCGTCGACATCGGCAGCGGCCGCTGCGCGACCCAGCGACGGGGCTCGTCTTCGATCCGTTGGGCGAGTCGTCGTCGCTCGTCGCGGGTGAGGCTGTCGCCGAAGAGGGTGCGGGCCGCACCGGAACGGGCGATCGGCTTGCACACCAGCTGATCGAGGTGCTCGAGCACGAACCGCTTGGCGTCGGGGTCACCGCACCACCACGTCTCGACGCCCGGCATCCGAAGCTCCTGGCCGAGAAGGGCCTCCGCCGCTGCGGGTAGGAAGGCGTGGAGGGCCGGGTTCTCGACGACACCGGACCCGACGGGATTCGCCACCGCCACCGAGCGGCGCCGGGCGGCCTCGACCAGGCCGGGCACGCCGAGTTGGCTGTCGGGCCGGAGCTCCAGCGGGTCGGCGAAGGCGGCGTCGACACGCCGGAGCACGACGTCGACCGGCTCGAGTTGGCCGAGCGCACGCAACTGCACCTCGCCGTCGCGCACGACGAGATCTCGGCCCTCGACCACCGAGTAGCCGAGGTAGCCGCCGAGCTGGGCGTGTTCGAAGGCCGTTTCGGCGAGGGGCCCCGGCGACAGGATCACGATTCGGGGGTCGTCGGAGCGGTGGGCCCCCAACGCCTGAAGGCCGGCCCGGAACGAGCGGAAGAACGGGGCGACGTGGTGGACCCGGGCGTTGCGGTAGAGCGACGGGAAGACGCGCGACAGCACCACGCGGTTCTGCAGGGCGTAGCCGGCGCCGCTCGGCGCCTGGGTGAAGTCTGCGAGGGCCCGGAACTCGCCGTCGCCGTCGCGACCGAGATCGACGGCGTAGGTGAACAGCTGCGACCCGTCCGGCAGCGACTCGCGGTCCCAGGCCGGCACGAAGCCCGGATCGTCGAAGACGAGCTCCGGTGGGATCACGCCACGGCTGAGCAACTTGCGTTCGCCGTAGAGATCCCGCAGGACGAGGTCGAGCAGGGCCGCTCGCTGGCGAATCGACTCCTCGATCCCGGCCCACTCGGCCGAGGACATCAGCAGCGGGATGGCGTCGAGCTTCCATGGCTGGCTGCGACCCGAATTGACGATGCGATAGGACGCACCGTCGGCGTCGAGGAGCCGGGCCACGTCGCGCTGGCGCGAGCGCAGCTCGCTTGTGCCCATCGCCTCGAGCGCCGGACCGACGGCCGTCCACGGCTCTCGAAGCCGTGCGCGGTCGTCGAGCAGCTCGTCGGCGGTCCCCTCGCGGGGTGCGTACCCGGCCAGCAGGCCGTCGTCGGTCAAGATCATGCGGGGCGGGGCTCGGGTTCGTGGAGGAGGAAGCCGCCGGGTGACCGCCGACGGAGGTCGGGATCAGACCCGACGGACCCGACGGAGGTCGAGCGTCACAGGATACTCGCGGCGGTCGAAGAGGCGGAGATCCTCGGGCACGAGCCGTCCCGGGGTGTGGCCGAAGGGCTCGAAGCGGGCCTGTCGGCGTGACTCGGCCTCGCCGGCGTTGACCGGGAACCGTTCGTGGGCGAGGCCGCCGGGATGAACCACGTGGTAGCGGGCGCCGCCGACCGAACGGCGGGCGGATCTCTCGACGACGTCGAAGGTCAGGGGCGAGTCGATCCCGATCGTCGGGTGGAGACCCGAGGGGGGCCGCCACGCCTTGTAGCGGATGCCGGCGACCCGGAGACCGGGCACGTCGGTGGCGGTGAGCGGCAGCTCGGCGCCGTTGCACGTGATGGCGTGACGCTCGGGGTCGAAGCCCTCGACTCGAAGCTGGACCCGCTCGGTCGAGGAGTCGACGTAGCGGGCCATGCCCGACGAGGTGACCTCTTCGCCCAGTACGTGCCACGGCTCGATCGCGCCCCGCACCTCCAGGGTCACGCCGCCGACGGTTACCGTGCCGAGCCGGGGGAAGCGGAACTCCATGAACGGTGCGAACCACGACGAACGGAAGTCGAGGCCGTGTTCGGCCAGGTCATCGACCACCTCGTCGAGGTCGCGCTCCGCGTACCAGGGGAGCAGGTAGCGGTCGTGGAGCGCTGTGCCCCAACGCACCGGGCGGCGCCGGAACGGCTCGTCCCAGCAGCGGGCGACGATGCCGCGCACCAGGAGGGCGTGGAGCAGGGCCATGCGAGGATGGGGCGGCATCTCGAAGGCTCGGAGTTCGAGCACGCCGAGCCGGCCACGCTCACCCTCGGGACTGAACAGCTTGTCGACGCTGAACTCCGAGCGGTGGGTGTTGCCCGTGACNNTTGCGCAGGGCTCGGTCGACGACCCACGGGGCCACGTCGTCGCCGAGACGGTCGAGTTCCGCCAGGGCGGTGTCGAGCTCGTAGAGATTGTCGTCGCGAGCCTCGTCGACCCGGGGGGCCTGGCTCGACGGCCCGATGAACCGGCCCGAGAAGAGGTAGGACAGGGCCGGGTGATGCTGCCAGTAGGTCACCAAAGACCGCAGCAGCGACGGCCGGCGCAGCAGCGGGCTGTCGGCCGGGGTCGGGCCTCCGATCGTCACGTGGTTGCCGCCGCCGGTGCCGGTGTGGGTGCCGTCGAGATCGAAGGTCTCGGTGCCGAGGCGGGTGTTGCGGGCCTCGGCGTGCACGCCCTCGATGATCTCCTTCAGGTGCACCCAGTCGGTGGCGGGCGGCACGTTGACCTCGATCACGGCCGGGTCCGGGGCGACCACGAGGGTCTCGAGCCGGGGGTCGGACGGGATCGGGTAGCCCTCGAGCACCACCGGGGTGGCCAGCTCGGACGCGGTCGCCTCGATCACCCCGATCAGTTCGAGGGCATCTGCGGTCGAGTCGCACGGTGGGAGGAAGAGATGGAGGCGGCCGTTGCGGACTTCGGCGCACAGCGCGGTCGGCGGGCCGTTGCCCTCGACCACCACGCTCGCCCCGCCGGCGGCTGGCGTGGCTCCCTTGGCGTCGGGGAGCGGTCGCAGCTGGGCGAACAGTGACTCCTCGAAGGCTGGTGGCGGACCGTCCCAGGCCAGGGACCGAACGGGGAGCCGGTACCCCATCGAGGAGTCGCCGGGGGAGAGGAAGACCTCACGGCGGCGCGTCGCCCAGCGGGCGGATGCCCAGCGCGGCACCCCGCCGGGTCCGGCGTCGCGATGGATCGGCAACAGCCAGCCGGTGGCGGCGCCGTGGCGGGCGTCGAGGCGTTCGGTGAGTGACCGTCGCTTCGCTTCCTCGAACAACTCGGGATCGGTGGGGTCGAGGTCGTCGTCGGGCGCGTCGCCACTGGGCAGTAGCGCCTCCTGCCAGAGGCTGTGGAGGGGGTCCTCGTGAGCGCCCCGGATCGTCGATCCGTCGAATCCGAGACGCTCGGCCAACGACCGCAGGAACGGTTCGGCCTTGGCGGTGTCGAGGTCGCCGGGCTGGTCGGGATCGGCCAGGAGGGTCCGGTCGTGCCAGAGGGGGGTGCCGTCCTTGCGCCACACGATCGCCTTCTGCCAGCGAGGGAGTGGCTCGCCGGGATACCACTTGCCCTGGCCGTGATGGACGACGCCGCCGGGGGCGAAGCGGTCGTGGAGCCGCTCGGTGAGCTCTGCGGCCAGCTCGCGCTTGGCCGGTCCGTCGGCCCGGGTCCGCCACTCGGCCGACTCCCGGTCGAGGGTCGACACGAAGGTCGGCTCGCCGCCCATCGTGAGCCGCACGTCGCCGGCCACGAGCTGCTCGTCGATCCGGCGACCCAAGTCGTCGATGGCCGCCCACTGGTCGTCGTCGTAGGGAAGCGTGACCCGGGGGTCCTCGTGGACCCGGCGCACGGTGTTGTCGTAGGAGAACTCGACCTCGCACACCGAGGTGGCACCGGTGATCGGGGCCGCCGAGCGCGGGTCGGGGGTGGCGGCCAGCGGGATGTGACCCTCGCCGGTCAGCAGGCCACTGGTCGGATCGAGCCCGACCCATCCGGCGCCCGGGAGGAACACCTCGGTCCAGGCGTGGAGGTCGGTGAAGTCGGCCTCGGGCCCGCCCGGCCCGTCGAGCGGCTTCTCGTCGGCGGTCAGCTGGACGAGGTAGCCGGACACGAAGCGGGCGGCGTAACCGAAGTGACGCAGCAGGTGGACGAGCAGCCAGGCCGAGTCGCGACAAGAACCGAGGGCCCGCTCGAGGGTCTGCTCGGGAGCCTGGGTGCCGGGTTCGAGCCGGACGGTGTAGTCGACCTTCTGCTGGACCAGCTGATTGAGGGCGACGAGGAAGTCGATCGTGCGCTCACCGGACGGACGGCCGATCTCGGCGAGCAGGGACCGCACGAGGGGCCCGGCCGGACCGACGGTGAGGTAGGGGCCGAGGTCGGTCCGCAGCTCGCGTTCGTACTCGAACGGCGCGTGTTCGGCGTCCTCCTCCAGGAAGAAGTCGAACGGGTTGATCACCGTCAGGTCGGCGACCAGGTCGACGACGATCTCGAGCCGGGTGGCGGGTTCGGGGAAGACGAGCCGGGCCTCGAAGTTGCCGAACGGGTCCTGCTGCCAGTTGAGGAAATGCTCGCCCGGGTCGACCCGCAGCGAGTAGGCCTCGATCGGCGTCCGTGAGTGGGGGGCGGGCCGGAGGCGAACCACGTGGGGTGCGAGCTCCACCGTGCGATCGAACTCATAGGTGGTGCGGTGCTCGAGGGCGACCTTGATCGTCATGGTGAATCCATCGGCGTCAACCGGCAACTTCTGCGGGAATCGGGGAGAACCAGGTGCGCGCCACCTCTTCGTGGACCTCGCCGATCGCCTGCTGGAGGGTGTGGGCGAAGTCGTGCAGCGATCCGTCGCCGAGGATCTCGGCCGGTACGGCGTCGAGCACCATGCGTTCCGCTCGGGCACTTGCGGCGATGGCCTGCTCGTGCCCAGGGATCTCGAGCAGCCAGCGCGACGCCTCCGTCAGACACGCCGACACGGTCCGCGGGCACTTCGGATCGCCGAGCAGGAAGCCGACGGTGGCGGGGCCACTGCTGACCCGGGCCCCTCGTCGGAACGCCTGGAGCGCACTGACCGATCGGAGGGCGGCCGCCCAAACGATCTCGGCGTAGGCCTCGACCTCACCCTCGCCGGCGCCCGTCAGTGCCGCGAACTGAACGTCGAGCACGCGGGTGGTGAGGTCGGCCCGCTCGAGCTGACGACCCACCGTGAAGAAGCAGAAGGCGTCGTCGTGGTTCATCGTCTCGGCCAGCACGCCCGAGAGCGTCTGACAGCCCCGGATCACCTCACTCAACCAGCGACCCCGCGTCGACCGGGGCACGGCGGACCGCACCGTGACCTCGACCCGGTTGTGGAGATCGGTGAGGATCTCGGCGGCCTCGATCGGCATGACGGCTCGGGTCACCCGGAGGTTGTGGTGGACCGAGGCCACCGAGCGGCGCACCGAGCTGGGGTTGTCGGCGTCGGCGGTGAGCCGGTGCACGATCGCGGCCTCGAGAGCCCGCCGGTCGACCGTGGAGGCGCCGAGGTCGGCGCCCGAGGTGGCATCGTCGAGGAGGGGCACCTCCGGCTCGTCGATGCCGACGAGCGCGAGCAGGCTGTTCCAGCTGACGTTGGCGGCCCGGGGGAGGTCGACGATCAGGTCGCTCGTCGTCTTCACCAGTCGGGCGGTGCCTTCGGCACGTTCGAGGTAGCGGCCGGCCCAGAAGGCCGATTCGGCGACCCGGCTGAGCAACAGTGGTGATGGTCCTTCGTGCCTCACGGCGTCCTCTCGTCGATGATCCAGGTGTCCTTCGACCCGCCGCCCTGCGAGGAGTTGACGATCAACGAGCCTTCCTCGAGCGCGACCCGGGTCAGCCCGCCGACCGTGACCGACGGGGTGGCCCCCGAGAGCACGAACGGTCGGAGATCGAGGTGGCGGGGTGCGAGCCGTCCGTCGCAGAGTGTCGGCGCTGTCGACAGGTCGAGGACCGGTTGCGCGATCCAGTTGCGAGGGTCGGCCTCGATCATGCGACGAAGCTCGTCGAGCTCGGCGGCGGAGGCCCGAGGCCCGATCGTCACCCCCTTGCCGCCGGACTCGTTGGCCGGCTTGGAGACGAGCTCGTCGAGGTGCTCGAGCACGTAGGCACGCTCGGATACGTCGCCACAGCGCCAGGTGGGCACGTTGCGGATCAGCGGTTCCTCGTCGAGGTAGTAGCGGATGAGGTCCGGCACATAGGAGTAGACGACCTTGTCGTCGGCGACCCCAGCCCCGGGGGCGTTGGCGATGGCGACGTTGCCGGCCGCCCACGCCCCCATGAGGCCGGGGGCGCCGAGGACCGAGTCCTCGCGGAACACGAGGGGGTCGAGGAAGACGTCGTCGACCCGTCGATAGATGACGTCGACGCGGATCAGCCCGCTGACCGTGCGCATGTAGACGACGTCGTCGCTCACGACGAGGTCGGACCCCTCGACCAGGTGGGCGCCGGTGCGGGTGGCGAGCAGGACGTGTTCGTAGTACGCCGAGTTGAAGATGCCCGGCGTGAGGACCACGACCACGGGCTCCTCGCCGGGTCGAGGCGTCAGCGACCGCAGCAGGTGGCCGAGGTCGTCGGTGTAGCCGTCGACCGGCAGGATGTCGAGGTCCGCGAACAGGTCGGCGAAGACTCGCTTCGACACCTGCCGGTTCTCGAGCATGTACGACACGCCCGAGGGCACGCGGAGATTGTCCTCGAGGACGTAGAACTCCCCGTCGGCGTCACGCACGAGGTCTGACCCGCAGATGTGGGCCCACACCCCACCGGCCACATCGACGCCACGGCACTCCTTGCGGTAGTTGACCGAGTCGTCGAGCAGTTCGCCGGGGAAGACGCCGGCCTTCACCGCTCGCTGGTCGTGGTAGAGATCGTCGATGAACAGGTTGAGCGCCTGCAGCCGCTGGATGAGACCGGCCGATACCCGGGACCACTCGCTGGCGGTGATGATCCGGGGTACGACGTCCATCGGCCAGGCCCGGTCGATCGAGGAGTCGTCGGTGTAGAGGGTGAAGGTGATACCCATCGACCGGATCGCGGCCTCGCCGGCCTGCTGGCGCTCCAGCAGCTCGGGCCCGAGCTCGTCGATCCGACGCCGCACCTCGTCGCAGCCGGGACGAGCCTCGCGGTCCGGTGTCAGGAACTCGTCGAAGTGCGAGCTGGCGTCATAGCCGTCCCAGTCACCGGGGGAAAGAACACGTTCGGCCATGACTCCGTTTTCTACTCGGCGCGCTGACGTCGTTCGTGACGCAAGTGTTGAGCTTGTGTGAACGTCACTCGCCGCGTACCCCCAGAAGGTGCCGGCGAAACATCGAATGCACCCGTTCCCAGTGGAGCTCGGACGCATCGCGGTCGTAGCGCTCGGTGCCCGGAGGGGCGTAGCCGTGGACCGCGTCGGTGAAGAAGTCGAGGGTGTAGTCGACACCGGCGGCCTCGAGTGCCTCTCGCATCACCGGCACGGTCTCGGGCGGGGCGGTGGCGTCGTTGTCGCACCACCCGAGGTAGACCTCGGCGTCGACCGTGTCGAGCCCGAGGTGGGGCGAGTCGTCACGGTCGCGGACCAGCCAGGCGCCGTGGATCGACGCAACCGCCTTGATGCGGTCCGGCATCGCCCTCGCTGCCGAGATCACGAGCCCACCGCTCATGCAGAAGCCGACCGCCCCTACCGGCCCATCGGCCGCCGCTGGATCGTCGGCGGCGTGGGCCAGCAGGGCGTCGACGTCGCCCAGCACATTCGTCGGATCGATCGACGCCATCAGCTCGGCCCGCTGGTGCATCTCCTCGTCGGTCCACGTGAAGATCTTGAACGGCGACTTCCGGTAGAAGAGGAAGGGCAGCATCACGTAGTAGCCGGCGCTGGCGAGGCGGGTGGCCATGTCGACGAGGGCTGGCCGGATGCTCGGCGCATCCATCAGGTAGAGAACCACGGGGTGCGGACCGTCGTGGTCGGGATGGAAGACGAAGGTCTTCATCGTCCCGTCGGCGGTGGGGAGATCGATCTCGGACTGGCGCATGACGCCAGTCTGTCAGCTAACTCGGTTGCGTTCCGGCGGGGTGGAGCGGATCGTCGCTCGGGCTCGACCCGACAGTAGCCACGACGCCGTCGCGAGCACGAACATGCCGCCGGTGCACGCCAGGTAAGCCGTCTCCCGCCCGGCCGCCTCGTAGAGCGCCCCGGCGACGACGGCCACGATGGCGGCGGTGAGTGTCTCGACGGCGCCGACGATGCCCTGGGCCGCCGCCTGCCGTTCCTTGGCCACCACCATGCCGGTGGCGACGCCGGCCGAGGCGACCGACAGCCCGTCGAACACTGCGTGGAACGTGCCGACGACGACCATCGACCGCGAGGTCGGCAGGAAGCCGTAGGCACCCATGAAGACCGCGCCGATGCAAAGCCCGAGCACGCCGAGGCGGAAGGGACCGAACTGCTGGGCCAGGCGACCACCGGTCGAGCCGAGGAGGATCAGGGGCAGGGCGAAGATCGTGATGCCGATGTTGGCCTCCCACTCCGAGGCGTCGAGGTCGTCGAGGACCACCGCCCAGAGCGCATCGAAGGTGCCGATCATCATGAAGACGCCGGCCGCCATCGCCGCAGTGGCGGCGACCGAACGGTTCAGCAGGAGGTCGAGTGCGAGGCGCGGACCGGGCTCGGAGGTGCTGGCACCCTCCTCGATGGGCAGCCGGGCGACGACGGGGGCGCACGCCACGGCGGCCGCCGCGATCACGAGGTACGGAGCGGCGATGCCGAACGGCCCGACGAGGATGGCCGAGATGACGGGCCCGGTGGCGAAGCCGGCGACGTCGGCCGAGAGCAGGAAGCCGAGGTTCTGTCCGAGGTGCTCGGGGTCGCCGTTGACGACGATGCGCCGCACGGCCGGCACGACGGTGCCGATACCGATCCCCATCACGAAGCGGGCGAGAGACAGAGCGGCGAAGCTCTGGCCCAGCGCCATGCCGAGCAGGCCCACGACCGCCACCGCCATGCCCAGGCCCACCGAGCGCCGTGCGTACCCCCGATCGGCCAGGGGCGCCACCGCGATCTGGGCGAGGAACGACGACAGGAAGCCGATCCCGACGATCACGCCGAGCCGCCACTCGCTGATCCCGTACCGCTCGCGGTAGTCGTCGAGCAGGGTGAACATCGCCCCGTAGCCGGTCGCCAGGACCGCAGTCAGCAGTCCGAAGAAGAGCACCTGTGGCCGCGCGAGGCGGGGCTCGGTCATCTCGGGACGCTACCCCCTCATGGGTGCGCTCCATCGTCCGATGGAGCGACATGCACCACGATGTCGAGCTGGCCATCGACCCCGCAGCGATCGTCGACGCCGTGTCCGGGCCTGCGAGGTTCGGGCGGGCCCTCCACCACTCGCTCCAGGCGAGCGATCAGCGGTTCGGCAACGTGCTCGTCGTGGTTCGAGCCGTCGATCTCGGCTCGGCCGACGGGCTCCTCCGACCCGAGCACCGTCGAGCCGGCGCGCTACTGGCGCGCTCGGTCGATGCCGAGCGGCCGGTCGGGCAGCTCGCCGACGACGTCTTCGCGGTGGCCCTGTTCGGCTCGGACGCACCCTCGGGCGAGTCGACCGCCCGGCGCATCGAGTTGGCGGTGAGCGAGCTCCGCAAGCTCGACCCTGCCTTCGCCGACCTGACCGTGGCGATCGCCGTGCTCGAGATCACCAGCTACGACGTGCTCGACCCGGTGACCCTGTTCGAGCGAGCCGTCGCCGCCGTCGACCAGGAACAGTCGTGGGAGGAGCGGGCCCGCGCTGCCACGCTCCACCTCGTCGGTGCCGCCGCGATGGTCGACCTCAGGCCGGGAACGATGGACGACGCTTCTCCAGGAAGCTCGCAATGCCCTCCTGGGCTTCCGGCGTGGTGACACCGGCGGCCATCACCGCCGTCGCATAACGGTACGCCTCGTCCTGGGGCAGCTGCACCTGGGCGTAATACGTCGCCTTGCCGAGCGCCTTCGACCGCCTTGACCCTCGCGTCGCCCGCCGCAGGAGGTCGCGGGTGGCCTCGGCCACCGACACGTCGGGGACCACGCGGTTGATCATCCCCCACGAGTGGGCGGTCGCCGCGTCGATCGGGTCGCCGGTGAGCGCCAGCTCGAGCCCGTGCTTGGTGCCGACCGCACGGGAGATCGCCACCATCGGGGTGTGGCAGAACAGACCACCTTTGCCGCCCGGGGCGGCAAAGGTGGCCGACTCGCCGGCGACCGCCAGGTCACAGGTCGCCACGAGCTGGCAGCCGGCGGCGGTGGCGATGCCCTCGACCTGGGCGATGACCACCTGGGGCATCGTCTGGACCGTCGTCATCATCTCGGTGCACAGATCGAACAGGGCCTTGGCGTCGGCGAACTCGACGTCGACCATGTCGCCGAAGTTGTGGCCGGCGCTGAACACCGGGCCCTCGGCCTGGACGATCACCCCGGTGGCGTCGGAAGCGGCGATCTCACGGAACGCGTCGAGGAGGGCCTGCATCGCCACGGCGGACAACACGTTGCGTTGGCGCTCGTTGGCCAGGGTGATCGTGACGATGTCGTCGGTGCGGTCGATGCGGATCGGGGCCTCGGCGGTCATGCCCGCAACCTAGTTGCCGGTCGGGTAGCCGGACCACTGACCGGTGGTGAAGTCGTGGACCTTGCAGGCCCGCACCGAGCGGAGGTAGCGGGCCACGCTGATCCGTTCCTCGACGACCTCGTCGGGGAACTCGGCCTTGATCGCCCGGGCCGCCGCCGGCAGGTGATAGCAGGGAATCGACATGTCGACGTGGTGGGGGAGGTGGACCATGATCCAGTGGAAGATCAGGTCCCAACCCGGCGGTCCCCACAGCACGGTCGTGCCCTCGACCTGGCCGCGGAACCGGTTCCACTCCCGGCGGGGCCACCACCGGATCTCCGGCGCGATGTGGTGGACGTAGACGACCCATCCGATCACCTGGCAGAAGATGACGAACGGGATCACCACGGCCTGGGCCCACCACCAGGCCGCCGTCGCCGCCGAGCGGTCGAGCGCCGCCGCTGCGCCCGCCGCGCCAGCCGCCATCACCACGGCGTAGACGGCGACGAAGAGCTGGTCGAGCCGCATGGCACGGCGCCACCGCTCGGGCGGGGTGAACCGCACCATCTTGTTCCACCAGACCTCGCGCAGGTAGTAGGCGCCGGCGCCGAAGGGACCCCACTCGAAGCGGTGACGGAGCTGCTGCCACCGGGGCATGGCCGAGAACTCCTCGGCGGTCGAGGGGTGCCAGACGAAGTCCATGCCCTGACGCAGGGTGTGGCCGTGGTGGACCCGGTTGTGGCCGAACACCCAGATCTCCGCGGCGTGGAGCGACGGCGCCATCGTCACCCGGGCCACCCAGCGGTTGAGCGTTCGGCGGTCGAACAACGCGCCGTGGGCGGCGTCGTGCCCGAGCACGAAGAGGCCCGACACCGCAAGGCCGCCGACCAACCAGAACACCGGCGCCAGCCACCAGGTGTCGATCGCCACGATGCCGACGACCGCAGCAGCCCACAGGGCGAGGTCACGGGCGACCAGACCGAGGCCGCGGGCGGTCGACCGTTGGCGGCAGCGGTCCGGGATCACGTCGAGCACGGGTTTGAGGCCCGTCGGCTGGCTCGTCGGTTCGGTCGTCGGTTGGGTGACAGTCGTCATCGGGCGCCTCCCGGTCCTGGCCTACCGACCGGTCGGTAGGCGCCTCGAACGGTAGTGAGCGCCCCGAGCCGCCGACCGGGACCAAAGTCCCGACTTCAGCCGGTCTCAG
>JAWSVN010000219.1:0-12937 GCA_033851875.1 Acidimicrobiales bacterium
GGCAGGTTTGGCCCGTATGGGGTTTGTTGGTGCCAATGAACCGCGGGGGGTGGGACATTGGGGACAAAGAACCGCGACCACGTGAGCAGAGGGGCCGAGCGGTAAAGCGTCGGCGAGGTCAGTGGGCGGTGGAACCGACGGGGGCGCCGCGGGCTTCGTCGTCGGCGGCCATGAGGGCGTCGGCCAGGCGTTCGAGCATCTCGCCTCGGGCGCCGCGGTCGCGGTGACCGAGTTCGTCGACCTCGGTCGGGTCGGCGGTCAGGTCGAACAGTTGGTCCTCGCCGGTCGAGTGGCGCGTGTACTTGCGCACCCCGCCGTCGGAGTCCTCGGCGATCAGGGTGCGGGTCTTGGCCGGCAGCCGCGCCAGCTTGGCCAGCCCGCTCGGAGCGTCGTCCTCGATCAGCAGCGAATCGCGCACCGTCTCGGTCGGGTCGTCGAGCAGCGGCACCAACGAGTGCCCTTGCATGCCGACGTGGCCCTCGAGGCCGCCGAGGTCGAGCAACGTCTGGGCCAGGTCGATCGACCCGACCAGTGACGACGACGCCCCCGCCGGCCGCTGCGGGTCGGTGATCACCAGCGGCACCTGGAGCGTGCCCCGGTAGTGCATGAACCCCTTCAGCAGCAGCCCGTGCTCGCCCATCATGTCGCCGTGATCGGAGGTGAACACCACGATCGTGTCGTCGGTCGCCCCCAACCGTTCGATCGTCGCCATGATCTGCCCGACCCCGTCGTCGATCATCTCGATCGCCCCGTACGTTCCGGCGATCGCGGAGCGCACGATGTCGGGGTTGCCCGCCCCACACATGCCGACCCAGCTGCGGGTGGTGTTGGGGTCGACGCCCTGGATGTGGCGCAGGTAGCGGGGCGCATGGTCGAGCGGATCGTCGATCGACGCCGGCACCTCCATGTCGGCCGGGTCGTGACGGTCGAACCAGTCGCCGGGCGGCGTCATCGGATGATGCGGGTCGGGGAACGACGCCCACGCCAACCACGGCTCGCCCTGCCCGTGGGCCTCTTCGATGAAGTCGATCGTGCGCTCGGTGACGAACGTCGTCGAGTGGAGCTCGGGCCCATAGGCGGGCTGGAACACCTGCCAGTAGTGCTCCGAGCGCCGGGCCGCCGGCGACTCGGGCGAATAGGGAACGACCAGATCTTCGAACCGGCCGCCCTTGTCGAGCGCCCACTGCAGGTGATGGCCTGAGATCACCGCGCCGTGGTCGATCGACAGCTCGATGCGATCGAAGCCGTAGAAGTCGTCGGGATCGGGCGGCAGATCCGCGTGGTAACGCTCGGCGTCTTCGACGTTGTCCCACCCGTCGGGCCACGCGTCGGTGGCGGCGGGGTGCTCGCCGACCGGGAACACCGCGTTGCGGCTCATGCCGTGCTGCAGATGGCTCTTGCCGATCAGCGCGGTGCGCCAACCGGCCGAGCGGAACGCCCGCACGAAGGTGTTGGCCCCCCACTCGAGCGAGCGGTCGTTGAACACCACCCCGTGGGCGGTCGGCATGCGGCCGGTCATCAGCGTCGACCGGTTGGGCATGCAGACCGGGTTGGCCACCCACGCGTTGTCGAACACGGTGCCCCGCGCCGCCAGGGCGTCGAGGTGAGGGGTGCGGACGACGTCGTTGCCGGCGAACCCGGCGTGATCGGCGCGCTGCTGATCGGTGATGACGACGAGGATGTTGGGCCGACGCGGCGCGTCGTCATGGCTGCTCATGGGGCGGCAGCTTTCCAGGCCCGGCGAGGGTGTCGCAAGGGAGTGACACAAGTGACGAAATGCCACCCCGGTGACCACGGGATTCGTGTTTTCCCTGTTCAGCGCTACGTCCGTAGCGAATTGGCGGTGTGACGGTGTACGCGCGGTAGATTCGGCTCTCGAAGATCTAGGACACGATGACCGATACTCTCCCCCAATCGCAGCCCGCGGCGGCTCCGGAACCGACCAACGGGCCGTTCAGTTCGCTCGCCAATCGCGACTACCGGATGCTCTGGTACGCCGGGCTGTTCTCGTTCCTCAGCGTGCAGGGCCAGCTCGTCCTGCGCGGCATCCTCGCCTGGGACCTCACCGAGAGCGACTCGGCTCTCGGTGTCGTCTACCTCGTGTTCGGCGCGTCGATGCTCGTCGCCACCCCGATCGGTGGCGTGGCCGCCGACCGGATCTCGAAGCGCACGATCCTGATCGGCTGCCAGATCGCGTTGTTCGCTGTCGCGCTGACGATGGGCGTGCTCGTGCTGTCCGACTCGGTGCGGTTCTGGATGCTCCCGATCGCGTCGGGCGTGCAGGGCATGGCCTTTGCCTTCTTCGCCCCGAGCCGGATGGCGTTCACCGCCGAGCTCGTCGGCCGGGCCCAGCTCGGCAACGCCATCAGCTTGAGCGTGCTGTCGATGAACGGCACCCGTGTCTTCGCTCCGTTCATCGCCGCCCTGCTCGCCGGGATGGTGGCCGTCGGCATCGGCGGCGCCTACCTGATCTCCGCCGCCATCTCGGCGTTGGCCCTCGGCTTCCTGCTCCGCACGCCCGCCGTGGCGCCCGCAGCGGCCGCCGCATCGATGGCCGGCACCGCTCCCGTGCGACGCGGCCCGTTCGACGAGATCCTCGACGGCTTGCGCTATGTGCGCAGGCACCCGGAGGTGGCCCGGATCGTGATCGCCTCGTTCTTCGTGATCATGTTCGGCTTCAACTACGTGGCGTTCATGCCGTCGTTGGTGGCCGACACCTTCGGCCTCGACGACGTCTACCTCGGCGTGGCGATGGCGGTGTCGGCGATCGGTGCGGTGGCGACCTCGCTGCCGACGGCGAAGCTGGCCGACGGGCCGTCGGCCCATCGGTTGATGGTGATTTCGGGGTTCGTGTTCGGCGGGGCGGTGTTCGCCCTGGCATTCGCACCGAGCTACGGGATCGCCCTCGTGATCCTCCTGGCGGTCGGCGGCTCGACGGCGATGTTCCAGTCGTTGTCGAACACGATCGCCCTCACCGCCTCCGACGACGCGATGGCGGGACGGGTCCAGTCGCTGCTGATGCTGTCGTTCGCCGGGTTCGGCATCGCCGCGGGCCCGCTCGGCTTGTTGGCCGAGGCGATCGGGCGTCGCCAGGCGATCGCCGTGATGGGTGCCGTGGCCATGCTGGCGATGGTCGGCTACTCGGCCACCGAGGGGCGAGCCCGCACGACCGACGTCTGACCGGGGCGCCCCTGGCACTGCGGCCCCCAGGCGAGATCTCGGGCGGTCTACAACCCGGGCAGGCCGGGGATGATCGGTGTCGTCGTGGACGTCGAGCCCTCGTCCTCGGTGCCGAAGAGGTCGTCGAGCACATCGTCGAGCACGGGGTCGAGCACCTCGTCGGTCACCGGGTCGAGCACCTCGTCGACGACCGGATCGAGCACGGGGTCGAGCACCTCGTCGACGACCGGATCGAGGATCGGGTCCAACACCGAGTCGACGACCGGGTCGAGGACGGATGAGATCGGGCCGCCGGGGGCGGTGGTCGGCGGCGCCGGGTCGGTCGTGGTGGTCACGCCGCTCGTCGGGTCGGTGGGATCGCCGGTGGTCGGCGGGCCGGGAACGGTGGTCGAGGGACCCCCGGCGGAGTCGTCGGGCGGCAGGTCATCGGGAGCCGCGGCCTCGTCGNNCGGTCTCATCGGTGGGCACCGTCTCATCCGCGGGCGCCGTGCTGGTCGGGGTGTCGTCGGCGACCGTCGACGGGGTCGCATCCTCGATCAGGGCGATGGCGGCCGGGGCGCCTCCCACTCCGCCGAGCGCGGTGAGCAGCGCGGCGGCCACGGCGAACACACCGCCGAGCGCAGCGCCGGTGAGCGAGGCGAGGCCGCCGGTGCCGACCGATGCGGCGACCATGCGTCCGACCTCGGGTGCCTGGGAGAGGGGCCCGGTGCGATGGCCGGGAGCGTCGGCCGCCAGCGACACCTCGAGCATCGCTCGCACCACGTCGGGGTCGAATTGGGTGCCGGAACACGCGACCAGTTCACGGCGGGCCGCCTCGGCGCTCATCGGCGCCTTGTAGGAACGGCGCGACGTGATCACGTCATACGCGTCGGCCACCGCCACGATGCGCCCGGCGAGAGAGATGTCGGCGCCGGCCAGCTTGGCCGGGTAGCCGCCGCCGTCCCAGCGTTCGTGGTGCTGGCTGGTGGCCAGGCGCCACTCGCCGAGCCAGTCGGCCAGGGGTTCGACGAAGGCCTCACCGGCGGTCGGGTGGTTCGAGAGGATCTTCCACTCCTCGTCGCTCGGGCGGCCGTCGGAGTTGAGGATCTCGGCCGGCACGGTCAGCTTGCCGATGTCGTGGAGCAGGGCGGCCCACGACAGCAGGTTCCGCTCGTCGGCCGACAGCCCGAGTTGGGCGCCGAGCAGGTCGCTGTAGGCCCGTACCCGTTCGGTGTGGCCGCGCGTGAGGCGCTCGTGTCGGCCCAGCATCGTCACCAGCTCGATCGCCTCGGCCGCAGCCGCGTTGACGTCGTCGCTCAGCCCGTTGGCGGTGGCGTCGTCGAGGCGTTCGCTCAGCTTGCGGATCGTGCCGGCGCGCAGCGCCACCCGGAACCGCGACGGCGCCTGGTCGGGGAACGTGAGCGACATGCCGAGCAGGGTGGCGAGGGGCAGGAGTCGGCGACCCAGCCGGTCGGCGGTGTGGGCGGCGAGGGCGGCGAGGGGCAGGGCCTGGAGGATGAAGGTGGGGAGCGCCCAGCTCCCGGCCGGACGCCAGAACACGGGCGCAACGGCCTGCACGGCGAACCACGCCACCACCACCGGGGCGATGAAGAGCCCGACCCGCATCGCGCGAGCGAGTCGGGGCGCTGCCGCCCAGGTCCGACCGTTCGATTCGTCTGCGCCGCGGGTGGGTCCAGCCACTCTGCAGTGCTTCGACGCTCCAAGCATCGCCCTTGAGAGCGAACTGGTCGCAGATCCCCTGGTTGGGCGGTTTCGCCCCCGGCGGGGAGCCCAGGGGAGGTCAGAAGGTGATGACGTTGCGGGCGATCGTGCCCGTGCGCATCTCGGCGAAGCCGTCGTTGATCTCGTCGAGGGTGATCGTGTTCGACACCATCGAGTCGAGGTCGAGGCGGCCGCTCAGATACATGTCGACATAGCGGGGCATGTCGGTGCGGAACTGGTTCGACCCCATGTTGGATCCGGTCAGCTTCTTCTCGGTGAGCAGGTCGGCGCCGTGCACCTCGACCTTGGTCCCCACCGGGATCATGCCGATCACCGTGGCCTGCCCGCCGCTGGTGAGCATCTGGAACGACTGCTCGGCGGTCGCCTTGAGGCCAACGGCCTCGAAGCTGTTGTGGACGCCGCCGCCGGTGAGGTCCTTCACCGCGGCGACCGGGTCGTCCTTCGACGCGTCGACCACGTGGGTGGCGCCCATCGACTCGGCCATCTCGAGCTTGGAGCCGACCATGTCGACGGCGATGATCTTGTTGGCGCCGGCGATGCGGGCGCCCTGCACGGCCGAAAGGCCGATGCCGCCGCAGCCGATCACGGCCACGGTGCTGCCGGGCTCCACCCTGGCGGTGCGGAACACGGCGCCGAGGCCGGTGGTGACGCCGCAGCCGATCAGGGCGGCCTTGTCGAGGGGCATGTCGCGGTCGATCTTCACCAGGCCGTGCTCGTGGACGAGCATCATCTCGGCGAAGCTCGCGAGGTTGAACGCCCCGTGGACTGCCTCGCCGTCGCCCCGGCTGAGCCGCGGCGTCTCGTCGGCGCCCCGCACCAGTTCGGTGCGCTTGTTGACACACAGGCTCGGGTGAGCCGACAGGCACTGCTCGCAGTGGCCGCAGAACTGCGACAGGCACGTGATCACGTGGTCGCCGGGCTGCACGTAGGTGACCATCGAGCCCACCGCCTCGACCACGCCGGCCGACTCGTGCCCCATCGCCGCGGGGAGCGGGTGGGGGTAGAGGGCGTCCATGAAGTGGAGGTCGCTGTGGCACAGGCCGGCGGCGGCCGTGCGGATCAGGACCTCACGAGGGCCGGGGTCGGCGACCTCGATGTCCTCGATGTCGAGCTGTCCGGGAGCGCTGTTGAGAATGGCGGCCTTCATGAGCCGTCAGTCTTGCACTCCTCGGTGGTGGCGACCATCTGATCGATCGCCTCGACGAAGCGCTCCAGGAACGAGGCGAGCTGGGCCTCCTCGCCGTCGAAGTGGTCGAGGATGTCGGCCAGGCCCCGGTGGATGCGGCTCGACACGATGTCGTTGCGGTGGTGCCCGGCCTTGGTCGCCGAGACCCGCACGGTGCGCTGGTCGTCGTCGTCCTTCTCCCGCTGCACGAGCCCTTCCTCCGCCAGGCAGGCGACGGCCCGGGTGGTGGAGGCGGGGGTGATGCGTAGCGCGTCGGCGAGTTCGCCCATCCGCATGGGCCCCTGGAGGCACAGCACGGTGAGGGCGTCGGCGAGGGCCATGTCGAGGCCTGCCTCGTCGTCGCCGGAGGAGTAGAACAGGTCCTTGACCTTGCGGGCCGACGCGCCCCGGCGGATCTCGCGCCACGCACGGCCGACTCGGAGCCGGAGCTCGAAGTCGGCGGCGGTGCCGATGTCGGGGGCGGTCGATGTCATCCCGACAGTGTGGCGGCCAGATGGTCGGATGTCACAATCGGTGACGGTTGACCGCCTCCGCGGCGAGCACCCGGACGGGCACGCCGGTGGCGACGGCGACGGCGGCGAGGTCGTCGAACTCGGGCTTGGCGCCATGGGGACCGACCTTCAGTCGGACCTCGTGGCCGCGCACCGTCACGGTCGTGAACGTGCGCGGCAGGGCCCGCCGCGTCACCCGTTCGATCCTCACGCCGAGGCTGCCGGTCTGGGCGAGGAGCACGTCGGCAAGGCGGTCGGCGTCGGCGGGCTCGCACAACACCTTCACCTCGTGGGCGGGGCGCCCCTTCTTCATCACGATCGGGACCACCCAGGCGTCGTCGGCGCCGGCGCCGAGCAGGGCCTCGATCGTGGCCGCCAACACCTCGCCGGTCACGTCGTCGACATTGGTCGACAGCACGGTCCGGGTGGTGATCTCGGTCCGGTCGGTGAGCACAGCGTCGTCGGTGTAGCTCACGCCCTCGATCTCGATGACGGTCACCACGTTGGGGTGGCTCTTCGGATCGCGGCCGCCGGCGCCGCGCACGGTGGCGCCGAGCGCCCCGGCGGGCAGGGCCCCCGTGCGGTCGGCGAGGGTGACGAGCAGGGCGGCGCCGGTGGGGGTGCAGGTCTCGAGCCCGACGTCGAGGGGGTGGACCGGGTGGCCCTCGAGCAGGGCCGCGGTGGCCGGGGCCGGTAGGGGGAGCAGGCCGTGGGCGGCGCTGACCGTGCCGCGCCCGAGGCCGACCGGGCCGACCACGATCTCGGCCGGGTCGAGGGCGTCGACGAGGAGCCAGACGCCGACGATGTCGACCAGGGCATCGACGGCGCCGACCTCGTGGAAGTGGACGTCGTCGACGGCGACCCCGTGTTGGGCCGCCTCCACCTCGGCCAGGCGCCGGAACGTGGCCCGGGCCCCGGTGCTCGCCCGGTCGGGGAGGTCGGCGGCGGCGAGTTGGGCGTCGATCGACGACCAGGCCCGGTGGTGGTGTGGGGTGTCGTCGAGCACGACCCGGCACCGCGCCGCCGACAGGCCACAGCGTTGCACGGTCTCCCGTTCGAGGCGCCAGCCATCCAGGCCGAGGGCGGCGAGGCCGTCGAGGGGATCGGGTGCGTCGGGGTCTCGGCGGGACAGGAGCGCCCCGAGGGCGCCGAGCAACATGTCGCCCGACGCGCCGAAGGTCGGGTCGATCCAGATCGCGCAGGCGCGTGCCGGGCTGGCCGGGCCGCTCACGACGCCAGGCGGCTCATGCGATGGACGGCGCACGCCGCCCCGTAGCCGTTGTCGATGCCGACCACCGCGATGCCGGGGGCGCACGAGGCGAGCATGCCGAGCAGGGCGGTGGCGCCGTCGAACGAGGCGCCGTAGCCGACCGAGGTGGGCACGGCGACGATCGGCTGGGCGACGAGGCCGGCGAGCACGGTCGGCAGGGCGCCCTCCATGCCGGCGAGGGCGACGACCACGTCGAGGTCGTCGAGGTCGGGGAGGGCGTCGAGGAGGCGGTGGAGTCCGGCGACGCCGACGTCGGTGATCGAGCGGGGGCGGTGGCCGAGGGCGGTGAGGGTCACCCGGCACTCGTCGGCCACGGGCAGGTCGCTGGTGCCGGCGGCGACCACGCCGACCGAGGCGCCGACGGCGGGGCGGGGGCGCCACACCATCGTCGTGTCGGTCGAGGCGGGGTCGGGGTCGAGGGCGGCGAGGAGGTCGGTCTGGTCGGGGCGGATGCGGGTGGCGACGACGGCGTCGTCGGAGCCGTCGAGGAAGCCGCGGACGATGTCGACGCACTGCTCGGGGGTCTTGCCGCTGCAGAACACCGCCTCGGGCAGGTCGATGCGGCGGCTTCGGTCGAGGTCGAGTCGGCTGTGGCCCAGATCCAGGGCCGGGCGCTCGGTGGCGCTCACCGGATGGGCTCGATCGTCGAGGGAGCTGGCATCGAAGCAGCGAGCGTGGAGGGAGTCAGCGCCGTGTTCAGGTTGCCGGAGCGGAGGCCGGCGAGGTCGAGGGTGACGTAGCGGTAGCCGAGTTCGGTGAGGGCGTCGGCGATCTCGGCGGCGGCGGTGGCGGCGGTCACGAGCTGGTCGGCCGGCACCTCGACCCGGGCGGTGTCGTCGTAGTGGCGGACCCGAACGTCGGCGAAGCCGAGTGCTCGCACGGCCGCTTCGGCCCGGTCGATCCGGCTGAGCAGGGGCACGGTCACGGCGGTGCCGTAGGGGAGGCGGGACGAGAGGCACGGCATCGCCGGGCGGTCCCACACCTCGAGCCCCCACGCCTGGGCCAGGGTTCGCACCTCGGCCTTGGTGAACCCGGCGTCGACGAGGGGGAAGCGGGCGCCGCGTTCGCGGGCCGCTTCCTGGCCGGGGCGGTGGTCGCCGAGGTCGTCGACGTTGACGCCGAGCACCACGGTCGCCGATCGCTCGTCGGCCAGCGGCTCGAGCTGGTCCATCAGGGCCGACTTGCACCAGAAGCAGCGGTCGCCGTCGTTGGCCACGTAGCGGGGGTCGGTGAGTTCGTCGGTGGTGACCGGCTGCCACGCCACGCCCCAGTCGCCGGTGAGGCGGCGGCACGTGTCGAGCTCGCCGGTGGCGAGGGACGCCGAGTCGGCGGTGGCGGCGATCACCTGGTCGGCCGGCAGGAAGCGGCCGGCGGCGGCCACGACCAGCGACGAGTCGACGCCACCGGAGAAGGCGACCACCATCGGGCCGATCGCCTCGACGGCGGCCCGGAGGCGTGCCTCGAGCCCCGCAGTCGCCGGGTGGTTGGGGAGCGTAGAGCGCGTGTCCACGAGGCCGAAGCCTACTGGCCGTGCCTACGCTCTCTCCGATGCCGCCCGACCCCGCCGCTGCCTGGCACGGTGACCCCGCCGCCACGTGGCTCGGTGAGCTCGACCTCGACGCGCCGTGGCTGCGGCTCGGCACCCGACGGGCCGGCGCCGAGTTGCCGCCGCCGGCCGACCCGTCGCAGCTCGACGAGCGGGCCCGACTGTGGCGCGATCGGCCCGACGACGTGTTGGCCGTCGCGCCCGAGTTCGCGGCCGCTGTCGACGAGGTCAGCGGTCGGATCGACACGGTCCTCGGCCGGCCTTCGGTCGCCGCTGATGCGGGCTCGCCCCTGGCCAGCGCTGGTCTTGCCGGGGTCGACGACCTCTGCCTGCTGCAGCGGCGTGATGCCCTCGACCGTGATGGTCGGCCCGGTTGGTACCTCGACGCCGGCTTCGTGGCGTTCCCTTCGCGGTGGCGGTTGGCCGACAAGGTCGGTCGCCGGCTCGACCTCGTCCACGCCCCCGTCGACGGCTACGCGGAGGTGCTCGCGGCCCGGGTCGAAGCCCTGCTCGACGCCCTCGACGAGGGTGACGGCAGCGACGTGCGGGCGCGCCGCAACTGGTTCGTCCACCCCGACCCGGCCCTGTTCCAGCCGACCCGGCCGGCCGAGGGCGACCCGGTGGTGCCGGCGGCCGAGGTGCGAGATCGGCTCTGGCTGCGCAGCGAGTGGCAGACCCTGCGGTCGGTGGCGCCCGGCTGGGTGCTGTTCACGATCCGCATCGACCAGGTGCCCCTCGGCGAGTTCGTCGACGGCGCCGAGCGGTGCGCTGACCTGGTCGAATGGCTCGAATCGACCGATCAGGCCACGCTCGCCCACCACGGCATCTCGCCGGCCCAGGCCTCCGAGCTCGGCGCCGCGCTGAAACCCACGACGCTCACGTGACGCTCCGTTCCGCCGATGTCACTGGGGTGATCGTCGACGGGACGATCGGAACGCAAACAACGAGGGATGCAGTGATCAAGCGAACCATTCGACCGATGGCGGTGGCCGGTCTGGCCCTGGCGCTGGGCGCCTGTGGCGGAAGCGACGCCGCCGACGAGCCGGCCGAGAGTGCCGAGGAAACCGCCACNNTGGCCGAAGAGGAGACCGCCACGACGGTGGCCGAAGAGGAGACCACCACGACGGTCGCCGTCGAGGAGGTCGAGGTCTTCCAGGTCAACGTCGGCGACTGCCTGGCCGACTCGGAACTCGAGGGGGCGTTGGTGAGCGACGTCGAGATCGTGTCGTGCGACGCGCCTCACCGCTACGAGGTCTACTACGCGTTCGAACTGCCGGACGGCGACTTCCCCGGTTCCGATGCCGTCGGTGCCGAGGCCGACAAGGGCTGCTACGACGCCTTCGAGGGGTTCGTCGGCCTCGAGTACGAGTCGTCGATCTACGGCTACACCTACCTCCAGCCGACGGCCGATTCGTGGAGCCAGCTCGGCGACCGTGAGGTCCAGTGCATGGTCTCCGACTTCGAAGGCGGACTCCTGACCGGGTCGGCGGCCGGCACGGGTATCTGATCGCCCGATTCGTCGCGGGTGGCGGCCGGGTTGGGACACTGCTTCCATGCCCGGCCGTCGTCCGTCGAAGAATGGTCAAGCCACCAAGGAGAAGATCCTCGACGCTGCCCTCGCGACCGTGCTGGCCGAGGGCCTCGTCGGCACGAGCGCTCGGGCGATCGCCGCGACCGGCGACTTCAACCAGGCCCTCGTCTTCTACCACTTCGGGTCGGTCGAGGATCTGCTGTTCGCCGCCCTCGAGCGGGCGAACGAGCGGCGCATGGCGCGCTTCGCCCCCGAGCTCGCCGCGGTCGAGGATCTCCCGGGCCTCGTGATGCTGGCCGAACGACTCCACGGTGACGACACAGATCTCGACCAGGCCGCGCTGTCGGCGATCGTTGCCGGTTGGTCGGCGACCAGCGGGATCGGGCCGGCCGTGCTCGCCGCGCTCGAGCCGTGGAACGAGCTGGTCGGCGACGCGCTCCGCCGCATCTTCGACCGGCACCCGATCGGCCGGCTGCTCCCTGTCGACGACCTCGCCCACCTGATCGCGGCGCTGTTCCTCGGGGTCGAGATGTTCGACCGGCTCGACGGCGACTCGGCCCGGACCCGGCGAGTGTTCGCGTCGATGGCGGGCTTGGCGCGCTTCGTCGACCCCCTGCTCACGAGCCTCGGCGGCGAGCCGGTCGCCACCGGTCCGGTAAACAGTGTTCAAGGATCGGCGCGGGCGTGACGATGCGTCCCGCATGGGAATTGGACGAGTAGTTGGTGGAGTAGCGGCCGCAGGCCTCGGGGCCGTGGGCCTCGGCGTGAGCGGACTGGCCGGTGAGGACAACACCGGGCGGAACGACGACGGCGCGATCGTCGAGGAAGGCGAGCTCGGTGCGTTCCGGATCCGGCTCGGTGACTGTGTCAACGGGCTCGGGTTCTCCGCCGAGACCTACGAGGTCGAGTCGGTGACCGGCGTGCCGTGCAGCGAGCCGCACGAGGCCGAGGTCTACCTCGCCTTCAACATGGACGGCGGCAGCACCTACCCCGGTGAGCAGGCCGTGTTCGCCGACGGTGACGAGCGCTGCTACAACGCGTTCGAGCCGTTCGTCGGGCGGGACTACGCCACCTCGGCGCTCGACTTCACCTACCTCTACCCGACCAAGGAGAGCTGGGAACAGATCGACGACCGCGAGATCCTGTGCATGATCGTCAGCGTCGACAACTCGCTGATCACGGGCTCCTCCCGAGGCACGGGTTTGTGAGCACCGTTCACCGGCGGGCCGGGATGATCGGCGTCGCCGGTGTCATCGGCGTGGTCGGGGTCGGGTGTACGGGCGGGGAGACCGCCGACGGGATACCCGACGAACTGGCCTACGTGACCACGTCGAGCGTCGTCGAGTCGACGACCACCACCGAGGCGGCCCTCGGGCTGCGGGTGGGGGACTGTCTGGCCGAGGCGCCGGCGATCGGTGCCACCGCGGCCGCGGTCGGCGACCAGGTGACGGCGTCGTGCGACGGTGACCACGGGGCGGAGATCTACTACGCGTTCGACCTGCCCGAGGGGGCCTTCCCCCAGGGCGGGGCGATCGACGAGCTCGGCCACGACGGTTGCTACGCCACGTTCGAGCCGTTCGTCGGCTCGGCCTACGAGCTGTCGTCGCTGGTGTTCCGCGTGGCGCTGCCCGACGAGGCGGCCTGGCAGGACGGCGACCGGGAGGTGCTGTGCGTGCTGTCGAAGCTCGACGGCTCGCCCCTCACCGCCCCCGCCCGCAACTCCGGCCTCTGACCCAGCGGCTCCGTGCCGCCCGGCTCGAGGGCGCCGCGCTCGCTGCGCCGGCGCGCCTGTTGCGCCGCCGAGCTTCGTGCGGTTCTTTGTCGCCAACGTCCCACGTTCGGTGGTTTGTTGGCAGCAATGAACCCCATGTGGGCCGTTCTTGCCACTGCATCCGCCGGTGGCGCCGCGCTCGCTGCGCCGGCGCGCCTGTTGCGCCGCCGAGCTTCGTGCGGTTCTTTGTCGCCAACGTCCCACGTTCGGTGGTTTGTTGGCAGCAATGAACCCCATGTG
>JAWSVN010000220.1:0-1170 GCA_033851875.1 Acidimicrobiales bacterium
GGTCGCAGCGATGCCGAGCGGCCGCACGGCCAGGCCGATCAGGGCGCCCACGGCGCCGGCCGCCTCGGTGCCGGCGAGGAGTGGGACCAGACGTGGCGGGACCTTGACGGTGGCCATCGACTCGATGACCTGCGCGTTGCCGGTGAGCTTCATGGCGGCCGACGCAGCAGCGATGCCGGCGGCGAGAACGGTGACGATGACGAGTGCGATGCTCATGCTCTCACCCCTGCGCCACGATGCGAGTGGGGACGATCGTGACCTTCACCCGATTCTCCTTGGGCGCCGGGAACGTGGCCGGGTCCTGCCCGTAGGAACGGATCGCCTTGTCGAACATGGCGAGCTCGGGGTCGTCCTCGATCGTGACGTCGCCGCGAATCTCGAGGGTCCGGAAGGCGTTGGCCGGGTCGAGAAGGAACAGCGTGGCCTTGGGGCGGGCCGCCATGTTCTTGGTCTTCTGGCGGTCGGTGGTGAGCGACATCGTGATGACGTCGCCGTCGAGCACGAACCACACGGCGGTGACCTGGGGGGTGCCGTCGGCACCGACCGTGGCGAGCATCGCCGTCATCGGCGACGTGGCCAGGTCGAGGTGTGAGTCGGGAATCGCTGGCATCGGAGCTCCGAAGGGTCGAGACGGTTGAAGACGACCGTGATAGTAACGTTGGTAACTATCACCCACAACACTGTTCCTCGTGTGCGTGCAAGGGTAGAGTTCGACTGTGGCGCACGAACCCGAGGAATCCGTCGAGGCCACCCATCGCGAGCTGGTCGAACTGGCGGCGCGCTTCAGCCAGTCGTTCGGTCGCCTGATGAACCAGCCCTCCGAGGACGATGGTCTCAACTACCACCGCCTCGGGGTGCTCGAGATCCTGCACTGCACCGGACCCTCGAGGATGAAGGACCTGGCCGAGGCGCTGTCGCTCTCGGCCCGCAACCTCACCAGCCTCGCCGACGGCCTCGAGGCCGAGGGCCTGGTGCAGCGGGCCGCGCACCCCGAGGACCGTCGCGCCACGCTGCTCGAGTTGACCGATCAGGGATTCGATGTCGCCCATCGATCGCTGGAGCCGCGGCTGTCCGCGTTCGGACAGCTGTTCGACCGACTGCCGGCGGCGTCGCAACGTCGACTGGCGTCGGACCTTCGGATCCTGGTCGAGGCGATGGACGAGCCCTGCG
>JAWSVN010000041.1:0-9279 GCA_033851875.1 Acidimicrobiales bacterium
TCGGGTAGACAGACAGCCATGTCCGAGCCCCTGCTCCGAGAACTGGTCCCCTCCCCCGGCCGCGCCGTCGACGCCGGTGCCGATGTGGCGGCCGAGGAACGGGTCGGCCCGGCGGGCCGACCGTGGGTGTTCACCAACATGGTCGGCTCGCTCGACGGAGGGACGGCGGCGGCCGACGGGGTGTCGGGCGGCCTCGGCAACGACGCCGACAAGGCGGTGTTCTCCGCGTTGCGTTCGGCCTGTGACGCGATCATCGTCGGCGCCGCCACCGCTCGGGCCGAGCGCTACCGGGTGCCGAAACCCAACAACGAGGGCGTCCGACCCCGCCTGACGATCGTCACCGGCAGCCTGTCCCTCGACGACGACCTCCCCCTGTTCGACGACCCCGAGCATCCGCCCCTGATCGTCACGACCACGAGCGCGCCGGCCGACCGACGCGAGTCGCTGGCGGCTCGGGCAGAGATCGTCGCCGTCGACGGCGACCGGGTGACGCCCGCGGCCGTGATCGTCGCCCTGGCCGAGCGGGGTCGCCGACGCCTCCTCCTCGAGGGCGGTCCGTCGCTCAATGGCCAGTTCGTCGCCGCCGGGCTGGTCGACGAGTGGAACCTCTCGCTGGCCCCGATGCTGCTGGCGGGGGCGTCGGACCGTGCGGCGGTCGGCCCCTCACTCGACGAGCCCGAGGCGCTGCGCCTCGTGCGTCTGTGGCAAGGCGGCGACCACCTCTTCGGCCGCTGGGTCCGCGACTGAACACCGCAGCGGTCAACCGTTGAGTGGGTCCTCGGGCCAGGCGTGTTTGGGGTAGCGACCCCGCAGATCGGCGCGAACGGCCGCGTAGGACCCGCGCCAGAAGCTGGGCAGGTCGGTGGTGGTCTGCGCCGGACGGTCGGCCGGGGTGAGCAGCTCGAGCACGAGGGGTGCGCCATGGGGGCCGACGGTCGGGTGGCGGTCGACTCCGAGCACCTTCTGGAGTCGCACCCCACACACCGGCCGGCCGCTGTCGTAGCGGATGGGTGCCTGACGGCCGTCGGGGAGGTCGAGCGACGTGGGCGCGAGGGCGTCGAGTTCGGCCCGCTGTGACCAGTCGAGCGATGCCAGCAACGCGGCCCGCACGTCGAGCCGGGCCACATCGGCGGGGCTCGACACCGAGCGCAGGTCGAGCCACTGGTCGAGGCGGTCGAGGAGGGCGTCGTCGCTCATGTCGGGCCAGCGGTCGTCTTCGCCGTGCAGCCACGCCAGGCGGGCCCGCAGCCTGACGGCGCCGTCGCTCCACCGCATCACGTCGAGACCGCGTCGGCGGATGCCCTCGGCGAGGGCCTCGGCGACGGCCTCGGCCGGCGGATCGGGTTCGGGTTGGCGGTGGAGCACGATGGCACCGAGCCGCTGCACCCGCTCGGCGACGAGCCGATCGGTCCGGGTCTCCCAGCGCACCTCGGTGCCCCAAGTCACCGACTCGCCGAGTCGGTCGAGCACGTCGGCTCGGCTGAGCGCCACGGCCGCTCGGACTCGGGCCCGGGATCCGTCGCTGCCGGGGCGGCCGTCGGCGTCGGCCACGACGAGGAACGGGGAGCCGACGAGGGGGTCGTGGGGGCCGAGCTCGACCTCGGTCCCGCTGGCGAGGAGGAAGCGATGGGGGTTGGCGGGGCGGGCCATCGCCACCCGGTCGGGCCAGGCCGTGGCCAGCAGGGGTGCGAGGTCGGCGTCGTCGGTGGGTCCGCGCCGATCGTTCGCCGAGCGACCGAGCCGACTCCGGAGCTGGCGCGCGAGCTCTGCCTGATCGTCGGTCGTCGGTCGGTCGAGGCGCCGCAGGAGGTCGGTGGTGGCACCGGCCGAGCGATCGGGGCGCCCCAGTCGAGCGGCGAGGTCGATCGACGCCGCGTCGCCCCGCACCGCGACCATCGCCGCCCGGAGGTCGAGCGGAAGCGCCGCCGCCGCCGAACCCCGCTCGGTCAACCGGTCGCCGTCGAGCGCCCCCATCGCCCGCATCTGGGCATGGGCGGACTCGAGCCGGTGGCGCGGAGGCGGG
Source organism: Acidimicrobiales bacterium (assembly GCA_033851875.1). Lineage (GTDB taxonomy): Bacteria > Actinomycetota > Acidimicrobiia > Acidimicrobiales > SZUA-35 > JAWSVN01. Next base: position 2,024 of record JAWSVN010000041.1, read on the forward strand.
TCGAGCAGGGGCAGGGCCTCCGCGAAGGGGTCGCCCCACGCCAGGAGTTCGAGGGCGACCGGCAGGGGGTCGCCGTCGACGAGCTCGGGTGGGGTGGCGTCGTCGAGGTGGCGGTGGTCCTCGACCGACCACAGCCGGTAGCACGTGCCGGGGCCCGTGCGGCCGGCGCGGCCTCGCCGCTGGTCGGCGGCGAAGCGGGTGGCGTGCCCGGTCTCGAGCCGGCCGAGACCGCTCGAGGCGTCGACGACCGCTCGACGCAGCAGGCCGCCGTCGACCACCGCCGTCACCGACGGGATCGTGATCGACGTCTCCGCCACCGCCGACGCGACGATCACCCGACGGGGCCCGGGGCGCAAGACGGCCCGCTGCACCCGTTGCGGACTCCCGCCGTGGAGGCCGACCACGTCGGCCGGCACCCGCCCGGCCAGGCCCCGTACGACGTCGTCGATCTCGCGTCGGCCGGGAGCGAAGGCGAGCACGTCGCCGTCGGTCTCGCCGGCGGCGCGTCCGATCACCTCGACCATGGCGTCGACCCACCGGGCCCGCGGGGGACGATCGAGGTGATGGGTGGCCACGTCGAACGCTCGACCCGGCACGTCGACGACGGGGACCGGTGGCTGTTCGATCGCCGTCCCGATGAGGGCGGCGACCGGGTCGGCGTCGATCGTGGCCGACATCACGACGATCCCGAGGTCGGGCCGAAGGACGGCCTTGGTCTCGAGCGCCATCGCGAGGCCGAGATCGCTGTGGCGGCTGCGTTCGTGGAACTCGTCGAAGACGACGGCGCCGACCCCGCCGAGCTCGGGATCGGCCTGGAGCCGTCGGGTGAGGATCGCCTCGGTGACGACCTCGATCCGCTGGTGACGACTCGTCTCTCGCACCCCGCGCATCGTCAAACCGACCGAGTCGCCCGGACCCGCTTCACCGAGCAGGTCGGCCAGCCGTTCCGCTGTGGCGCGGGCCGCCAACCGCCGCGGTTCGAGGACGACCACCGTGCCCTCGACCACCTCGGCGAGGGCGAGGGGGACGACCGTCGACTTGCCGGCGCCGGGCGCGGCCGTGATCACCACGGCGCCGTGCTCGGTCAATGCCGTGGTGATCGGATCGAGGGCGGCCTCGATCGGCAGGCCGGTGGCCCGCCAGGCGCGCGACAGGGGCACGGAGCGACGAGACGGAGCGACGAGACAGTGGCGTCAGAGACGCCGCATCACGGTGACGACGCGACCGAAGATGTCGACCTCGCCGGGGTGGAAGCGCATCGGCTCCAGCCGCTCGTTGGCCGGCACGAGCACGATCTCGCCGGTGGCCTTGTCGGTCGTGTAGGTCTTGACCGTGGCCTCTTCCCCGGGGATACCCGCGACCACGACCTCACCGTTGCGAGCCGACTTCTGCACCTTGGCGACGACGTAGTCGCCGTCGAGGATTCCGAGGTCGATCATCGAGTCGCCTCGGACGGTCAGCATGAAGAGTTCGCCGTCACCGGCCAGGTCGGCCGGCACGGGGAGCGTCTCCTCGATGTGCTCGGTGGCGAGCACATCGGTGCCCGCAGCCACCGAACCGACGAGGGGCACGTGGACCACCGGGCGGCGCTCGATGCTCGACGCACCGGAGTTGGGGTCCCACGTCACCTCGATGGCACGAGGCTTGGTGGGGTCACGGCGCAGGAACCCCTTCTTCTGGAGCGTGGCCAGATGGGAGTGCACGGTCGACGGCGACGTCAGGCCCACCGCCTCCCCGATCTCGCGAACGGAGGGAGGGAACCCCCGCTCCTTCATCTGGTCGTTGATGAACTCGAGGATCGACCGCTGCCGATCGGTGAGTTGATGCTCTGCCATGACGAACGCCTTCCTTCGTCTCCTACCGGACCTCTTCGAACCGGTGACGGGAGCGTACACGTGTTCGATTCGTGTTCGGTGGATGGTCGAACGAACTTTTGTTCGATTCGAGGGTTGCGGTCGAACGATTGTTCGTGCACACTGCGAACAGTCGTTCGATGACGTTCGAGTCGATCGAACATCCGACCGTGTGGGGCACGGTTGCCGGACGGCTGATGTGAACGAGCGCGGGCGCCCGTTCCCGACCGGCCACTCGCGCCGGCCTGCTTCGACGCGTCGGATCTCCGGGTCCGGCGCCCCGACGGGCCGGCGTGCAGGGCTGGCCGCCGTGAGTGTCACACCCCCCGAGGAGACTCGTCGCCATGGTCGCCATCTCGTATCCCGCCAACACCCACACGCCCAGCAACACCGGCGTCGTCGCTCCCCTCGTTCTCGGCGCCGTGGCGCTCCTCGCTCTCGTCGTGGGCATCCGGGCAGTCCAAGGCACCCCTCCCGCCACCGGCCTCCACGGAGCGCCGGTGGCGGAGATCACCCCGTTCGACGCGGCTGGCGGCGAAGCCATCATCACCGTCGGTGCCGGCGACACGCTCTGGGACCTGGCCGGGGCTCTCGCCCCCCATCTCGACCGGCGCGAGGCGGTGTCGCTGCTGGCCGAGCGCAACGGCACCTCGTCCCTCCAGGCCGGCCAGGAGCTGATCGTTCCGGCCGCCATCGTCGACGCCCGGCTGGCGCCGTCGGGTCAGCTCGCTGCCGGGTCCGATCTCGCCGGCGCCAACTCGAGCGACGAGGGCTGAGTGATCCTCCTCGCCGACTGCCGAGCAGGGGGGCGCCGCCGGTACGGTGAGCCGATGCGCTGTCCCGGATGTGGACTGGAGGGATCCAAGGTCGTCGACTCGCGCTCCGCCGACGAGTCGACCTCGATCCGGCGCCGTCGCGTCTGCGATCACTGCGCCCACCGATTCACCACCTTCGAGCGCATCGAAGAGCTCCCTCTGATCGTCGTGAAGCGCTCCGGCGACCGGCAGCCCTTCGACCGGTGTCGCATCGTCGCCGGTGTCCGGGCCGCCGCGAAGGGTCGGCCCGTCGAGGAGGGCAAACTCGACGAGATCGCCGTCGCGGTCGAGGACGCGGCGCGCGTCGAGGGCAACGACGTCAGCTCGGAACGGGTCGGCCGGCTGGTGCTCGACCAGCTCACCGACCTCGACGAGGTCACGGCGCTGCGGTTCGCGTCGGTCTACAAGGGCTTCACCGAGATGGCCGACTTCGAGCGGGAGCTCCGGCTGATCAAGAAGGAACTGATCGGCCCGGCCGAGAGCTGAGCGTCGCCGCCCGGCAATAGGCCGAACGGCCCAACAAAACCCTCAACTCGGCGCCGTCAGATGCCGATCGTGGTGGGGTGCCCAAGGTACTCGCCGCGCTCGTCCTGCTCGTTGGACTCGTGACCGCGTCGACTCCGGTCGGCTCGCAGTCCCCGGTGAGCACCGCCGACGCCGAGGTGTCGAGCGAGGACTACGCGGGCCAGCTCGCTCAGCTCGTGCCCAGCCCTCGCGCCCTCCACCCCGCCGTGCTCGGTCAGGTCTCCCTCGACTTGGGGCCGGTCGGCCGGCTGGCCGACGACATGCTGGCCGCCCACGAGGATCTCCTCACTGCCGCCGCCGAGGTCGACGGCGCCACCTCCCGAATCGAAGCGCTCGAGCTCCGCGAATCGATCCTGACCACCAAGATCGGGCTGGCCACCGACCGCGAGTCGATCCGTCGATCCGCGCGCGACGACGCCGAGGCCGTGCTGGCCGCGTTCGCCGTCTCGACCTTCGTCGACATCGAGGACTACAGCACCTACTACTTCGGGGGCGACCGGGCCTCGACGGTCACGCTGTCACTCGCCAACCGGTCGGCCGACGTGGTCGAAGACGTGGCGCTGGCCGCCCGCGACGCCCACGACGGCGTGGTCGACGAGCTCGATGCGCTCGCCACCGACCTGGCCACGGTTCGCACCGACCTGGCCGCCACCGACCAGGCCCTCGCCGAGGCCATCGTCGCTCGCGATGACGCCCGCGAACGCCGAGACGGCCTCGCCCCGTCGTTCGAGCGAGCCCTGCTCAGCCTCAAGGTCCCCGGCACCGACATCCCCGTCGTCGTGCTCGACGCCTACTACCGAGCCCAGCTCTCGATGGCTGCCCAACGACCCGCGTGTGGGGTGACGTGGTGGCACCTGGCCGGGGTCGGGAAGTCCGAGAGCAGCCACGGGTCGTTCGGGGGCAATGTCGTCGGCGGCGACGGCCGTACGTCGGGGGAGATCGTCGGGCCGCCCCTCGACGGCACCAGGTTCTCCTCCATCCCCGACACCGACGGGGGCGAACTCGACGGCGACGACGTCTGGGACCGGGCCGTCGGGCCGATGCAGTTCATCCCGACGTCGTGGCTGATCTATGGGTCGGACGGCAACGGCGATGGCGAGGTCGACCCCCACAACATCTACGACGCCGCGCTCGCGGCAGCCAAGCACCTGTGCGGCACCACGTCCGGCCTCGGAGAGGAGGGCGCCTTCCAGGTCGCCCTGCTCGGCTACAACCAGTCGGTCGAATACGGCCTCGAGGTCATGGGCCACGCCGCCAGCTACCGGGCCCTCATCCCCCTGGTCTGAGCCGACGGGTCAGCCTTCGGTCACGAGGCGCCGGACGGCGGCGCCGGTGCGCTCGATCGAGTCGCGGTGGAGGTGTTCGTCGCGGGTGTGGGCGATCGTGGCGTCGCCCGACCCGAAGTTGGTGGCCGGGATGCCGAGTTCGGCGAAGCGAGCCACGTCGGTCCAACCCAACTTGGCCTTCACCTCGAGGCCGTTGTCGTCGCGCAGGCGACGCAGGAGCGGGTGGTCGAGCGAGGGCGGGCAGGCGGCGGAGACGTCGGTGACCGTGAAGGCGTCGCCGTCCTCGAGGTGGGGTGCGACGAGCTCACGGAGGAACGCCTCGGCCTCGGCGGCCGAGCGGTCGGGGGCATAGCGGTGGTGGACGGCGAGGGTGACCGAGTCGGGCACGACGTTGCCGGCCACGCCCCCCTCGATCCGCACGGCCTGGACCGACTCGATGAACTGACAGCCGTCCAACAGCGGACGGCGAGGCTCCCACTCGGCGAGGGTGGTGAGGAGGCCGGCGAGACGGTGGATGGCGTTGCGCCCCATCCACGGCCGGGCGGTATGGGCCCGGGCCCCGGAGAGGGTGATCTCGATGCGCATCGCCCCCTGGCAGCCCGCCTCGATCAGGCCGTCGGTCGGCTCGCCCAGCAGGGCGGCGTCGCCCTCGAGCAGGTCGGGGCGCTCGGCGATGATCTCGATCAAACCGTTGTGCTTGGCCGCCACCTCTTCGCGTGCGTAGAAGACGAAGGTGAGGTCGACGGCGGGCTCGGGCACGGTGCGAGCGATGTCCAAGAAAACGGCGAGACCGCCCTTCATGTCGCACGAGCCACAGCCCCAGAGGGTGTCGCCCTCGATCCGGGCCCGGCCGTTGGTGCCACCCGGCAGCTCGAGGTCGTCCACGACCGGCACGGTGTCGGTGTGGCCGACGAGGAGGAGCCGCTGGTCGCGCCCGAGGTTGGTGCGGGCGATCAGGTTGTCGCCGATCCGGGTGAGCTCGAGGTGGTCGTACTGCGCGAGGTCGGCCTCGAGCCAGTCGACGAAGGCCGCCTCGGCGAAGGACTCCGAACGATGGTCGACGAGTTCGGCGGTGAGGGCCAACAGATCGGTCACACCCCGAGGATAGGGGGGCCGGCGAGAGTGGTCGCTCTGGAAATCCGCCGCGCAGCGACGTTCGATGTGGCAGCCTCTGGCCATGCCGCTCCCGGGATCCCTTGGTCACCTGGTCGTCGACTGCGCCGACCCCGACCGCCTCGCCGCGTTCTGGTGCGAGATGCTCGGCGTCGAGGTGCAGAGCCGATGGAACCAGTACGTGATCCTCGCGCCACACCAGGAGGGTGCTCCTGGTCTGGCGTTCCAGCAGGTGCCGGAGGCCAAGACGACCAAGAACCGGATCCACCTCGATTTCACGGTCGACGACCTCGCTGTCGCCACCGAGCTGATCCTCGGAGCCGGCGGGTCACAGGTCGACCAGCACGAGCAGGGCGGGGTGATCGCCCGCATCATGGCCGACCCCGAGGGCAACGAGTTCTGCCTTGTCGATCTCAGCGGCGCCGGGACCGACGCTGGCCACTGACGCGGGCCCGGGCCCAATTGGCGCCAGCGGGTCTCGCCGACCGATGCTGACGCGATGAGCGCACCCGACGACATGATCGAGATCACCAGCGGCCTCCGCTTCCCCGAGGGCCCCATCGCCATGCCCGACGGATCGGTGATCCTCGTCGAGATCGCCCGGGGCACCCTCAGCCGGGTCGCCCCCGACGGCACGGTCGACGTCGTCGCCGAGTGCGGTGGCGGCCCAAACGGTGCCGCCATCGGCCCCGACGGCAAGGTGTACGTCTGCAACAACGGCGGCTTCGAGTGGCACGAGGTGAACGGGATGCTGCTCCCGGGCAACCAGCCCGACGACTACATCGGCGGCCGCATCCAGCGGGTCGACATCGAGACCGGCGAGGTCGAGGACCTCTACACCGAGGTCGGCGGCTTCGGGCTGCGTGGCCCGAACGACATCGTGTTCGACTCGACCGGCGGGTTCTGGTTCACCGACCACGGCAAGAACCGCCCCCGCGAGCGCGACCGCGGCGGTCTCTACTACGCCAAGGCCGACGGCTCCGAGGTGCGCGAGGTGGTCCACCCCCTCCTCGCCCCCAACGGCGTGGGCCTCTCCCCCGACGGGTCGAAGCTGTATGTCGCCGAGACCTACGAAGGCCGCCTCTACCAGTGGGACCTGTCGGGCCCCGGCGAGATCAAGGACTACTTCGGTCCCGAACACCGGGGCGAGGTGCTCGCCGACCCCGAGGGCGGCCCGCTGTTCGACTCCCTCGCCGTCGACGCCGAGGGCAACGTGTGCGTGGCCACCATCCGCAACGGTGGCATCACCGTCGTCGCCCCCAGCGGCGAACACCGCCACGTGGCCTTCCCCGACCCCCTCACCACCAACATCTGCTTCGGCGGCGAGGGCCTGCAGACCGCGTACGTCACCCNNTCGTGAAGTGCACCTGGGACACGCCCGGCCTGGCCCTCGCCTACTGACCCGCGATCGCGACGACGGCTAGCGTCGCGGGGGTGTCGCCCCACGCCCGCCGCCTGTTCGTCCTCGCGTTCGCCCTCTGCCTGGCCGGCGCGACCACACCCGCCGCGCCAGCGGCCGCCCAGGCACCGCCGGCGATCGCCGAGGAGTTCCCCACCACCGAGGTCTTCGTCGATCGCACCTACCGCGACGTGATGAGCCGCCCGGTCGACGCCGGCGGCCTCGCGTCGTGGACCGAGTGGCTCGACGACGGCAACGAACCGGC
>JAWSVN010000041.1:9287-10492 GCA_033851875.1 Acidimicrobiales bacterium
GCCGAGATCGTCGCCGCGGTCTACGGCCGCTCGCTCGGCCGGACCCCCGACGCCGGCGGACTCGACTTCTGGACCGGTGAGCTCGCCGCCGGTCGGATCAGCCTGGCCGGCTTCGTGGCCACCGTGTCGGAGTCGCCCGAACACGTGGCGCTGCGACGCACCGAGGTGACGGTCAGCCTGGTCTATCTCGGTCTGCTGCGGCGCCTCCCCGAGCCCGGCGGTCTCGGCTTCTGGTCGAACCAGATCGATGCCGGTCTCGGTCTCCGGTCGTTCCTGGCCCAGACGATGGACTCGGCCGAATACAGCGCCCGCTTCGGTTCGACCCCGACACCGGCCCTCGAGGTGGTGGCCGACGGGCTCACCATTCCCTGGGACGTGCAGGAGCTGCCCGACGGGTCGATCCTGGTGACCGAGCGAGGCGGGCGCCTGCTCCACGTCGACGGCGGCGGCGCGACCGAGGTGTCGGTCGATCTCGGCGATCTGCTGGTGCGCCGCGAGACCGGCCTCATGGGCCTGGCCCTCGACCCCGCGTTCGCCACCAACCGCCGGTTCTACGTGTGCCAGGGCCACGCTCCGACCGACAGCGTGCGGGTGCTGCGCTGGCAGCTCGCCGTCGACGCGGCCAGCGCGGCCCGGGTCGGCGACCCCGTCGTCACCGACATCCCGGTCACCAACGGGATCCACACCGGCTGCCAGCTGGCGGTCGACTCGAGCGGCACCCTGTTCGTCGGCACGGGCGACGCCGCGGTCGGGTCCACCCCGCAGGACCCGACATCGTTCGGTGGCAAGGTCCTCGCCGTCGACCTCGCCACCGATGAGGTCTCGGTGTTCTCGAGCGGGCATCGCAACGTCCAGGGTCTGGCCGAACGAGCCGACGGCTCGATGTGGGCCGCCGAACACGGGCCCGACCGCGACGACGAGATCACTCGCCTGGTCGAGGGCGGCAACGCCGGCTGGAACCCGGTACCGGGCTACAACCAGCGCGTGCCGATGAGCGCCGCCGGCATCACCACGGCGCCGCCGGCGTGGGCATCGGGGTTCCCGACGATCGCCGTGTCCGGCGCCGACTGGCTCGACGATTCGTGGGGCTCGTGGCAGGGCGGCCTCGCAGTCGCGACCCTCAAGGATCGCAACCTGTGGCTGTTCTTCTTCTCCCCCGAGGGCCGCTTCCTCGGTGAGCGCCTCCTGCTCGACACCGTCGACGG
>JAWSVN010000042.1:0-718 GCA_033851875.1 Acidimicrobiales bacterium
CGGCGTGCCATGATCCGCCCAGAAGGGGGATTCGCCATGGGGATCGAGATCGAACCGTCGGGACAGGTGTGCGGGGCTCGGGTGCGCGGGGTCGACCTGTCGGCGCCGCTGAGCGACGAGATGGTGGCCGAGATCCGTGCCGCCTGGCTCGAGCATCACGTGCTCGCCTTCGTCGACCAGACGATGGACGACGACGCCCTCGAACGCTTCACCGAGGCGATGGGCGGCTTCGGCGTCGACCCGTTCATCGCCCCGATCGACGGGCGCGACCACGTGATCGCGATCGAACGTCGAGCCGACGAGACGGCGCCGTTGTTCGCCGAGAACTGGCACAGCGACTGGTCGTTCCAGGAGCGGCCGCCGGCGGGCACGTGCCTGCTGGCGATCGACGTGCCCCCGGTCGGCGGCGACACCCTCTTCGCCGACCAGCACGCCGCCCTCGACGCCATGCCCGACGAGCTCCGCTCCCGGCTCGAGGGCCGCCTCGCCGTCCACTCGGCCCGAGGCGGCTACGCCCCCGACGGCATGTACGGCGAGGACGATCAGGCGACCGACCGGTCGATGGCGATCCGCCCGTCGACCGAGGCGATGGCCACCCAGACCCACCCCGTCATCCGGGCCCACCCCGAGACCGGCAGGCTCGGCGTGTTCGGGTGCATCGGCTACATGATCGGGATCGACGGCGTGCCGGACGACGACGCCCGCGACCTGCTGATCG
>JAWSVN010000043.1:0-21652 GCA_033851875.1 Acidimicrobiales bacterium
CTGCCCACCCGGTCGGCCACCCCCAGCGCCTCGGCCGAGGCCAGGGTGTGGAGCCGCAGCACCGTCGACGGGCTCATCACCGCCGCATCCGACCGCAGCGCTCGGAGCGAGAACATGCCGATGCGCATGTTCTGGAACGGGTCGGCGGCGTCGGTGCACGACTGGTCGTCGAGGCCCATGCCCACCGGCATGTCGAGCTCGAGGTTGCGGGCCACATCGGCGATGCCCGACCCGAGGCGACCGTTGGAGCACGGCTGCCACACCATGCCGGCCCCGCTGTCGGCGACCATCGCCGCGGTCGCGTCGTCGGCGTGCACGAAGTGGCCGAACAGGAAGCCGGGTCGCAAGGCGCCGGCATCGGCGTAGTGCTGCACCTTGATGCGCTGCTGGTCGAGGGCTTCGGCCGTCTCGAGGAGGTGGGCCTGGTTGCCGACGCCGTGGCGGTCCATCACGGTCACCTCGTGTGCCGCCTGGGTCGGGTCGTCCGACCACTGCGCCGCCCCGAAGACGCTGGCGTCGAGCGACAGCGCGGCGGGCACCGAGTCGCGCACGTGCTCGACGGCGCCGGCGAAGACCTCGAACGCGGTGTCGAGATCCTGCAGGTCGGGGTCGAGACGGAACGCGCTCATCGTGCGGAGCCCGGCGTCGCGGCACGCCTCGACCTGCCGTTCGGTGTAGGCGGGGGGACGCTCGGCCAGCACCACCCGCCGGTCGAGGTCCGGGTCGTAGCGACCGGCGAAGCGGGAGTCGGTGAAGTTGTAGGCGCTGGTCGTGCCGGCCGCCAGCACGTCGAAGGAGCCGTGGAGGGTGAACCAGTAGAGGTCCTCGGCGTCGGCGCCGGCGATGAACTCCACCTGGCTCGCCACCCACGGATACAGCGTCGAGTCCGGGGTGAAGCCCCGCATGCCCGAGGTGAACAGGTGGCTGTGGGCGCTGATGAACCCGGGGGCGAGGAACGCCCCGCCGAGATCGACCCGGTCATCCGCCGCACCCCACACCTCGGCGGGCGGTTCGCCCTCGCCGAGGCCGGCGATCAGCCCGTCGTCACCGGCCAGCAACCACCCGCGGAAGAACGGGCGTCGGTCGTCGACGGGCAGGACCAGGGCGTCGTGGAACAGTCGCGGCATCGGCGCAGTGTCGCGCCGATCCGGCCGCCGGTTGCCCGGCGGCCGGTCGCATCGGTCACGCGGCTGGGCTCAACCCTTGGCGGTGGTGAAGGCGTCGGAGTAGTTGGTCTCGAACTCGCCGGTGTCCTCGATCGACTCGACACTGTCGAGCCCGCCGACGAGGACCTCGGGGTCGACGAGGAACTCGTTGAGCTCTTCGTCGAGGAGGTCGAGCGACGCCGCGTTGGGGGTGCCGTAGTAGTTCCAGTTCGACAGATCGGCGCCGTTCTCACCGTCGAGGATCCAGTTGATGAAGGTGTGGGCCGTGCACGGGTGCGGGGCGTCGAAGGGGATCGCCATGTTGTCGATCCAGCGGGTGCCGCCCTCCTCGGGGACGAAGAACACGTACTGGCTCGGGTCGTCGGTCTCGAGGAACTGGGTGAAGGCGTCGCCGGAGTAGACGTGCGCGATGGCGCTCTCGCCGGAGGTGAGCAGCTCGTCGGCCGACTCGGTGTTGAACGCCAGCAGGTTGTCGGCGGCGGCCGACACCACGTCGGTGGCCTCGGCCAGCTCGTCCTCGCTCGTGGAGTTGAGCGAGTAGCCGAGCGACTTCAGGGCGGCGCCGAGGGTCTCGCGCGGATCGTTGAGGAGGGTGATCTGGCCCGAGTAGGCGGCGGCCTCCTCGCCGAAGACGAGGTCCCACGAGCGGGGGAAGTCGGTGCCGACGACGGCGGTGTCGACTGCGAGACCTGTGTAGCCCCACTGGTAGGGCATCGAGTAGGCGCCCTCGGGGTCGTAGGACAGGTCGGTGAACTCGTCGAGCAGGTTCTCCCGGTTGGGGATCAGGTCGAGGTCGAGGGCCTGGATCATCTCGCCCTCGATCATGATGCCGACCATGTAGTCCGACGGCACGATCACGTCGTAGCCCGAGTTGCCGGCCGAGATGATCGGCTGCATCGCCTCGTTGGAGTCGAACACGTCCATCGTGGCCGAGATCTCGAACTCGGCGGCGAAGGCGTCGAGCTGCTCGGGGTCGATGTACTCGCCCCAGTTGTAGAGGGCGAGGTCGCCGTCGACCTGGCCGACCTCGCACTCGACGGCGGCCGACTCGTCGCTGTCGGAGCCACCGCAGGCGGCGGCGAGCAGGCCGAACGCAGCGACGGTGGCGCCGAAGCGGTGACGCGGGGAATGAGCGGGCCGGCGGCCCGGTGGGGTGTCATGGAGGGACACGGGATTTCTCCTTGGGAGGGAACCGAGGGTGAGGGACATCATGACTGGCGCAACCGCTGCAAAGCGAGCGAGGCCAACACCAACACGGTCGAGGCGACCAGCATCACGACCGACACGGCGTTGATCAGCGGGGTGACGCCCCGGCGGATCAGGCCGAACACGTACACCGGCAGCGTGGTCCAGCCGGGGCCCGACACGAACTGGGTGATCACCACGTCGTCGAGCGAGAGCGTGAACGCGAGCAGGGCGCCGCCGAGCACGCCGGGCATGATCAGCGGCAGGGTCACGTGGCGGAACACCTGCCAGCGGCCGGCGTAGAGATCGCGGGCGGCCTCCTCGAGGCGCTGGTCGCTGCCGGCGAGGCGGGCCCGCACGACGACCGACACGAAGCTGATGTTGAACGCGATGTGCGACAGCGTGATCGTGCCGAAGCCCTTCGAGAAGCCGAACACCGACGACGCCTCGGCGAAGAACAGCAGCAGCATCACCGCCATCGTCACGTCGGGCACGATGATCGGCAGATAGAGCAGGGCGTCGAACACCTTGCGACCCCGGAACGTGAAGCGTTCGAGGGCGAGGGCGGCGGTGGTGCCGAGCACGACCGACACCAGCGTCGAGGCGATCGCCACCTGCACCGACACCCACAGGGCGTCCTTGGTCGGCTCGCTGTCGGCGAACTCTCGATACCAGTCGAGCGTGAAGCCGCCCCACACCCCGACGTTGCGGTTGTCGCTGAACGAATAGACGATCAGCAGCAGGATCGGCGCGTAGAAGAAGGCGTAGACGAGCCACGAGTGGGTGCCGAGCGCCCAGCGGGTGCCCCCGGTCGGCGGAGCGAGGCGGGTCACAGCGTTTCCTGCGTCGTCACGAAGCAGCTCACAGCGTGCGGCCTTCGCGCCGGAAGTAGAAGGCGGCGGCGAGAAGCATCAGCAGCATCAGCACGGTCGACAGGGCGGCGCCGAACGGGAAGTTCCTGGCGGTGAGGAACTGGGTGACGATGTAGCTGCCGAGCAGGGTGGTCTTGGCGCCGCCGAGGATCTCGGGGGTGACATACGCGCCGAGGCTCGGGATGAACACCAGGATCGAGCCGGCGATCACGCCCGGCATCGACAGTGGCAACAGGATGTGGCGGAACGTGGCGAAGCCCGACGCGTAGAGGTCGCGGCCGGCCTCGAGGAGGCGGCCGTCGACCCGTTCGATGGCGGCGTAGAGGGGCAGGACCATGAAGGGCAGGAACCCGTAGACGAGGCCGAGCACCACCGCGGCCTGGGTGAAGAGCACCCGTTGGGGGCCGAAGCCGAGGAACTCGGTGATCTTCGACAGGGGCCCGTCGCTGCCGAGGATGACGTACCAGGCGTAGTTGCGGACCAGGAAGTTGGTCCAGAACGGGATCATGACGAACACCAGCATCACGTTGCGGACCGCCGGGCGGCGGGTGGCCAGGTGGTAGGCGAACGGGTAGGCGATGAGCAGGCAGAGCACCGTGGTGAGCACGGCCAGGCCGAGGGAGCGGAACAGCACGGCCCGCACCAGTTCGCCGCCGAGGGCTTCGTAGGAGTCGAGGTTCCAGCCCGACAGGTCGGTGCCACCGAACCGGTTGCGGGTGGCGAAGGAGTAGACCACCACGATCACCAGGGGGAGGGCGAAGAAGATGGTGAGGTAGGCGAGCGACGGCAACGCCATCAGGAAGCCGCGGCGCCGCTGCTGGGCTTCGAGGGCGGCCTCGAACGCCGGTGTTGCGGGAGCGTCCGTCGCCTGGCTCACCTGGCTCACGCCGGGACCAGCCAGTCGGCCCTGGGGTCCCACCACACCGCCACCTCGTCGCCGGCGCCGAAGCGATGGTCGCCTCGCGCCGGGTCGGCGCGCACGTCGAGAGAGATCCAGTCGACCTCGACCCGGTAGTCGATGCAGTGGCCGAGGTAGGTGGCGTCGGTGACCACGCCGTGGAGGTGGGTGGCGACGTGGGCATCGGGCACGTCGCCGCGGTGCCCGATGCGGATCGCCTCGGGTCGCAGGCTCATCGCCACCTTGTCGCCGGCGGCGTAGTCGTTGGGGGCGAGGACCCGGGTGCCGTTGGCCAACACCACCTCGTCACCGTCCGCGACGGTGGCCTCGATCAGGTTGGTGGTGCCGATGAAGTCGGCGACGAACCGGTCGGCTGGGCGCTCGTAGAGGTCCTCCGACGAGCCGACCTGGAGGAGCTTGCCGGCCCGCATCACGGCGATGCGGTCGCTCATGGCGAGGGCCTCCTCCTGGTCGTGGGTGACGAACACGAAGCTCACGCCGAGCTCGCGCTGGAGGTCCTTCAGCTCGATCTGCATCTCGTGCCGGAGCTTGAGGTCGAGGGCGCCGAGGGGTTCGTCGAGGAGCAGCACCTTGGGTCGGTTGACCAGCGCCCGGGCGAGGGCGACGCGCTGTTGCTGGCCGCCGGAGAGCTGGTCGGGCCTGCGGGTGCCCATGCCGTCGAGGCGTACCATCTCGATCGCCTCGTCGGCCCGGCGTCGGGCCTCGGTCTTGGCGACCTTCTGCATGCGGAGACCGAACGCCACGTTGTCCTGCACCGTCATGTGGGGGAACAGGGCGTAGTTCTGGAACACCGTGTTGACCGGCCGCTTGTTCGGCGGCAGGGTGCCGACCTCGTCGCCGAAGATCTTCAGGCTGCCCTCGGTGGGCACCTCGAGGCCGGCGATCATGCGCAATGTCGTCGTCTTGCCGCAGCCCGACGGGCCGAGCAGCGCGAAGAACTCGCCGTCGCGGATGCGGAGGTCGATCGCGTCGACGGCGGTGACGTCGCCGAAGCGTTTCGTCACCCCGGTCAACTCGACGGCCGGTCGTTCGGTGGCGCCGGGATCGCTCACCCGGATTCCTGGGCCAATCGTTCGCGCAGGGCGGCGATGGCGTCGGTCGCCCCGGTGCGGTCGAGGTCGGGGTTCTCCCACACGATCAGCGAGGCCGCGTCGTCGACCGCCGGGTCGGCGATGTAGCCGTGGAGGGCGCACAGCGCGTGGAAGTCGTTGTTGAGCTGGAACGACAGGGTCGGGTCGTAGAGCTCCTTGGCCCGCACCGCGTCGATGTACGCGTCGGGGGTCATCGAGGCCTTGTGGTCGGCGTAACCGGGGATGACGCCGCCGGCGACGATGCCGTCGAGCCCGAGTCGACGGGTGGCCCGCTTGCGCAGGTCGTAGAGCTCACGGCCGATGCCGCGGCGACGCTTCGACGGGGCGACGATGATGTCGGTCCCGTAGTACCAGCGGCCTTCGGGCTGGTGGCCCGACGGGGTGGGGCCGTCGAGTAGTTCCTTGATCTTGTGCTGGGGGTGGGCGAAGTCGAAGTCGACCCGCACGCCGAGCCCGACCGCCACCGGGGTGGTCCGGTCGCCGGGCACGAACCCGACGAAGGTGCCGACCTGGAAGTCGTCGGCGACGCTCTCGATCTCCTCCTGGTCGTAGAGGTCGTCGGGGTGCGCGGTCGGGAAGGTCTCGAGCTCGAGCTCCATCAGCGACTTGGCCATCGGTCGGGTGAGGCGCGTGTACTCGAGCCCGGAGCGAGGGCCGACGGCGACCACGTCGTCGGGGAGCGCGATCGTCGGGTCGGGGGCGGCGACCGCTTCGTAGGGGTGGTCCTCGGGGCGGCCCCAGCAGGCCCAGAAGTCGCCGGTGGCGGGCCGCATCACGGCGGCACCGCTCGACTCGATGTGGAACGGGTCGGTCGCCCGCTGGCAGATCGCCTCGGGTTCGCGGGTGAGTTCCATCAGGCTCTCGACCGTGGTGTCGCCCTCGGCGGTGAGCCGGCCGGCGGTCTCGAGGCGGGCGGTCGAGCTCGCCATCATCGCCGGGTCCTTGGGGGCCTGGAGGGCGGTGGTGGCGTCGTGGACCGTGTGGTTGGTGTGGACGAGCACCTCGCCCTCGAGGTCGGTGACGACCTGGACGGTCGACATCGCCTCGACGTTGAAGCCGACGCCGGCGGCGTCGAGGATGGCGAAGTTGTGGGCGCCGGCGAGATCGGCGGCGAGGAGTCGCTCGAGGGCGCCGGCGGCGTCGTCGGCGGTGAGCATGGCCCGCACGACCGTCGGCCAGGTCACGCCGCGCTGACCGTCGAGGCCGACCAGGTTGTTGATGCCGACGCAGACGCCGGCGGCGTTCATGCCGATCTGGCCCAGGCAGCCGGTGGTGGTGAAGATGCGGGCGCTCGGCCCGTCGGTGGGCACGGTGCGGAGCAGGACGACGTGTTCGGTCGCCGAGTCGTGCATGTCCCAGGTCTGCCCGAACAGGGGGCCCTCGGGCGATCGGGAGCCGGGCACGATCGCCATCGTGCAGTCGTCCTCGACGACCGTCGGCGGGTGGTCGCCGCCGACGACGGCGCGCACGGTGTCGACGAAGTCGGTGAACCCGCCGACGACCACCGCCGCCGCGGTCGAGATGCCGGCGGCCCCGGCCATCGCCTCGAGCTCGTCGAACAGGGCCGGGTCGTAGGCGGCGTGGGCGTCGAGCATCGACTCGGCGATCGCCAGCACCTCGCTCTCGTCGATCGGCCCGCCCGACCACAGGCCCGATGCCACGAGGGCGATCCGGTCGGCCGCGTAGTGGCGGATCTCGGCGTCGAACATGGCGCCGTGGCGTCGCCCCATGTCGCCGGGCGACCCGAAGAGGTCGGCCACCCGGAGGCGGGGAGAGCTGGTCACAGCGGCACCGTCGCGGCCGACTCGGCGAGGGCGTCGACCATGCGGTCGATGTCGTCGTCGCCGATCACGAGCGGCGGGCAGAAGGCGATCACGTCGCCGATCGGGCGGGCGATGACGCCCCGCTCGAGCATGGCGTCGCGCACCGCAGACGAGCGGGCGTAGTCGGTGCCGTCGGGCAGGCGAGCCGCCCACACGGCGCCGACACCGCGGAGCTCGGCCACCAGGCCGTCGCCGATCAAGGAGCCGATGCCGGCGGTGAGCCGCTCGCCGATGGCATTGGCTCGGGCGACGAGGCCGTCGTGCTCGATCACGTCGATGTTGGCGATCGCTGCGGCGCAGGCGGCCGGGTGGCCCGAGTAGGTGTAGCCGTGGCGGAAGAGGAACTCGGGGTCGGCCTCGAGGAGATCGGCGACCGAGCGGTTGACCAACACCCCGCCCATCGGCTGGTAGCCGCTGGTGACCCCCTTGGCGAAGGTGATCAGGTCGGGTTCCACGCCGTAGGTCTGGGCCGCGAACCAGTTGCCGGTGCGCCCGAACCCGCAGATCACCTCGTCGAAGATCAACAGCGCGCCGTGTTTGGTGCAGAGGTCTCGGAGGCGTTCGAGGTAGCCGTCGACGGGGGTGAACACGCCGCCCGCTCCCTGCACCGGTTCGCTGACGACGGCGGCGATGCGGTCGCCGTGTTCGGCGAACAGGCGGGCCGCCGACTCGATGTCGTCGGGGTCGATCTCGACGACGTGGGGGAGGAGGTCGCCGTAGTTCTCCCGGTTGGGGGCGATGCCCTGGACCGAGGTGCCGCCGACGTTCACACCGTGGTAGCCGCGGGTGCGGCGCACGATGATCTGACGGTCGGGGTCGTCGCGCAGGGCGGCGACGAGGCGGGCGATCTTGAGGGCGGTGTCGATCGACTCCGAACCCGACGAGCACAGGAACACCCGGGCGTCCGGGAACGGGGCCACCGAGGCGATGCGGTCGGCCGCCGCCTCGGCGACGTCGCTCGTGAACGGGGAGAAGATGTTGTAGGTCGCCATCGTGTCGAGCTGGTTGGTGATGGCGTCGATCAGCTCTCGGCGACCGTGGCCGACCTGGCAATACCAGAGGCTGCCGAGGCCGTCGATGTAGTCCTTGCCGGCCTCGTCGTAGACCCGCACGCCCTCGGAGCGAACGAGCTTGATCGAATCGCTGGTGGCGGGTTTGGCAAAGGGTTGGAGCAGGGCGGCAGGAGCAGGGCCCATGGCGGTTCGCCTCCTCGGAGTTGGCGTAGAGTACCGAGCGGTCGAGCCGGGTTCGGCGTCGATTCGTTGACGGTTTCCTGACGGCAATCTTGGCCGGTCGGCGGGGTCGGGGCGAGCCCGCTAGCTTCTCGCCGGTGACCCTCCCAGCTCCGCTCGTCGACTCGGTGGCCGATGCCCATGTCGGGTCGCTGTGGATCCACGGTCTCCGGGCCGACGGGTCGGCCACGACACGGCCAGCGCTCGACGGGGATCGCGACGTCGACGTCGCCATCGTCGGCGGCGGGTTCAGCGGGCTGTGGACCGCCCACTCGCTGGTGTCGGCCGAGCCCGGGTTGCGGGTCGCGGTGATCGAACGCGAGGTCGTCGGGTTCGGAGCGTCGGGTCGCAACGGCGGTTGGGCGGTCGGCGAGCTGGCGTGCGGGTTCGACGGCTACGCCAAGCGGACCTCGCCCGACGCCGCCCGTCGACTGCTCCACGCCGTGTTCGACGCGGTCGACGAGATCGGGCGGGTGGCCGAGGCCGAGGGCATCGACTGTCGCTATGCCAAGGGCGGGTGGATCCGGGTGGCCCGCAACCAACCCCAGGCCGATCGCCAGCGCGACGAGGTTGCCCACGAACGGGCCAACGGGTTCGGCCCCGACGTGCTGCGCCTGCTCGAACCCGACGAGGCTCGCGCCCACTTCGGTGCCACCGACGTGCGGGGCGGCGTCTTCTTCGAGCCGTGCGCGTCCCTCGACCCGGCCCGCCTCGCGGCCGGGCTGGCCGCCGCGTGTGAACGTCGCGGCGTCGAGATTTTCGAGGGCAGCGAGGCGGTGGCCATCGACGGCGGCAGCCTGACGGTCGAAGCGGGACCCCCCGGTGGGGCGAGCAGGCACACGGTGCGGGCCGCCGACGTGGTGTTGGCGACCGAGGCCTACACCCGCGACCTGCCCGGTCGACGGCGCGACCTGCTGCCCGTCTACTCGCTGATGGTGGCCACCGAGCCCCTCGCCCCCGAGGTGTTCGACGAACTCGGTCTGGCCGGTCGACCGACGTTCTCCGACGACCGCCACATGGTGATCTACGGCCAACGCACCGCAGACGACCGGCTGGCGTTCGGCGGACGGGGCGTGCCCTACCTGTTCGGCTCGGCGATCTCGGCGAAGGCCGAGGCCCACCTGCCCTCGCACGAACTGTTGGGCGAGACGCTCGTCGAGTTGTCGCCGCTGCTCGCCGACGCCTGCATCACCCATCGTTGGGGCGGCGTGCTCGGCATCCCCCGCAACTGGGTGCCGGGGGTCCGTCTCGATCCGGTCGAGGGCGCTCCCGGCCGTCGGCTGGGCGTGCTCGGCGGCTACGTGGGCGAGGGCGTCGCTGCCGCCAACCTGGCGGGTCGCACGATGGCGGACCTGATCCTCGGGCGGTCATCGACCGACAGCGACCTCGTCGACCTCGCCTGGGTCGGCCAGGGCGCCCGATCCTGGGAGCCCGAGCCGCTGCGGTGGTTGGGCGTGCGGTCGAGTCGACGGATCCTGTCGATGGCCGACGATCGCGAGTTCCGCACCGATCGACCCGCCACCGCCGCCTACAAGCTCAGTCGGCTGCTGCGAGGGGCCTGAGGCGAGACGCGGCGAAACGACGGCCGGTCAGGCGACCGGCCGTCGATGTCGAGGACTACTCGGCGGTGTTGGACACCGAGTCGATCGTGGGGGCCTCTGCCTCGGCGGCAGCGGCCTCGGCCTCGGTGAGGTCCACGGTCGTCTCGGTCTCGGCGAGCTTCGACTCGACGGTCGAGGTGACCTTGTCGAGCTTGTCGGCGTACTTGCCGTCGGTGCGCTTGTTGATCGCCTCGGTTGCCTTCGACAGCCCGCCGCTGATCTTGTCGCTGTTCTGCGAGATCAGAGACTTGGCCTTGCCGAGGTTCTCCGTGGCGAGGGTGGTGATTTTGTCGAACATGCCCATGCCCCCATTGTTACCCGGCCGAGGGACGCTCCAATCCCACAGTCACCCGGGAGTTCACCGAGACGTCACGGAGCGGGGCGTGGTGGCGGCGGCTGGGGACGTGGGGCGACAGCACCGCGGCGACGACGAGAGCGGCACCGGCGAGCTGCAGGCCGTTGAGGCGCTGGTCGAGGACGAGCCAGCCGAGGGCGGCAGCGACCACCGGGCTGAGCAGTGACAGCAGACTCGACACGGCCACCGGCAACAGCTGCACGCCCCGGAACCAGTTGCTGTAGGCGACGCCCGTGCCGGCGATCGCGAACCAGGCGAACCCGAGCGCGTTGCGACCGGTGAGCGACTCGGGCAGGCCCTCGGCGACCAGGAGGATCGGGAGGAGGAACAGCCCGCCGGCGGTGAGTTGCCAGCCGGTGAAGGTCAACAGGTCGACCGGGCGACCCCACTGTTTGGTGAGGGCGACGCCGGTCGCCATCGACGCGGCTCCGCCGAGCGACGCCGCCACGCCCACCGGGTCGAGTGCAGCCTCGGGGCCGAGCACGAGGAGGGCGACACCGGCGACGCCGGCCGCGCCGGCCACCCCGGTCCGGACGCCGAAGGGCTCGCCGAAGAAGACCGCTGCGATCGAGGCGGCGACGAGGGGTTGGATGGCGCCGGCGGTGGCGGCCACGCCTCCCGGCAGTCGCATCGCGCCGAGGAAGAGGAGGGGGAAGAAGATGCCGATGTTGAGCAGCCCGAGCACGGCGGCTCGCCACCACCAGTCCCCGCTCGGGAGCAGGCGGCGGCGAGCGACGAACACCACGCCGATCGGCAGCGCCCGCACCGTGGCGGCCAGCAGGGGCCGATCGGCGGGGAGGAACTCGGTCGTCGTGAGGTACGTGGTGCCCCAGATGACCGGGGTGATCGCGGTGGTTGCCGCGATCGCGGCAGTTGGTCGGGGGAGGGCTGTATGGGAGCCAGATGGGTCTCTCGACATGGAGACAACTCTCGAGCCAAGGTCTCTCGATGTCAAGAGAAAATGGTTCGACGTCGAGAGAAATGCGCGATGGGCTACGGTGCGGTGATGGCCGACCCCGAGGCGACACTCGACTCCGTCGACCTGATCGAGGCGCAGTGGCGACGCGAGCGACCGGACGTCGACGTCTGGCCGATGGCCGTGATCGGCCGGATCAGTCGATTGGAACGGGCGTTCAAGCCGCTGCTCGAGCGGGTCTTTGCGCGCCACGGACTCGAGGCATGGGAGTTCGATGTGCTCGCCTCGCTGCGTCGGGCCGGCGAGCCCTATCAGCTCACGCCGGGGCAGCTGCTCGACACGATGATGGTCGCCAGTGCGACGATGACCCATCGCCTCGACCGCCTCGAGGGCCGCGGTCTGGTCGTCCGGGCCAAGAGCGTCGACGACGGTCGGCGCGTGATCGTGGCGCTCACCGCGGATGGGTTGGCGACGATCGACGGAGCCCTCGACGACCACGTCGCCAACGAGGCGGCCCTGCTCGGCGCCCTCGACGACGAGCAGCGTGATGCACTCGTCGATCTGCTCCGCATCCTGCACCGCAGCCTCGTCGACGACGAGCCGCCTCCGGCCCCCTGACCCGGCCTCCAGCCTCAACGGGCTCGCTCGACCGCAGCGACGAGTGCGTCGATCGAGGGGCGGGCGTCCGGCGACGGCGGCCGGAAGACCTCGACCTCGATGCCTTCGGCGTCGAGCACCACGTCGCCGCCGAGCTGACGGATGTCCTGATCGCTGCGTTCGAGTCGTCGACCGCGTCGCAGGAGCCTGCCGTAGAGGGCGAGGGTTCCCGGGTTCCACACCTGCCGGCGTGAGCCGCGCCCGAAGCCGAAGCGGTGATAGGCGTCGAGGGTCGGGTCGCTCAGGATCGGGAACGGCACGCCCAGGTGGCGCCGATGGGCGGCCAGCCGATCGGGCACCTGGTCGGCTGGGGTGAACGTCACCACCGCCACGGCGGCGTCACCGAATCGGTCGAGATGCTCGCTCACGGCGAGCACGTGCTCCTGGCACGGCAGTCACATCAGGTGACGATGGAAGATCAGCAGTGCCGGCCGGCCCCGCTGGTCGGCCACCGACCACGTTCGCCCGTCGTGGTCGACGAAGCTGAGGTCCGATGCGTCCCTGATCACCCCCGCAGTGTGGTGTTCGGGCTGCCGGCAATGTCGGATTGGGCGCGTCGAGACCGCAACGTGACCTACGGTGTTAGTTGAAAATCGTTATTTCTTTGGCGGAACTCATGGCAAACGCCGAGAAACCGAGCATGATGTCAGTGCCCGAGGTCGTCGGATTGCCGCCGCCCCCGACGGCCTCGGGCTCTTTCGCCAGCCCGAAGGCTCCCTCGGCGGGTCAGACTTCCCAGTAGGGATCGTCGAGCGGCGGATCCGGCAGGCGGTTGTCGACACGGGGTTCCGCCAGCATCCGTGCGGCGACGAGGCCTGCGATGGCGCCGAACAGGTGGCCTTCCCAGGAGATTCCCGGTCGGGGGAGGAACCCCGAGATCAGGCCGCCGTAGAGCATGATCGCGACCATCGCCGTGGCCCCGGCGGCGATCCGGCGCTCGAAGACCGCGGCGCCGATCAGCGCCCCGAAGTAGCCGAACACCACGCCGCTCGCCCCGATGTGGTTGCCACTGCCGGCGAGCAGCCAGGTGAGCAGGCCGCCGAGTCCGGCGACGACGAGGGTGGTGGCGAGCCAGTAGCGGAAGCCGCGCACGGCGACGAGTCCGCCGAGGATGGCGAACGGCGCCGAGTTCGCGATCAGGTGCCACCAGTCGCTGTGGAGGAAGGGCGCCCACAGGATCCCGTCGAGGCCCGCCGTCTCCCGCGGTCGGATGCCGTTGGCCTGGAGGTCGGGCGTGAACGGGATGGCGTCGGCGATCTCGACGGCCCACAGACTGGCCAGCAGGGCGCCGACCACTCGGACCGCGGTGCCGATCCGCTGGCCGTCGGCGTCGCTGTCGTCGGCGTCGTCGGGCACGCCGTCGCCGATCGAGCTGAGTGAGAAGTCGCTCATGACCCCATCGATCGTCCCACACGTTCGGCCAAATCGGTTGTCGGCCGGGCGGAGGGCTGGCAGCGTTGCCGCCATGCCGACGCCAATCGACCACGCTCGGATCGAGGCCATCCGCGCCGCCTCGCCCGGATTCCTCGATCACGTCCACCTCAACAACGCCGGCTCGTCGATCCCGTCGGACGCCACCGTCGACGCGATGGTCGACTACCTCCGCTTCGAGGCTCGGGTCGGCGGCTACGAGGCCAAGACGGCCCGGCTCGACGCCGTCGATGCGTTCCGGCCGGCGCTCGCCGAGCTGTTGGGCGTCGATCGGGGCGAGATCGCCTTCATGCCCAACGACACCGCCGGCTTCGCCGCCGCGGTCTGGGGGCTGGCGGCCACCGGCGCCATCGGTGCCGGGTCCCGGGTGCTCGTCGATCGGGCCACCTACGTCTCCCATTACCTGGCCCTGCTCCAGCTCGCCGGTCGCCACGACCTGGAACTCGTCGCGATCCCGAGCGACGAGGCCGGTGTGATCGACCTCGATGCCCTCGACGGCCTGCTCGACGATCGGGTGGCGGCGGTGTCGCTCACCCACGTCGGCACCCACCGGGGCTCGATCAACCCGGTCACCGACGCCGGCGAGCGGATCCGGCAGGGGAGTGGTGCCCTCTTCCTGCTCGACGCCTGCCAGTCGGTCGGTCAGCTCCCGGTCGACCTGCGGGCGATCGACTGCGACGTCGCCACCGCGACCGGCCGCAAGTTCCTGCGCGGGCCACGAGGCTCCGGACTCCTCTACGTGCGGGCCGACGTGCAGGACCGCATCGACCCGCCCGGGATCGACGGCGCACACACCTCGTGGGTCGACGTCGCCAGCTACGAACCGGGCGACGACGCCCGCCGGTTCGAGCCGTTCGAGGCGTCGTTCGCGGTGCAGGTCGGGTTCGGGGTGGCGGTGCGCGAGCTGCTCGAGCTCGGCATCGAACCGATCGGGCAGCGGATCGTCGCGCTCGGTGAACAGCTGCGGGACACGCTGGGCGAGGTCGCCGGGGTGGCGGTGCACGACGGCGGCCACGAGCGAGGCGGCATCGTGACCTTCA
Organism: Acidimicrobiales bacterium; assembly: GCA_033851875.1. GTDB lineage: Bacteria > Actinomycetota > Acidimicrobiia > Acidimicrobiales > SZUA-35 > JAWSVN01. The sequence goes on from JAWSVN010000043.1 coordinate 14,289, forward strand.
CCCAGGACGGTCGCTCGCCGGCCGAGGTGCAGGCGGCGTTGACGGCGGCCGGTGTGGCGGTGAGCGTCACCCAGGGCGGCTCGGCTCGTCTCGACCTCGGGGTCGGCGACAGCCCCGCCGAGGCGGTGCGGGCCTCGGTCCACTACCCCAACAACGACGACGACCTCGATCGCCTCGTCGACGTGGTCGCCGCTCGGTAGGGGATGTCACTGCGCTGCACGTGACTGCGCTGCAGATCACCGCGCCAGCGTCGCCCCGCTCCCGCCGAGTCCGGCGTTCATGGCGTCGTGCACGGCGGCGGCGAACGCGGCCACCAGGGGGGAACGAGCGTCGGTGCGGTGGGCGATCGCCACGCCGAGCCGCACCGAGGTGTCGAGGGCGGAGTAGCGCACGCCCTGGAGCCGGCGTTGCCCGAGCGACGCCGGCACCAGCCCGATCCCGATGTCGCCGGCCACGAGGCTGAGGATCGAGCTGGTCTCACCAGCCTCGACCACCGGCTGCGGGTCGATGCGAGCGTCGGCGAACACCTCGTCGGTGCGAATCCGCAGCGCGGAACCGCGCCGGTAGAGCACGAGGGGCTCCCCGGCGAGCTCGGCCGGGTCGATGATGTGGCGCCCGGCGAGGCGGTGGGTCTCGGGGACCGCGCAGGCGAAGGGCTCGTGGCCGACGATGTCGACGGTGAGGTCGTCGGCGCTGGGAACCGGGGGGCGGAGCAGGCCGACGTCGATCTCGTCGCGATGGAGCGCGGCGACCTGGGCGTCGGTGAGCAGCTCGCCCCGGACGCCGATCTCGACGTCGCCGACGCGGTCGCGGAGCAGGTGGAGGGCGGCGGGCAGCAGGCCGAGGGTGAGCGAGCCGGCGGCGGCGATCCGGAGGCGGCCGGCCCGGCCGTCGGCGATCGCCCGGACCTCGTCGGCCAGGCTCTCGATCTCGGGCACCAGCCGCTGGGAGCGATGGGCGAGGTGGGTGCCGGCCGCCGTGAGGGCGACCCGCCGCGACGTGCGCTCGACCAGGGTGACCCCGAGCGCCTTCTCCAGCTGGGCGACCTGGTAGCTCAGCGCCGACTGGCTCATGTGGAGGTTGGTGGCGGCCCGGCCGAAGTGGAGGGTGCGGGCCACCTCGGCGAAGGCGCGGAGATGGCGGAGCTCGAAGTCGGACGGGCGACGGGACATCGAGGCGCACCGTAGGCCGCCGTGCAGTATTGATCAAGAAACACGATCAATACGCAGAAATCATTCGTTGGACTTGCACGAACGGCGTGCCTAAAACCTCACCCGACACCACTCGGGGGAGACGAATGACACACGAACTGCCAGAGATCGCCGCGCCGAACGAGACCGCTCGGCCCAACGGGGACCGCCTCGGTCGCCGCCAGATGCTCGGTCTGACCGCGGCCGCCATGGGCGCCCTGCTGTTGCCCGGCTGCGGCTCCGACGGCGACAGCGCGGGCGGCACGACCGCTACCGACGGCGGCGGCGACGCCGGCCCGGCCGACGCCGCCGGCACGATCAAGATCGGCTACGTCACGCCCCGCACCGGGCAGCTCGCCGAGTTCGGGGCCGCCGACGCCTTCGTGCTCGAACAGATGCGGGCCCACTTCGCGGGCGGACTCGAGATCGACGGCGAGACCTTCGCCGTCGAGATCTACGACCGCGACTCGGAATCGAACACGACCGTCGCCGCACTGGTCACCCAGGAGCTCATCCTCGAGGACGGCGTCGACCTGATGCTCGTCAACTCGACGCCCGAGACCACGGTGCCCGTCGTGCAGCAGTGCACCAACAGCGAGATCCCGGTGCTCTCCAACAACGCCCCGTGGCAGCCCCATTACCTGTCGATCGGCGGCGACCTCGCGGCGGCGGAACCGCCCGTCGCCTCGCCGTACAACTACCACTTCTTCTGGGGCGCCGAGGACCTGATCAGCGTCTACATCGCCATGTGGGATCAGGTGGCGCCGGGCGCCGTCGTCGGGGCGATGTGGCCCGACGACGTCGACGGCAACGCCTTCAGCGACCCCAATGCGGGCTTCCCGCCCGTGATCGAGGGGGCCGGCTACACCCTGGTCGATCCCGGCCGGTTCGACCTCGCCTCGCAGGACTTCTCCAGCCAGATCAACGCCTTCAAGGACGCCGGCGTCGAGATCCTCGTCGGCGTGCTGCCGCCGCCGGTGTTCGGCAACTTCTGGGCGCAGTGCCAGCAGCAGGGTTTCACCCCGAAGGTCGTCTCGATGGCCAAGGCCACCGAGTTCCCCGGCGCCATCGACTCGTTCGACAACCCCGAGGGCCTCTGCGTCGAGATGTGGTGGTCGGACCGGCACCCGACCGCCTCGACCGTCACCGGTCAGTCCTCGGCGGAGCTCGCCGCGGCCTGGGAGGAAGCGACCGGGACCCAGTGGTCGATGTCGCTCGGGTATGGCCACTCCCTCTTCGAGGTCGCCATCGACGCGATCACCCGGGCCGGCGGTTCCGCCGACAGGCAAGCCCTGCTCGACGCGATGGGCGAGACGGTGCTCGACACCGTCGTCGGCACGGTCGACTTCACCAACTCGGTCGTGCCCCACGTGACGAAGACGCCGCTGATCGGTGGCCAGTGGGTCGCCGGCGACGGCGACTGGCCCTACGAGCTCGCCATCCGCACCACCGAACAGCTCCCGAGCCTCGAGGTCGACGGCCCGATGGTCGCGATCGAGCTCTGAGTCCTGATGTCGGTCCCGTCGACAGTCGTCGATTCGTCCCCGCCGGTGCTCGAACTGGTGGACATCCACAAGTCGTTCGGCGCGCCGGTGCTCTCCGGGGTGGATCTGGCGGTCGCCACCGGAGAGGCCGTGGGCATCATCGGCCCCAACGGTGCGGGCAAGTCGACGCTGCTCAACATCGTGGCCGGCGAGTTCCCCGCTGACGCCGGCTCGGTGCGCCTCGACGGGGCCGACATCACCCCCACCCGATCCCATCAGCGGTGCCGCCTCGGCATGGCCCGCACCGCCCAGATCCCCCGCCCGTTCGAGTCGATGACCGTGTTCGAGAACGTGTTGGTCGGCGCCGCGTTCGGCGGCGAGACACGGCGCAGCGAGGCCGACGCGGCCCGGTTCGCGATCGACGCCCTCGAACGCTCCGGGCTCGGGGCCAAGGCCAACGACGTCGCCGGGTCGCTGCGCATGCTCGACCGACGCCGCCTCGAACTGGCCCGGGCCCTCGCCACCGACCCCCGCATCCTGCTGCTCGACGAGATCGGGGGCGGGCTCACCGACGACGAGGTCGGGCTCCTGGTGTCCGAGGTCCGCACGCTGAACGACGAGGGCATCTCGATCCTGTGGATCGAACACATCGTCCACGCCCTCGAGGCGGTCGTCGATCGGCTGGTCCTGATCGCCGAGGGCACCGCCCTCGCCTCGGGACGCCCCGCGGAGGTCCTCGCCGACCCGACCGTGCAGGCGGTCTACCTCGGCATCGGCGACGGGGTGGCCGCGTGAGCGCCGCCGCCCTCGACGCCACGGGGCTGTCGGCCGGCTACGGCCCGTTCCAGGCCCTGTTCGACCTCACGCTCCACGCACCGGCCGGGTCCCGCACGGCGATCGTCGGCGCCAACGGCGCCGGCAAGTCGACCCTGCTGCGGGCGATCCTCGGGCAGGTCACCGTCACCGGCGGCGACATCGCGTTCGACGGCCGTTCCCTGCGCGGGGTGCGCCCTCACCGTCGGGCGAAGGCCGGCATCGCGCTCGTGCCGGAGGGTCGGCACGTGTTCGGCGACATGAGCGTCGCCGACAACCTGCGGGTCGGCGCCCACCTCGGCCGCTCGGGCCGGTGGGACCTCGACGCCGTGCTCGGCGCGTTCCCCTTGCTCGCCGAGCTGCTCGACCGCCCGGCCGGGGTGCTGTCGGGCGGGCAGAAGCAGGCGCTCGCCATCGGGCGGGCGCTGATGGCCAACCCGCGGGTGCTGCTCCTCGACGAGGTGTCGCTCGGGCTCGCCCCGATCGTGGTGCGCGACCTCTACGCGTCCGTCGCCGAGATCGCCGCCACCGGCACCACCGTCGTCGTCGTCGAACAGGACCTCACCCAGGCGCTCGGGTTCGCCGACCACGTCCACTGTCTGCTCGAGGGGCGCATCGTGTTGTCGGGGTCGCCCGACGAACTGTCGCTCGACGAGATCCGAGACGCCTACTTCGGAGTGCGAGTCGCATGAGCCTGCTCAACGCCGTCGTCCAGGGCATCGCCCTCGGCGGCCTCTACGCCCTGTTCGCCACCGGCCTGTCGCTCGCCTTCGGCGTGATGCGGTTCGTCAACCTGGCCCACGGCGACCTCGCCGTGCTCGCCGCCTACCTGATCCTGTCGGTGGCGACCGCCCTGGGGGCCTCGCCGTGGGTGGCGTTGCCGATCGTGCTCGTGGTCGGTGGGGCCGTCGGCTACGGCGCACAGACCGCCGTGCTCAACCGCACCCTCGGCGCCGACCCGATGCCGAGCATCCTCGTCACCTTCGGGCTCGGCGTCGTGATCCAGAACGCCCTCCTCGAGAAGTACAGCGTGTCGCAACAACGCCTCGACATCGGCGGGCTGGTCACCGACTCGGTGAGCGTCGGCTCCCTCGCCGTCGGCACCCTGCCCCTCATCATCCTGGCCACCGCCGTCGTCCTCCTCGGCGTGCTCGAACTCGTGCTGCGACACACCCGGTTCGGGCGAGCGTTCCGAGCCACCGCCGAGGACAGCAGGACCGCTCAGCTGATGGGCATCGACGACCGGGCGATCTACGGGGCCGCCATGGCGATCAGCTTCGGGACGGTCGCCCTCGCCGGGTTCTTCGTCGGGTCCCGCACCAGCTTCTCGCCCCTCGTGGGGCCGGCCCTGTTGTTGTTCGGCTTCGAGGCCGTGGTCATCGGCGGGATCGGTTCGCTGTGGGGCACCCTGCTCGGCGGTGTGGTCCTCGGCGTATCGCAGACGGTCGCCAACGAGCTGGCGATCGGGTGGGACCTGCTGGCGGGCCACGCCGTCTTCCTCGCCGTGTTGCTGCTGCGTCCCAACGGCCTGCTCGGAAAGGGGGCGGCGTGACCGCGGCATCTCCAGCCGCGGGCGCGTCCACCCCGGGCGGACTCGCCACGGTCGACCTCTCCGGCGCTCGAGTCGTGCGAGCCACGACCGGGTCACGCATCGGGACCTCGCTCGCGATCGCTGCGGTGGTCGGCCTCGCCGTCGTGCCGTTCGTCGCCGAGCGGACCGTGCAGATCACCCTGATCGAACTGCTCTACTACCTGGCCCTGGCCCAGATGTGGAACCTGCTGGCCGGATCGTCGGGGCTGCTGTCGATCGGGCAACAGGGCTTCGTCGGCGTCGCCGCCTACGGCCTGTTCTTCTTCGCCGAATCGCATCGGGTGCCGATGCTGGCGGCGGTCCTGCTCGCCGGGGTCGCGGCCCTGGTCGTGGCGGTGCCGGCCGCCGCCGTGGCGTTCCGGTTGCGCGGCGGCTACTTCGCCGTCGGCACGTGGGTGATCGCCGAGATGCTGCGCCTGATCACCCTGCGCATCGAGGCCCTGGGCGCCGGCGACGTGCAGTCGTTCACCACGACCAACACGTTTCGCGGCCTCGGCGTCGACGCCCGGATCGACCTCGTCTACTGGTTGGCCCTGTTCGTCGGGGCGGGGGCCACCGCCCTGGCGGTGATCGTCCTGCGCTCGCGGCTCGGGCTCGGCCTCCAGGCGAGCGCCGACTCCGAGGGCGCCGCAGCGGCCCTCGGTGTCGACGTCACCTGCGCCCGCCTCACGATCTGGCTCCTCGCCGCCTTCTGGACCGGGCTCACCGGCGCCGTCATCCACCTCAACTCGTCCAACGTCACCAACCAGAACGCGTTCAGCGTGCTCGACTGGACGGCGATCGTGATCTTCATCGTCGTGGTCGGCGGCAAGGCGTCGGTGGCCGGGCCGATCATCGGCGTCGGCGTCTACTGGGCGATCGCCGAACTGATCGACGACGCCACCACCTGGCGCTTCATCGTGCTCGGCACCCTGGCGGTCGTGGTCGCCGTCGTCGAACCCGCCGGTCTCTTCGGCGCCCTGCGCCGGTGGCGCCCGATCGAGCCGTTCCCGATCCGTCGATCGCTGCGGACGCCAACGACCGCACCAACGACCGCTCACCCTTCCCCCGACCCGACCCGAGGAGCCTGATCCCATGCCACTCGTCAACGTCCACATGGCCGCCGGCCGCAGCGCCGAGGAGAAGACCGCCTTCATGGCGGCGATCACCGACGCCGCCGAGGCGACCCTCGGGTCGCCCCGCGCGTCGGTGAGGGTCTGGATCACCGAGGTCGACCCCCACGACTTCATGACCGCCGGCGAACTGCTCGCCGACAAACAAGCCCGTCAGGGCTGAGCTGTTTCAGCAACGAGTTCACCAACGACTCCACCAACGACCCCCCAGCACCACCCGAGCAACCAATCCACGATCAAGGGAGATCCCGATGGCCATCACCGGCGTCATGCGTCCCGGACACTGCCAGCTCCGAGTCCTCGACCTCGAGGAGTCGATCGACTTCTACACCAACGTCATGGGCCTCCAGCCCATGGGCACCGACGACCAGGGTCGTGCCTACTTCAAGGCCCTCGACGAGCGCGACCACCACTCGGTCGTGCTCCGCGAGGCCGACGACGCCGGCATGGACTTCTACGGCTTCAAGGTGTCGAGCCCCGAGGCCCTCGACCAGCTCCAGACCGACCTGGAGGCCTACGGCGTCGCCACCGAGCGACTCCCGGCCGGCGACCTGCTCGAGACGGGGGAGCGGGTGCGGTTCACGATGCCGACCGGCCACGTGTTCGAGCTCTACGCCCACAAGACCGTCGTCGGCAACCAGCTCGGCCTCCTCAACCCCGAGGCGATCATCGACGGCCGCGTCGGGATCTCGCCGGTGCGGCTCGACCACTGGCAGGTCCACGGCAGCGACATCGACGGGAGTCGCGACCTCCTCGTCGACGTGCTCGGGTTCTCCGTCGTCGAACGGCTCCTGATGCCCGACGGCGAGCAGGACATGGCGGTGTGGCTGTCGTGCTCCAACAAGGCCCACGACATCGCCTTCGTGCGCGACGAGCGCGACAACACCCTCCACCACGCGGCCTACCAGCTCGGCACCTGGGAGCAGGTGCTCAAGGCCGCCGACGTGATCACGATGACCCGCACGGCGATGGACATCGGCCCGCTCCGCCACGGCATCACCAAGGGCACGACCATCTACGCCTTCGACCCGTCGGGCAACCGGTTCGAGACCTTCTGCGGCGGCTACGACTGGTACCCCGACATGGAGCCGACCGTCTGGACCAACGACGAGGCCGGGCGCGCGATCTTCTACCACACCCGCGAACTCAACGAACGCTTCCTCACCGTCGTCAC
>JAWSVN010000044.1:0-64646 GCA_033851875.1 Acidimicrobiales bacterium
CCCGATTGACTGGCACCCGATTCACTGGAACCCGTGCCAAGGGCGAGTGTCACCCATTTGATTGGCAGGAACGTCCCGCATGGGGTTCGTTGGCGACAATGTCCCACGGATTGTGGTTCATCGCTGCCAAAGAACCGGCCCGTTCATGGCTGTCACACCCCCTCGGCATGATGACGGGCGTGGAGATGTGGGCATGAACTCGATCGAGTTCGCAGACCTGGCACGCCAGCTCGGCGATGCCACTCGGGCCGCCGGTCATGACGTGCCGGCGTTCCGCAGCCCGCCGCGCCGAGCCGGCGTGCGTCGCACGATCACCCGCCGGGGCGGCTCGGCCCTGATCTCGGTCGCGATCCGTCACCGACCGGCGACGGCGGTGGCGGCCGACCTGATCGAGGGCATCGTCGTCGCCAACGACCTCCGGGGCGAGCCGGCGGCGGGCGCCCTGCGCGACGAGTTGTGGGCCACGGCCGAAGCGGTGATCGTCAGCACTCCCGAGACGGTCCGCCACTCCCGCACCCCGGTCGACCGACAATTGGCGGCATGACCGCCGTCCCCCTCCAGGAGCGACTCAATCCGGCCCAGCAGCGCATCATCGACGAACTCGGGTCGACCGACCGCCCGACGTTCGCCGACAACCTCGCCGAGGTCCTGCGCACCGAGCTCGTCGGCGAGCTCGATCCCCTCGTCCGCGAGCGTGACGACCAGGTCTTCATCTCGAAGCGGGTCCTCAACCTGATCCACGGCTGCGAGACCCGCCACGTGGCCGAGAACGACGCGGAGTTCGAGTGGTCGGTGCCGGCCGCCCGGGGCACGGTCGCCCACAAGGCGATCGAGCTCCTGGTCGCGTGGCGAGGCGAGCCGACGGCCCTCGACCTCGTCGACGACGCTTTCGCTCGCCTCGAGAACGGCGACCGCAACATCGCCGAGTTCCTGCAACAGCTCGACCGGGCCGACCGGGCCGAACTGGCGGGCCAGGTGAACGGCTTCGTCAACACGTTCCTCGAGACGTTCCCGCCCCTCAAGCGGAAGTGGGCGCCGGTGGCCGAGAGCCGGTCTCGTGCGTTCCTCTGCGACGACCGGGTGCGTCTCCAGGGCATGGTCGACCTCACCCTCGGTCGGGCCCGGGGCAACGAGGCCGGCAAGGTCCTGATCGATCTCAAGACCGGCGCGCCCCATGGCGAACACGTCCACGACTTGCGGTTCTACGCCCTGGTCGAGACGCTCAAGCTCGGGGTCCCGCCCCGCCTCCTGGTCAACTACTACCTCGAGGCCGGCGAACCCCGCAGCGAGGCGGTCACCGAAGACCTCCTGTTCTCCACACTCCAGCGGGTCGTCGACGCCGTCCACAAGCTGGTCGAGCTGTCGGACGGCCGCGACCCGGCCCTGAGCCCGGGGTCGTCGTGCCGGTTCTGCCCGCTCGAACACACCTGCGAGTCGAGCGTGACCCTGATGACCGACGAGGAGCGGGCCGACCGAGGCCTCTAGCCCGCGGCCGGGTCGAACGCCCCGAGGTCGCTCACCTCGTCGCCTTCAGCGACCGTGCCGCCCTCTGCGACGAGGGCGCCGATGCCGGCGAAGTTCTCGCGTTCGGCGATCACGGCCTTGAGCACCCCGAGATCGCGTTCGAGGCCCCCGGGGAAGGCCTTGGAGATCATCACGCAGCGGTCGATCTTCTTGCGGACGGTCAGCTCGGCGGCGCCGAGCCGGACCCGATGTCGTTCGAGGGCGTCCTCGCCGCCGCCGGTCAGCCAGACGTTGGCCCGGAACCGCTCGATGCCCCACGCCGCGACGGTCTCGAGGCCGAGCAGCGACACCCGGGTGCGTGCCGAGTCGTGGAAGGCCCCGCCGGGGCCCGTCCACTGCACCCAGTCGGCGTCGTTCTCGGCGTCGAGCGGCACCTCGTAGGTGCCGCCTTCGTCGGTCCCGACGGCCGAGCGCAGCGCGACGTCGCGCCCGAGCCAGGACGACAGCGCGGCGTCGTCGGGCCCTTCGGTGCCGTCGGGCAAGGTGATCGCCACCTCGCCGTCGACGTACCGGGCGGTAGCGAAGAGGAGTTCCGGGGTCCGTCGGGCGGTGAGGATCGTGCCCGAGGCCAGGTCCTCGATCCCGGCGATGCGATCGCCCTCGATCCCGAGCGAGGTCAGTACGACCGTGTCGAGGCGCTCTCCGCCCATCGACTTCACAGGGAAGCGCCACAGCTGGGCGACCCGTTGGGGCGAGGCCAGGTCGGACACAGGATCGGCGGGCACTCGATCGGCGGGCACGGCATCGGGCGTCGTCATGGGCGCCGAGGCTAGACGCTCGGCGCCCGGCCGCTCAGGCGGTGGGCGCTGTCGGCGGGGAGACGGCGGCCGGTTCGCCGTCTGTGTCGTCGGGACCGCCGTCAGGACCGCCCTCGGTGGCGAAGGGCGACCGAAACCGGTGGCGATACGCCGCCCAGGCGAAGAGGCCCGAGACGATCGGAAGCCACAGGGAGATGATCCGGTAGGCGAGGGTGGCGAGCAAGGCGTTCTGGGTGCTGATGCCGGACAGGACGAGGAGGTAGGTCAGTCCGACCTCGACGAAGCCGAACCCGCCGGGGGTGATCGGGATCATGGCCAGCACGGCGGCGCCGGCGTAGGCGAGCAGGACGAGGCTGAGCCGCGGGTCGGCGCCGACGGCGTAGAGGGCGGCCACGAGCGTGAGGTAGTCGAACGCCCAGTTGCCGGCGGCGGCGGTGACGGCTCGGAGCCAGCGGGCGCCGAGGACCCCGGCCAGCCGGTCTCGTTCGGCGACCAGGTCGCTCGGGTCGAGGCACGGTCCCCGGCCGAAGCGGCCGCGGACGGCGGCGAACGCCCGCTCGATCGCTCGTCCAGTGAGCAGGAGGGGGCGATCGAACCCGACGCCGACCGAGCCGATGGCGACCAGCACGGCGAACATCACCCCACCGGCGACGGCCGCCGGCCACAGCGCCTCGGGGATCGGGGCACCGAGGAGCGCAAGCACGAAGGCGACGGCGGGGATCGCGAACAGGGCGGCGGTCGACAGGATCGAGGTGGCGGCGAGCGCGCCGCCGGCCTCGGCGGCGCCGACGCCGCTGATCGACAGCATCCGGTAGAGCGTCGCCCCACCAAACGCGGCCCCGCCGGGCACGACCCGACTGACGGCGTTCGACACCAACTGGCTGGTCGATGCGACAAACCAGCTGACCTGCGGCAGCACCGTGCGGGTCAGCCACCACGTGCAGGCGAAGCTGACGCACTCGAGGGCGACCATCACCAGGAACCACTGGGGCCGGATCGTGCGGAGGCGAGGGGCCGCCGAGACGAGCTCGAGCAGCTCGGGCGACAGCAGCGAGAGCCCGGCGAGTCCGAGCGCGACGATGAGGCCCTGTCGGACCAGATCGCCGATCTGGGTCGCACCGGCGGGGCCGTAGCGGATCCGCTCGACCAGGGTCGCCCGATCCTCGGGCGACCGGCGACGCCATTCGATCGGTGTCATGGCGTCGCGCCGTTGGATGCAGTTCCGTTCGACGCAGTTCCGTTGGACGCAGGGCCGTTCGACGCGGTGCCGTGGGTGAGGTCACGCAGCTCGACGCCGACCTCGGCGGCCAGTTCGTCGACCAGGGCCAGGGGAAGCCCGACCACCGCATCCGGGCTGCCTTCGAGCGAGCGCACGAGGAGCCCCCCTGCGCCCTGGAGGGCGTAGGCCCCGGCTTTGCCGAGGGGCTCGCCGGTCGACAGGTACCAGTCGATCAGGGCCTCGTCGAGCGGCCGCATCACGACGGTGACGTCGCTGACCCCGACCGCGATCCGGTCGCCGAGTCGGACGGCGACGCCGGTGTGAACCTGATGCGGCCGACCCGAGAGCCGCCGCAACATCGCTGCCGCGTCGGCCAGATCGGCTGGCTTGCCGAAGCTGGTGCCGTCGAGTGCGACCTCGGTGTCGGCCGCGACCACGACCTCGTCCGGGCCGACCTCGATCGCCGTCGCCTTGGTGCGAGCCAGGCGTTGCACCAGGTCACGGGCCTTCTCGCCCGGACCAACCGATTCGTCGGCGTCCACCGGACGGACGTCGGGTCGACACCCGATGCGTTCGAGGAGCTCGCGGCGCCGCGGCGACTGCGAGGCCAGGACGAGGCGAGGCGTCCCGGTGGACTCGGGCGACATGCCCCCATCGTAGGTCGGGCCCAAGGTCACGCCCCGCACCCGGGTCGAACGGCCCGTGGCCGACCAGGCCGATCGGCCACCACGGCGAGTGAAACCGCTGGGTGGCCGATGCTTCAGGTTCGCACGGATCGGGTCGATGACCCAGTCATGGATCATGGTCGTTCGGGACGTGGTGGCAGGCAGAACGGTGGTGTCGAACGCGGGGGTCCGGGATCGAGCCGTCGATCGTCGGCCTGCCCGTCGTGCGGCCACGGGGCGCTCCCCTGGCTCGTGATGTGCGCCCGCTGTGATCAGCCCCTGACAGGCGAGATCGACGGGCCGGCGGCGGCCACGTCGCCGTCGCCGTGGGTCGACATCCCCGTCTCGGCCGACCAGCCGGCCGAGGTGGCACTGCTGTGCCACTTCCTGTCCGACCGTGGCGTGGCCTACGAGACCAGCCGTCGGTTCGTCACCTTGTCGGCCGACGCTGCCGTCGACCTGGTCGGCGACCTCGAGATCTGGGCGTTCCACCACGATCTCCCCGACGACGACCGGCACTCCGACTCCCTGGCCGCCACCCAGCGCCGGGTCGGCTCCGCCGTGCTCCAGGCGATCGAGACGGCAACCGGCGTCACGCCGCTGCCGGTCTCGTCGTCGCCGACGGTCGGCGAGTTCGAAGGCGAGGCGGTGAGGTGACAGACTCCCCGGCATGAGTCTCGTTTCCGTCGACGTGCGTGACGCCGTCGCCACCATCACCCTCAACGACCCCGACCGTCGCAACGCGGTCACCCTCGCCATGTGCGACGAGGTGGGCGACGCCCTCGACCGGCTCGAGGCCGACCCCGAGGTGAAGGCCCTCGTGGTCACCGGCGCTGGCTCGGCGTTCTGCGCAGGGGCCGACCTGACCCACCTGGGCGACTCCCAGGAAGAGGGCCTGCTGGCGATCTACGAGGGGTTCCTGCGGGTCGGCAGGAGCCCGCTGCCGACCCTCGCCGCGGTCAACGGTGCCGCGGTCGGGGCCGGGATGAACCTGGCCCTGATCTGCGATGTGCGGGTGGCCGCACGTTCGGCCCGCTTCGATGACCGGTTCCTGCAGATCGGCATCCATCCCGGCGGTGGACACACCTGGATGTTCCAGAACATCACCGGCCCGCAGGCGGCGGCCGCTGCGGTGTTGTTCAGCGAGGTCCTCGACGGCGAGGAGGCCGCCCGCGTGGGCCTGGCCTACAAGTGCGTCGACGACGACGCCCTGCTCGACGTCTGCCAGGAGATGGCGGCCCGCACGGCGAACGTGCCGAAGGAACTCGTGCTGCGGACCAAGCAAACGATGATCGACATCCGCGACGTGACCACCCAGCAGGCCGCGGTCCACATGGAGCTCGGCCCCCAGGCCCACTCGGCCCGTCAGCCGGCCTTCGCCGCCCAGTTGGCCAAGCTCAAGGCCAAGATCTCCAAGACCAGCTGACACGCGTCGGGCGCTCGTGTCGGTCGGGCGGGCCGGCTACAACCAGGTGGCCGTGTACTCGGCCCGCCGCTCGGCCCACTCTTCGGAGGTGATGGCGAAGCGGAGGTGATCCTCCCAGACACCGTCGATCTCGAGGTAGCGCTCGGCCAGCCCCTCGCAGCGCAGGTCGAGCTTCTCGACCACGCGGCGGGACGCGGCGTTGCGGGGCACGATCGAGATCTGCACGCGGTGCAGGTCGAGCTCCTCGAAGGCGTAGCGGCAGACGACCAACACCCCCTCGGGGGTGTAGCTCTGTCCGGCGTGGGCCTCGTCGATCCAATACCCGAGGTAGGCGTTCTGGAACGGTCCTCGCTGCACCGAGTTGAGGTTGACCTCGCCGGCGAACCGACCGCCGACGAACAGGCCGAAGCCGTACCCGGTGCCGAGCTGCCACTCCCGCTCGCGGGCGTGGCAGCGCATCGCGTAGGCACTTCGGTCGTGCACGATGTCGGGGCTGTTGGGCGGTCGCTGCGGCTCCCACTTGGTGAGCCACGCCTCGTTGCTCACCCGCACCTCCTTCCACGCCTCGAAGTCGGCGAGGAGGAGGGGCCGCATCATGACCCGGCGGCCGAGGAGCGTGGCGCTCACGAGCGCTCCTCGGCCAGCACCCCATCGAGCAGATCGGCGCTCGACACGGTCACCGCTTCGATGTCGAGGGTACGCATCGCCTCGACCAGCACGCAGAGTCCGCCGACGATCACATCGACCCGATCCGCCGGCAGTCCGGGATTGTGGGCCCGGTCGCCCGCCGGCTCGGTGGCGAGGGTGCGGAAGACGTCCTCGACGGCCGCCTTGTCGAGCTCGACGCCGTGCACCGCCTCGGCGGTCGGTTCGGCCAGCCCGATCTCGACGGCGGCGGCGGTGGCCGCGGTCCCGCCGAGGAGGAGCACCGGGCCGGTCCCGGCCACGGTCTCGATCTGGGGGGCGATGCGAACCACGTCGTCGAGGTGGAGCTCGATCACCGACAGGGCGGCCGAGAGCTCGTCGGCGCGGGGCGGATCGTGGTGGAGGAACTGCTGGGTGACGGCGAGGGCTCCGACGGGGACCGAGACGCTGGCCAAGACACCGTCGGCCCGGGAGCCCACCGTGAACTCGGTCGAGCCGCCGCCGATGTCGACGACCAGGACGGCGCCGTCAGTATCGAGGGCGGCGGTATCGAGGGCGGCGGTGGCGCCGGCGAAGGCGAGCCGCCCCTCGTCGGCCTCGTCCAGGATGCGCAGATCGACGCCGAGGGTGTCGGCGACCACGGCGGCCAGACGCTCGGGGTCGGCGGCTCGGCGAGCGGCGGCGGTGGCGACGGCCGTGATCTGGAAGGGCGTGCCATCGGCGGCCCGAGCATCGAGCTCGGCCCTGGCGTCGCGCAACGCGGCGGCGACCCGTTCCAGGGCGGAGTCGTCGAAACGGCCGCCGTCGGTCAAGCCGTCGCCGAGCCGCGTGACCATCTCGTGGCGCTCGAGCTCGCCGTCGTGGCTGACGAGCGCCCTCGTCGACATGGTGCCGAGGTCGAACACGGCGTGACGGGTCACGACTCGACCTCGTGATCGTCGTCGGCCGACGCGATGCCCGGACGGCTGGGGTCGAAGGCTGCCCCGCGCTCGTCGAGTCGGGCCTCGACCCAGCGGCCGACGGCATCGTCGATGCCGGCCAGGTGGTGGGCGTAGTGGGCGTGGAGGCACTTCACCCCGGTGCGGGTGCCGCCCACGCCACCGGAGGGCCGCGGCCCGTCGTGGGCGCCGAGCACGGCGTCGCGCTCGACCCGCGCCCGATGGTGGATCTCGGCGATGGCGTCGAGGCCGATCTCGGCCTCGGCGCGGTTGACCCCGCCCTCGGCCTCGAGTCGGCCGATCTCCCGGTTCACGGCGCGATCGGCGAGCCAATACCGCGTCGGCATCGGTCGACCGTCGGCCAGCAGCGGGGCGTTCTCGATCACGACCGGCGAGCCGTCGTCACGCCGGACGACCACCCGGTAGTCACCCATGGGGGCACGCCCGAGGAGCTGCGTGACGAGTTCGTCGTCAGTCGTCACTGCCGCCGAGGAAGCGACGCAGGATCAGGAGAAGCAGCAAGGCGCCGACGACCGGGGCTACTCGCTTCACGACCGCACCACCCGAGGCGGAGACAAGATCGACCGGCTCGGGGTCGGGCGAGTCGATGACACGCACCCCGCCCTCGACGGCCGGTGCGTCCGCCACCGGCTCGGCGGCTGGCGACTCGGTGGCAGCCGGTTCGCTGGCAGGCGCCGCCTCGGCGGCGGAGGTGTCGGCCTCGGGATCGGCCGCCTCGGCCCCCTCCTCGTCGAGCTTGGCCTGGAGGTTGTCGGCGAATTGTCCGAGCAGCTTCTTCGAGACGTCCTCGATGGCGCCGCGCCCGAACTGGGCGATCTTGCCGCTGATCGTGAGGTCGGTGTGGATCTCGACGTCGGTGGCGTCGGCGCCGGCCTCGGTGAGGGTGGCGGTGACCAACGCCGCGGCGTTGCCCTGGCGGGGGTCGCGGCCCTCGGCCTTCAGGGTGGCGACCCCTGCGGCCTCGTCCTGGGACTCGAAGCGGGCCTTGCCCTTGTACTGGGCGGTGATCGGCCCGACCTTGATCTTGACCAGACCGCGGTACTCGTCGCCCTCGACCTCGGTCAGCTTCGCGCCGGGCATGCACGGGGCGATGAACTCGAGGTCGTTCAGAATCCGCCAGGTCTCGGCGACAGGCCGGTCGACGGTGAAGGTGTTGGTGAGCTCCATGTGGCGAGATCCTCGAGACGATCGATATCGAACGGATTGCCGATGCACCGTACCTCACGAACCAGGTCGGGACGACTCCGCATCAGCCCTCGGGCACCTTCGTCGCCGACCCCGTCGAGCAGGGGCCAGACGGCGGCCTCGAGCTTCACCGGTGGACGGCGGTCGCCGTCGAAGGATGCTGTGACGATCTGGCCGCGACCGGCGCCGACCGTGCGCCAGGCCGCCGGGCCGACCAGGGGTTGGTCGCCGAGCCCGACCACGATGGCGTCGTGGCGGTCGGCCTCGGCCCGGGCAACGACCGCCGCCAACGATCGGGCCTGACCGTCGTGCCAGTCGGGAACCTCGACCAGGGTGACGCCGCCGGGTACCACCTCGGACAGGTCGACGGCGCCGTGGGCAACG
This sequence comes from Acidimicrobiales bacterium, assembly GCA_033851875.1. Classification (GTDB taxonomy): domain Bacteria; phylum Actinomycetota; class Acidimicrobiia; order Acidimicrobiales; family SZUA-35; genus JAWSVN01. The sequence goes on from JAWSVN010000044.1 coordinate 8,766, forward strand.
TAGACCGTGTCGAAGCCGGCAGCGAGGGCCGATTCGATGGCCCACTGCACCACCGGCTTGTCGCGCAGGGGGGCGAGCAGCTTGTGGGTGGGTCCCTCGAACCGGGTCCCACCACCGGCGGCGAGCACGGCAGCAGCAACAGACACGACCGCCGACCCTAGCGACGTCGATGGCCTCGTCGCTCGGACTGCGCGTCCGCTCAGATCGGTTCGACGAGGTGGCGGGCTTCGATCAGGTGGGCCATGTCGTCACTCGACAGCACCGGCGACACCCAGCGACCCTGGCCGCGGGTGCAGCCGAGTTCGAGCAGCTCGTCACGCTGCACTGCGGTGTCGACGCCGGCGGCGGTGATCCGCAGCCCGGCGTTGTCGGCGAGGGAGATCAGCGACGCCACGAGGGTGCGGCTCGACAGCCGGTTGGTGAGGTCGCTGGTGAGGGCCAGGTCGATCTTCACCGCGTCGATCGCATAGCGAGGCAGGCGGTCGACCGAGTGCCGATCGGCGCCGAAGCGGTCGAGGGTGACCGGCGTGCCGATCTCACGGAACGCGTCGAAGGAGCGTCGCAGGATCTCGCTGTCTTCGGCGAGGATGGCTTCGGGCACCTCGATCCGGAAGTTCGACGCCCGCAGTCGGCCACCGCTGAACGCGGTGCGGCACAGTGCCTGGCTACGCGAGTCGGTGAAGACGTCGGGGGTCAGGTTGATCGCGAGTTCGAGGTCGGTGACGCCGAGCCCCGCGGCCAGCCACTCGTCGGCGAGCTCGGCGGCGCGGGTGACCACCCACTGGTCGATCTGGGTGGCGAACCCGGAGGTGCGGGCGAGGGGGAGGAACTCGGCCGGCGGGATGACGCCCCGCTCGGGGTGACGCCAGCGGACGGTGGCCTCCATGCCGGTCAGCGAGCCGGTCGACAGGTCGGCGACCGGCCACCACTGGAGTTCGAGGTGGTTGCGGGCGACGGCCTGGCGCAGTTCGGCCAACACCGAGCTCTTCTCCTCGACGGCGTCGAGCGATTCGTCGGTCACTCGAACGGCGCGGCCCTTGCCCATCGCCTTGGCTCGGTACATGGCGATGTCGGCTTCCTTGATGAGGCGTTCGCCCGACTGTTCCGAGTCGCCCGACGAGACGCCGATCGACGCCGAGATCGACACTTCGACGTTCGAGACGATGAAGGGGAGCTCGAGGGCGCCGACCACCCGCTCGGCCAACCGTTCGGCCTCGAGGATGCCCATCTGACGCAGCACGATCACGAATTCGTCGCCTCCGAGCCGGGCCAGGAAGTCGTTCGGCCGGAGCACGTCGCGGAGCCGCTCGGCGACACGGACCAGCAGTTCGTCACCGGCGCCGTGGCCGTGGTTGTCGTTGACCGCCTTGAAGCCGTCGAGGTCGACGAAGAGCACGGCGACGACGTCCTCGGTCTCGAGCACCTCGTCGAGTTCGCCGATGAGCTGCTGCCGGTTCGGGAGGCCGGTGAGGGCGTCGTGGGTGGCCTGGTAGGCGAGCTGCGCTTCGACGCGTTCCCGGCGGGCGATGTCCTCGGCCAGGGCTTCGGTCATGTCGTCGAAGGCGTGGGACAGCCGCCCCAGCTCGTCGTGGCGTGGGTCGCCGGTGCGGACGGTGAGGTCGCCGCTGGCGACGGCCTCGGCGAGCGAAGTCATGCGTCCGAGACGGCGAGCGAAGCTACGGAAGGCGACCGCCACCACGGCCAGGATCATCAGGCCGGCGGCGACGAAGACGATGATCACCGCTGAGCGGACCCGATCGAGCTCGGCGTAGGCGACCGACTGGTGTTCCTCGACCACGACCACCCAGCCGGGGTCGCTGCCGACGCGGGCGGCGCCCTGGACGACGTCGATCCCCAACTCGTCGACGGCCTCGACCGCCGGGTCGTCGGCGCCGGCCACCGGGCTCGAGGCGAGCGCGATCGTCTGTCCGGTCTGGGTGCTGTCGGAGCGGAGCACCGCCACGTAGGAGCCGTTGCTCTGTTGCTGGAGGACCAGCGTGCGTTCGGCGAGCCGGACGTTCGACGGGTCGACCACGCCGGCGAGGAGCGTGGTGATGTCCCACTCGGTGACGATCTGCACGCCCACGCCGCCGTTCGGCGGGGCCACGCTGCGGACGATGGCGAGGTGCTGGGCGCCGCTCGGGGCCGTGAAGGCCTCGCCCACCACGAGGGTGCGCTGCCCGACCTCGATGCGGAGCGCTTCGGCCTCGGGCGACAGGTCGCCCTGGGCCTGGATCCCGCCGCCACCGTTCGACACGACCGACAGGCCGACGAGGCCGTCGGTCCGGAACCGCCCCCACACCAGCTCGGTGTAGGTCTGGAGCTGGGAGGTCGTGCCGCTGGCCCCATCGAGCCTCGACTGCTGCTCGATCAGTTCCTGGAAGGTCTGGTCATCGGCGATCGACTCCACGGCGTCGGTGGCAGCCGCCAGAGCGGTGGCCACACCGTCGGCCTCGACCCGGGCCGCCAGGCCGGCGTTGGAGAGCACGGCCTCCTTGAGGAGATTCGACGAGATCGCCGCCACCTGGATGCCGAGGGAAACCACCGGCACACAGGCCGCCAGGATCGCCAAACCCACCTTCTGACCCAGGCGAAGGTGGCGCCAGAGCCGGGCGGGCCCTCGTGCGGCGGTGGGGTCGGTCATCACCGCTCCCCATCGGCTGCAATCGCCCGGACTTCAGCGGTGGATGTCGCCCTCGCTGTCGCGCAGCGACGGCGCCAGACGACCCGATCGCAGGGCGATGATCTCGGCGCAGATCGAGATCGCGGTCTCCTCGGGCGTGCGGGCGCCCAGATCGAGGCCGATCGGAGCCATCACTCTCGCCAGTTCCCCCTGGTCGACGCCTTGTTCGAGCAGTCGCCGGTTGCGGTCGTCGGTGGTGCGTCGCGACCCCATCGCCCCGAGGTAGCCCACCCCTGTCCGGAGCGACGCGGTGACGGCGGGAACGTCGAACTTCGGATCGTGGGTGAGGACACACACCGCGTCCCGAGGGCCGAGGTCGTCGCCGACCTTCTCCAGGAGGCGGTGGGGCCAATCGACCACCACCTCGTCGGCGAACGGAAAGCGCTGCTTGGTGGCGAAGACCGGACGGGCATCGCAGACCGTCACCCGGTAGCCGAGCACCTTGGCCACCCGGCACAGGGCGGCCGTGAAGTCGACGGCACCGAAGATCAGCATCTGGGGCGGCGGAGCGAAGGTCTCGACGAAGACCGACACCTCGTCCTGGCGGGCCTCCCCGTTGGGGCCGTAGTGACGGATTCCCGACGTGCCGGCGGCCAGCTCCCCCCACAGGTCGCGCCCGGCGACCCGGTCGAGGTCGGGGTTGCCGAGGGAGCCGTGCTCCTCGCCGTCGTCGCCGCCGTGGGCGCCCCGGACCAGCAGCTTGGCACCGGTGTGGGGGCCGCCGACCACGGTGGCCAGGGCGACGGGGCGTTCTGCCTTGATGTCGACGGCGATGAGGTCGAACAGGCTGGGGGTCGACGCGTCGCTCATCACCAGTCGAGGGGTTCGAGGTAGAGGTGGATCGTGCCGCCGCAGGTGAGGCCGACGGCGAACGCCTCGTCGTCGGAGTAGCCGAAGGTCACGATCCGTCGTTCGCCGGACTCGATGATGTCGAGGGCCTCGGTGACGACGGCCCCCTCCACACAGCCTCCGCTGACCGACCCGGCCACCTGGCCGTCGTCGGCCACGGCCATGGCCGCACCGGGGAGCCGCGGTCCCGAGCCCTCGATGTCGACGACGCGGGCCAGCGCGACGCGCTTGCCCTGCTTCCGCCACCGCTCGAGGTCGCTCAGGATCTCGCGCATCGTTGGTGTCCTTCTCCTGATGCTCCGGGTGGGGTCAGCTGATGCCGGCCTCGGTGAGGGCCCGACCGACCAGCACCCGTGCCAGGTGCTGGCGGAAGTCGACCGAGGCGTTGAGGTCGCTGGAGGGCTCCATGCCCTCGGCGGCCAGTTCGGCGGCCTCGGCGGCCGAGGCGCCACCGGCGAGGGCGTCCTCGACGGCGGTGGCCCGGATCGGGGTCGGGTGCATGTTGACCAGCGAGACGCGGGCCCCGCTGTCGGTTGCCTGGGCCGACACGCCCACGATGGCCCAGTCCTGGGCTCGCCGGTTCATCTTCTGGAAGCTCCAGCCGGAGCCGGTCGCCTTCGGGATCTTGATCTCGGTGATCATCTCGGTCGGCTCGAGGCTCGACTCGAGGAAGCCGGCGAACAGCTCGGTGGCCGGCACCTCACGGGTGCCGTTGGGTCCCTGCACCACGACGACACCGTCGAGGGCGAGGAGCACCGACGGGTGGTCGGCGGCGGCGTCGGCGTGGGCCAGCGATCCGCCGAAGGTGCCGCGATGGCGGACCTGCGGGTCGCCGACCTTCGAGGTCGCGTGCTGCAGGAGCGGGGCGTGGGACGCCACGAGGTCGCTGGTCTCGATCATGCGGTGGCTGGTGAGGGCACCGATGGCGAGATGGTCGCCGGCGTCGTTGATGTAGCGGAGGTCGTCGAGACGGTCGATGTCGACGATCACCGACGGGTACGCGAGCCGCAGCTTCATCATCGGCAGCAGGGAGTGGCCGCCGGCCATCAGCTTGGCCTCGTCGCCGTGCTCGGCGAGGACGGCGATCGCAGCGTCGGCCGACTCGGCCCGCTGGTAATCGAAGGAGACGGGGATCACTGGGCACCTCCGGAAGCGGTCAGGACGGCCTTCACGATGTTGTGGTAGCCGGTACAGCGACACAGGTTGCCCTCGAGGCCCTCGCGCACCTCGTCCTCGGACGGGTTCGGGTTCTCGTCGAGCAGCGAGATCGAGGCCATCACCATGCCCGGCGTGCAGTAGCCGCACTGCAGGGCGTGGCACTCCATGAAGGCCTGCTGCATCGGGTGGAGTTCCTCGCCGTCGGCGAGTCCTTCGATCGTGGTGACCCCCCGACCGTCGGCCTGGACGGCCAGCATCGTGCACGACTTCACCGCTTCCCCGTCGAGGTGGACGGTGCAGGCACCACACGACGAGGTGTCGCAACCGATGTTCGTGCCGGTCAGGCCGGCGACCTCGCGGATGTAGTGCACCAGCAGCGTGCGTGGCTCGACGTCGTGCTTCTGCTCGACGCCGTTGATCGTGACGGTGATCTCCACCGTGACCTCCTGGGTGTTGGCTCCCGAAGTCGCGCAGGGCACGGCGGGCTCGGGTCGTCAGGTGTTACAACTATCACACCCCGGACGACTGGAACGAACGCGTCGCAGCAGCGACGAACGGTGCCCGCGGGCCACCGGTCGCTCGATCAGTCGGACGGGGCAGGAAGGATACGGAAACTCTCCTCGCCTGGGTAGACGAGGTCGAAGTTCTGCCGAGCCTGCCGCTCGATCTCGGCGTCGGTCAGGAGCAGATCGAGTTCGGCCTGCAGCGCTTCGACGTCGGCCTGCACCTCGCCGAGTTCCGCCGTCGTGCGGTCGATTGCATCACGCTGAGCCACCCAGGTCCGGGCGGGCAGGGCACCGAGCCCGACCACGATCCCGACGATCGCGACGACGCCGAGGAGGGTCGGCCCCGAGGTGCGCGCCCGAGCGGCCACCACGCTGAGCGTGGCACGGCTCGGCAGAGACAGCACCGCTGGCAGAGACAGCACCGCTGGACGACGCAGCTTCAGACGCCGGGTTGCTTCGTTGGCCGCCACCGGGCGGGTCTCACTCGCCGGGCTGACGGGACAGGGCCGCCAGCCCCGGGTACCGGGCGGCGTCGCCGAGGTCGTCCTCGATCCGCAACAGCTGGTTGTACTTGGCGACCCGGTCGCTGCGGGCGGGAGCACCGGTCTTGATCTGGCCGCAGTTGGTGGCGACGGCGAGATCGGCGATCGTGGTGTCTTCGGTCTCGCCGGAGCGGTGCGACATCACGCTGCCGTAGCGGGCGGCGGTGGCCATCGACACGGCCTCGAGGGTCTCGGTGAGCGAGCCGATCTGGTTGACCTTCACCAGGATGGCGTTGGCCGTGTCGGTCTCGATGCCGCGGGCCAGGCGCTCGGTGTTGGTGACGAACAGGTCGTCGCCGACGAGCTGGCAACGGTCGCCGACCGACGCGGTGTGCAGGCCCCAGCCGTCCCAGTCCTCCTCGGCCATGCCGTCCTCGATCGAGACGATCGGGTAGCGATCGACGAGGTCGGCGAGCAGGTCGCTCATCTCGGCCGGGCTGAGGGTGCGACCCTCACCGGCCAGGACGTAGTTGCCGTCGCGGTAGAACTCGGTCGAGGCGACGTCCATGGCGAGGGCCATGTCGGTGCCGGGGGTGAGGCCGACCTTGTCGATCGCCTCCATCAGAAGGGTGAGGGCTTCCTCGTTCGAGCCGAGGTCGGGGGCGAATCCGCCCTCATCGCCGATGCCGGTCGACAGCCCGCGCTCGCCGAGGACCTTCTTGAGGGCGTGGTAGGTCTCGACACCCCAACGCAGGGCCTCGCTGAACGAGGCGGCCCCGACGGGCATGATCATGAACTCTTGGAAATCGACGTTGTTGTCGGCGTGCTCACCGCCGTTCAACACGTTCATCATCGGCACGGGCAACACGTGGGCGTTGGCCCCGCCGACGTAGCGGTAGAGCGGCAGGTCGAGGTCGTCGGCCGCCGCACGGGCGGTGGCGAGCGACACGCCGAGGATGGCGTTGGCGCCGAGGCTGCCCTTGTTGGGGGTGCCGTCGAGCTCGAGCAGGATCCGGTCGAGGTCGCGCTGGGAGTAGGCGTCGATGCCGATCAAGGCATCGGCGATCGAGGTGTTGACGTTGCCGACGGCGGTCAGCACGCCCTTGCCGACGTAACGATCGCCGCCGTCGCGCAGTTCGACGGCCTCGAACTGCCCGGTGCTGGCGCCGGAGGGCACCAGGGCACGGCCACGGGCGCCGGAGGCGAGGACGACCTCGACCTCGACGGTCGGGTTACCACGGGAGTCGAGAACTTCCCGACCCAGGACATGTTCGATGGTACTCACTCTTCGCGTTCCTCCTACCGCCCGCGGTGAGCGAGGCTAGCAGGAGGCCCGGGGGCACATGTACCAACCGCGGACATTTCGCCATTCCGACCGCGTGACGTCGCTGACACGGGCCCGAAGACGTCGCCGTCGACGGTCAGGGCGTGACGCGTTGCGCGTACTCCGGGCTGATGAGGAAGCCGTGGATCATGCGCAACAACTCGTTGCGATCGCCGTTGACCTGCCCGACCCAGAACTCGTAGCCGGAGCTGTCCGGGAGTCGATCGAGGAGGCCGCGGTAGGTCATCACCACGTCGACGTGCGCCGCCGTCTTGGCGATGTACTCCGGCGACTCCGAGAAGTTGGTCATCATCGTGCCTCGGTCCATGCCGCCGGCGAGCTGCGCCGTCCAGAAGACCAGCCCCCCGGCGTCGGGCTGACGCTCCAGCACCCGCTCGTAGACGAGCCGCACGAACGCTTCGTCGCCGAGACTTCCGTAGGTGTCCTGGAACTCCTGGCTGGCAGCGAACGATGCCGAGACGTGGTTGATCGAGCTGGCGCCGGTGGCGAGGCGGTTGGCCCAGAAGTCGAAGCCACCGAGGTCGGGATCACGCCCGAAGTACGCCTCGTAGAGCCGCACGATCGATCGACGCGGGGCGAACTCGGGCGAGTCCATGAACGTCGCGATGAGATGGGCCGCGTTCGAACCGTCGAGGTTGGTGCTGTTCACGTAGAACGCCAGCCCGCCGGCGTCGGCGGCGCGTCCGAGGAAGTCGGAGTACTGCTGGCGCACGAATCCGTCACGGTCGTCGAAGGGCGGGAAGCCACGGACGGCGACCTGACCAGAGGTCGCCGTCGACGAACCGGCGGCCGTCACGGCCGTGATCGAGGCGAAGTAGGTGCCGGCTGGCATCGGCCCGATCACAGCGCTCGTCACGGTGGCCGGCACCGTTTGGGTGATGCCTGCGATCTCGACGGTGTACTCGGTGATCGGCAGGCCGCCGGTGTCCTGCGGGGGCTCCCAGTCGATGCTGATGAAGGGCCCGAACGGCAGCGGGCTGAAGTCGCCCGCCGCCAGCCGGGTCACCGATTCGAGGGTGATCTGGGTCGGGCCGGGGCTCGTCGGCACATCGACGACCGCGGAGAACGGGGAGTTGCCCCCGAAGCCGGCCTCGTTGCCGGCTTGGAGACGGAAGCGATAGTCACCGCGGTCGAGCGAGGACGGGATCTCGTAGCTCGCCGTGCCGCCCGAGACGTCGACGTCGTCGACGGCGACGTCGATCGGCGCCAAGGCCTCGCCGTTGCGCTCGATCCTGAGCCGGAAGGTGTCGATCGGCGTGCCGGTGTTGGAAGGGAGCGTCCAGCTGACGGTGACCTTCACGCCGTCCACCGTCGACACCGAGCCGGCCACGCCGCTCGGTGTGCCGGGCACGGCGTCTGCGGTGACGTTGAGCGCCGAATCCCGAGAACCTCCGGCGTTGGTCGCCGTGACCGTCGCGGTGTAGGTCGTACCCGGGTTCATGCCGGTGACCGTCGCGCTGCGACCGCTGATCGCCGCCGACGGGCCGGTCGGGGCAAAGCTCACGCTGTAGGTGGGGTCGGGGGCACCGCCCGGATCCGACCACGTCAGCTCGACCGAGGTGGCGGAGATCGCCGAGGCCGACACGGTGAACGCCCCCGGCGCGATCGGGTCGGTCGCCACCGAGTTGGAGGCAGCCGAGGCGGTACCGGTGCCGACCGCGTTCGTGGCGGTGACTGTGAAGGTGTACGAGGTGGCCGCGGCGAGTCCGTTCACGGTCGCCGTGGTGGCGCCGGTTGTCGTCGCCGTCGCGCCGCCCGGCGACGCAGTCACCGTGTATCCCGTCACCGGCGATCCGCCGTCCGACCCCGGTGCGGTCCAGGCGACATCGATCGAATCGGTCGAGGGGTTCGACGCCGCCACGCCGGTCGGTGCATCCGGGGCCGTCGCCGGTGGGTCGTCGGTGGAGCTCGGGGCCGAGGGGGTCGAGGCCGGGCCGCTCCCCGCGGCGTTCATGGCGACGACCGTGAAGGTGTAGGCCGTCGATGCAGAGAGGCCCGTCACGGTCGCCGTCGTGTCGCTGCCGCCTGCGACCACGTTCGAGCCGCCGGGCGACGCCGTCACCGTGTAGCCGGTGATCGCGCCCCCGCCGTTGTCGGCGGGCGGGGTCCATGAGACCTCGATCGTGGAGACGGTCGGGTTGGCGCCCGACACGCCGGTCGGTGCGCCCGGGACACCGACGGTCGAGATCGCGCCGGAGGGCGTCGACGCCAGGCTGTCGCCCACCGCGTTCGTCGCCACGACGACGAACGTGTAGGCCGTACCCGACGACAGCCCGGGCACGATCACCGACGTGTCGCCACCGCCGGCGGCAGCCGTGGCCCCGCCGGGCATGGCCTCGACGGTGTAGCTGGTGATCGGCGTACCGCCGTCGTCGGCGGGTGGCGTCCACGACACGAGCATCGAGGTGGCGGTGGGGCTCGAGCCCGCAACCCCTGTCGGAGAGGTCGGGACGTCGAATGTGGTCACGGTGCCGGAGGATCCGGCGGCCGAGTCGCCATCCGAGGCCGAGTTGGCGACGACGCTGAAGGTGTAGGTCTCGCCTGGCGTGAGGCCGGTCATGGCGACGGTCGTGGTCACGTCGTCGACGCTCGCAGACGTCGAGGGCGGCGAGGAGGTGATCGTGTAGCCGTCGAGGGTCGCTCCGTTGAGGGCGGGGGCGTCCCACGACACCGTCACCTCGGTGCTGGAGACGACGACGCCGGCGACGTTGCCGGGCGCATCGGGTGGCGCCGCGGCCACCGGAGCAGCCGGGCCCGCGATCACCGCCACGACCGCCAACAGCGCAAGGAGGATCTTGGGCAGCGCCTTCGGACGCCCACTGCGTGAATCCATGGAGAGAGTCTGCCCGATCGCTGGCACCCAACGATGTCGTCGGAGCGGATTTCCCTCCGCTGCGCGTGCCTGACCAGCGAAAATGCCACCAAGCGCGGTGGGGTCGCCGCTCACGGTTCACCTTGCGTCGGACGCGACGTTCCGCCCCGGTGGGAGCCCGGCAACGAATCTCGACGCCCTGCCGTCACCGAGCGGGCCGACGTGACACGATGGGCCGATGGACGGTGCTGAGATCATTCCCGGCGGCGGCTCGTTGATTCGAGTCGGGCCCTTCACGATGGTGACGAGCGGCTCGGTCGAGGTCGGCGTCGCCGCCATGGCGATGGCCGACGCGCTCGATCAGGCCGGGTCGTGGACGTTCGAGACGGTGGCCATGGCGCTGCACGAATTCGTCGTCGCACACCACCCGACCGGTGTCGCCGCCCTGCTCGACGACGACGAGCCGATCGCCTTCGCCTTCGACCAGGCCGAAGTAGTGATCGGCGAGCGTCGGGTGAAAGGCGAAGGGCGGGCCGGATGGACGACCGAGGTGGCCGACGACCCGGCGATCGAGCTCCGCCTCGCCGCCGTGCCGTTCTCGTCGGTCGTCGACGAGGTCGACCTCCGGGCCGGGCGGGTGCGCGCCGCCGGCGCCAGGGTGGTGCTCACCTCGGTGCCGGTCGCCGATGCCACGACCGACCAGCTCCTCAGCACGCCACCGCCCCCGCCACCGCCCGCCGCCGAGGCCACCGTTCCCGCCCCCGACGAGAGCATCGCCGAGACCACCGCCGCCGAAACCACCGTGCCCCCGGCTCCGGAGCCCCCGGCCGGCGGCGACACATCGACGTCCGAGGACGCCGCGGTCGAGGAACCTGCAGCCGAGGCGGTCGCTGTCGAGGAGACCGAGACCGAGGACGCCACGGCCGAGGAGCCGGCGGCCGAAGCGCCAGCCGCTGCCGAACAGGACGAGAGCGAGACCGCCGAGGAGGCCACCGCCACGCTGCTCGCCGTCGACGCCCTCCCGGACCTGGACGAGCCGACGACGCCCACCCCCGCACCCGCGCCGCCGACGCCCTCTCCGTCACCATCGCCCTCACCGTCGGTCACGACCCCCTTCCCACCTCCCCCGTCCGCAGCTCCGCCGCCTCCTCCGGGTGGCTTCGGCGAGGTGCCGCCACCGCCGCCGACCATCGGTGCGCCGGCCGCCGCTGCGACCCCACCTCCACCTCCGCCACCGGCTGTGGCCCCTCCGGCCCCGGCGGTCACTCCGCCCCCCATCCCGCCGTCATTTGCCGCTCCCGCCCCCGGGCCGATCGAGGTCACTCCTCCCCCGGCCCCACCCGCCGGGTCCATGCCACCGCCGCCCCCTCCGCCCGGGTCCGTCACTCCTCCTCCGCCGCCGGCTGGATTCACTCCTCCCGCGGCGGTTCCCGCGCCCCCGCCCCCGCCCCCGCCGTCTGAGGAGCCGCCCCCCTCGTGGGATGCCGCGGTGCCGCCTCCCGACGACAGCCGACGAGACCTTCCCCCTCCTCCGCCGCCCCCTGCCTGACCGACTGCGGCGGCTGCCGTCGACGGACCGGGTCAGCCGAGGATCCAGCTCGACCCGACCGTGCCGGCCGCCTCGGCCGCCACGAAGCGGGCCGTCGCCTCCGCCGACATCGTCCGCAGCGCCTGTTCGGCGTCGACGTCGGCCCGGCGGGCCAACTCGGCGAGGGCGGTCAGCCGACGACCGACCTCGCGCTCGTCGAGCGCCGATGGTCGTCCCCCGAGGGCAGCCCACAGGGCATCGTCGGACGGGAGTGCGTCGTCGCCATCGACCCCGCGTTCGACTCGCCGCGCCAGCTTCTGGGCTCGGGCGAGTGCCGGCAACGACGCCGGAATGCCGTCCAGCAGCGACGAGCGACCCTTCTCGTCCTTCTTGATCCGCTCCCAGTTCCCGGCGACCGTGGCGGCATCGTCGGCGACCGTGTCACCGAACACGTGGGGGTGGCGGCCCACCAACTTGTCGTGGAGGGTGCTGGCGACGTCGGCCACGGTGAACCAACCGGCCTCGCTGGCCAACTCGGCGTGGAACAGGACCTGGAACCAGAGGTCGCCCAACTCCTCCTCGAGGAGCTCCATCGCCTCGGCCTCCGCGTCGCCACCGGCGTCGCTCGGGTCGAGGGTGGCGATCGCGTCGAGCGCCTCGAGCACCTCGTGGCTCTCCTCGAGCAGGTACGGACGCAACGACGTATGGGTCTGCTCGGCATCCCACGGGCATTCCGCTCGAAGCCGGCGCATCAGCTCGACCGAGCGATGCAACGCGCCGGCCACCGGCGCCGTCACCTCGGGCAGGTAGAGGGACGTCAGATGGTCGGGCTCGAAGGAGCGGTCGAGATCGGGCCAGGCGACCTCCTCGATGCGCTCGTCGTCGGTGCCGAGTCCCTGGAGGACGACGACCCGCTGCTCCGGTCCGGCGTCGATCGCGAGCTTGATGTCGCTCAGCACCCAGGGGGCGTGGGCGTGGGCCACCAGGAGCGGGCCGCTGTCACCGGCGGCCGCCTCCGCGAACACGTGACCGTCGATCAGGCGCACACCGGCCTCGACCGGGTCGATGGCCAAGCGGGCCCAGGCGACGTCGAGGAAGCTCATCGACGGCACGAGGTCGACGTCGATGCGGTCGTCGGCCCGGAGGTGGGCGACCGACCGTTCGAGCACGAGGGGCGATCCAGGGACCACGTAGCAGACGTCGTCGCCGCTCTCGGTCGCCGCCACCAATCGATCGGCGATCGTCCGGTAGACCGACGCCAGATCGTCGGCGTCGTCGTAGACGTGATCGAAGGCTTCGGCGGTGGCCGGCGCCGACGCCGCGGACGGGTGGCGCCTCGTGCGGAGGAAGCAGCGGCCCGCCCGCTCCATCGCCCGGCGGGTGTCATCGGTGATCTGACCCACCCCGCCGGGGCCGAGACCGGCGACGGTGAGGCGAGGCCGGTTCACGTCAGTTCCCGATGCCGATGACCGACTGCGATTGCGGGTCCCACAGACCGATCTCGAGGTCGATCGTGGCGACGAGCGCCGCGAGTTCGGCCTGGGCGGCGGTGAACGCCAGCGTGTTGGCGTCGACCGTCGCCGGGTCGACCGGCTCGTAGCCGGTGACGACGATGAGGTGGAACCCGAACTGGGTGGCGACCGGGCCGACGACCTCGCCCTCGGTGGCGGCCGTGATCGCCTCGGCGAATTCCGGCACGTAGAGCGAGGGGTCGGCGCAACCGAGCTCGCCGCCCTGGGCGCCGCTGCCCGGGTCGAGGGAGTGCTCGATCGCGAGGGCGGCGAAGTCGCCCCCGTCCTCCAGTTCGGCGAGGAGTTCGTCGGCGAGGTCGGGGTCGTCGACGAGGATGTGGCTGGCGCACGGCACGTCGCCGGCCTCCGCGATCAAGGCCTCGCCCAACGCCTCCTGCTCCGCCGAGGTCACCGCGAGGAGCCCCAGGAATGGGGCGAGCGACTCCGACATCGACTCGGCGTCGTCCTCGAAGAAGCCGACCAGCTGTTCGTCCAGGATCCCCCGCACCTCTTCCAGGGCGCCGTCGGCGACCGTCGCGCCAGCCTCGGCCCGGAGGTGGGCCACCGTCTCGCGCTGGATCAGTCGGGTGAGCATGTCGCGCTCGATGTCTTCGGCCGGCGCCTCGCCGTAGGCGAGCTCGACGAACTCGGGCTCGGAGAGCACCGCGCCGAGGACGTCGGAGAGTTCGTCGGCCGTGATCTCGCTCTGACTCCCATCGGAGAATTCGATCGTCGCCGCGGTGTCGGACCGATTGCTCCGGCTGACGCCACAGCCGGCGGCGAGCATCACGACGGCGAGCAGGGCGGCGCCGAATCGGCGAGTGTGGCGAGCGGGACGGGGTGCGCAGACGGTCACGGCAGGCCAGGCTAGGGGCACGGGGACGCCGCGACGCGGCACCCGGCTCGACGCCGACCCGACCCACGTGGGAGGAACCGATCCGTGCGCATCGCCGCCATCCAACACGACATCGTCTGGGAGGACGCCGACGCGACCATCCGTCGGCTCGATCCGGAGGTGGCCCGGGCCGCTGCGACCGGCGCCGAGGTGGTGCTCGTCTCCGAGATGTTCTCGACCGGCTTCTCGATGGCGACCGACCGGGTGGCCGAACCGGTCGATGGCCCGTCGGCCACCTTCCTGCGCCGGGCCGCCGAGTGCCACGGGCTCGTCGTCGGAGGCTCGATCCCCACCCGGCTCGACGACGGACGATGCGTCAACCGTTTCCTCTTGACCGGCCCCGACGGCGACCGGGCCCACTACGACAAGATCCACCCGTTCAGCTATGGCGGCGAACACGAGCACTACGCCGCAGGCGACCGCCTCGTCACCGTCGACATCGCCGGCGTGTCGTGCACCCTGTTCGTCTGCTACGACCTGCGCTTCGCCGACGAGTTCTGGAAGACGGCGCCGTCGACCGAGGCCTACCTCGTGGTGGCGAACTGGCCAGCCGGTCGCCGCCACCACTGGCAGGCCCTCCTGCGTGCCCGGGCGATCGAGAACCAGGCGTGGGTCGTGGCGGTGAACCGCATCGGCGACGACGGCAACGGGCTGGCGCACGCCGGCGACTCGACGGTCATCGATCCGCTCGGCGAGATCGTCGTGAGCGCAGGGGACGCCCCGACGATCCTCAGCGCCGACATCGACCCGGCGAGGGTGCACGAGGCACGCGAGCGTTTCCCGTTCCTCCAGGATCGCCGCTGACCGATCGGCAGGCCCGACGGCCGTGTCGGAGCCGGCGGCCGCGCCGGGTCAGAGCACGCCGTGGACCTCGACCGCGACCCTGGCCTGCGCCGGCCCTCGCACCACCTCGGCCCGCAACCCCATGGCCCGTGCGCCGTCGACGTTGAGCTGGTTGTCGTCGAGGAACAGCACCGATTCGGGGGCCAGCGCCAGGTCGGCGAGGAGGTACTCGAAGTAGTCTTCATCTGGCTTGATCAGGTCGAGTTCGAAGCTGAGGAACCTCCGCTCGAACAGGGCGCGCATCGCTGCCCCGTCCCGCTGGTGGTGCCAGTGGCGGGAGTTGGTGTTCGACACCACGCCGGTGACGCAGCGCTGGGCCACCTCCCGCACGAGCGCCTCGGCTCCCGCGAAGAACCCTCGGGGCCACGCCTCGAATCGCTCGAGGAACACCTCGGCCGACACGCTGAGCCCGAGGTCGTCGACGACCGCTGCTGCGAACGTCGCCGCATCGACGCGGCCCCGCTCGAAGTCTCGTACCGCCCGGCTGGTGAGCCACCGCTGCCAGAACTCGTCGGCGTCGAGGGGCGCGTCGCCGATCAGGTCGGTGAGGGGCCCCAGCTCCACGAGCACGCCACCCATGTCGAACATCACGGCGTCGATGGTCATCGGCCGAATCTACTGGGCGATCGGCTGCCCACTCGGGCCATTCGACCTGGTCACTCGGGCCGTCCGGCCCATGATCGGGCGCAACCGTCGGGTGGAATCCCCCATCACCGAGGGGTCAAGGTCGGCGGCATCGGCGTCGTTATCTCCATCATGATCTTCCGCCGTCTTGGTACCGTCGCTGCAGGTGCAGCCATCGCCGTCGCCGCCACCGCTTCCCCTGCGGCCGCCTTCTGGGGTCCGATCGTCGACCACGACGAACCCCAGCTCGTCGGCGACCGCGAGGTGTCGCTCATCCGGGGCAGCGAGACCTGGATCAACCTCGGTTGGACCTCCGACCAGGACATCACCGACTTCTCGATGACGGTGGAGGCCTCGACCTCGAAGGTCGAGATCGCCTACCCCGATCACGACCTCGACGGAACCCCCGACGCCGCCGCCGGCCTCTTCTGGGACAACGACCTCGTCGCCGGCGAGCTCGACACCGCCGCCTTCGAGCTGACGACCACCGTGCGGACGCCCAGCTACTTCTGGCTGAAGGTGTACGCCCACTGGACCGACGCCGAGGGCGTGCAGCACTCCGAGAAGATCGACACCATCTCGGTACGCACGTCGAACTACAAGGGTGACGACTACGAGCTGCTCACCTCACAGGCCACCGTGTTCAGTGGCGGCGACGGCGCCAACAACTGGGTCGAGTTCGACTTCCTCGGCGTGTCGCCGATGAACAACGACTTCGACATCACCGTGCGCAAGGGGCTCGACGAGGTCTACTACCCGCAGGAGACCTACACGAGCCTCCACCACGACGACAAGCTCGACGGCAGTGAGGAAGACGTCGCCCGGGTCTGGATCGATCCGGCCACCGTCACCCCCGGCACCTACGAGGTCGAGATCGAGGTCGACTACATCGACAACGAGGGCAAGACGAAGAGCAACCGGCACGACATCACCCTCACCGTGCTGGCCGCCGACTTCCAGGGCTGACCCTCAGCGGCCCGGCGGCCGGTGATGACGGATGGGGCGCACCATCTTGTAGGGCGCCGGGAAGTCGTCCCACGTCGGGCCGGCGGTGATACCACCGTCGACGATCAGCTGCTGGCCGGTGATCCACTCGGCATCATCTGAGGCCAGGAACGCCACCGCAGCGGCGATGTCCTCGGGCTCGCCGACCCGACCGAGGGGCTGGCGTTCGTGCGAGGCCTGGCGGGCCTTCTCGATCCGGTCGGCGTCGCTGTCGGGGTGGCCGGCGTAGAGCGGGGTGGCGATGAGACCGGGCGAGACGGCGTTGCAGCGCACGCCGAGCGCCCCCAACTCGAGGGCGGCGGTCTCGGTGAGGCTGAGCACCGCTGCCTTGGCTGCGGTGTAGAGATGAGGCGCCCACCCGGCCCGGCGAGCGGCGATCGACGCGGTGTTGATCACCGCCCCTCCCCCGTCGGCCGCCAACACCGGCGTGGCGTGCTTGATGCCGAGGAACACCGAGCGCACCAACACGTCGAAGGTGAGGTCGAAGTCGGCGACGGACGTCTCGGTGATCGGACCGAGCGCGCCGCCGAACCCGGCGTTGTTGCACAGGATGTCGAGGCGGCCGAACCCCTCGACGGCGGTGGACACCAGGCCGGCGACGTCGTCCTCGTCGCTCACGTCGGCCCGTTGGGTGACCAACCGCTCGCCGTGCTCGGCGACGAGGTCGTCGGCTCGTTCCGGGGCGAGGTCGCCGACGACGACGCGAGCGCCCTCGCCGAGGAGCCTGACCGTGATCGCTCGGCCGATGCCCGAGGCACCGCCGGTGACGACGGCGACCCGCCCGGCGAGCCGGTCGGGCACGGGCGGCTTCGGTGCGGGAGCCGGTACCTCACCCATACGACACCCCCAGTCCGGCGCGGGCGTCCTGTTGGACCCCGTAGTCGGGAATCGGGTAGCGGAACCCGTTGCCCGACAGCGCCTCCATGCCGGCGATCGCCTTGACGAGGAAGCCGGGCGGCGTCGCCAGGAGGAGTTCGTCGTCGCGCACGCCGCCGTAGCGCCGTTCGGCGAAGCACGGAATCGACACGCTCGGCTCGCCGGTGGCGAGGGCCCTCCCCCACGAGTCGGCGCACGCCGACTCGCCGACGCACCCCCACTCGAACTTCCGATACCCCGACCACTGGAGCCCGTTGACGATCAGGATCATCTGCGCCGGGTTGGCGTAGACGAGAGCGATGTCGGGCGGATCGAGGCGACCGCTCGCCAGGGGCGAGACCGCCATCGCCTCGTAGCGGCCGTCGGGCACGGTGTGCATCGCGTGCTGGTGGGCCGAGGCGTCGGCGAGCGTCTCGAACCACACCCCCGCCATCCGGTCGCCGCTCAACCACTCCTCGTCGCGCGGGTGGAGGCCGAGGACGGCCCCACACTGGGGACCGACGAGGTCGTCGTTGGTGATGCCGACCGTCCAGTTGAGGCGGGCCGCCATGCCGACGATCTGGTCGGTCGTGTGGATCGCCGACGGGCGGCGGATGCGGTCGACGGCCTCCATCTCGTCGGCGGTCGCGAACATCTTCATGCCGATCGGCGTGGTCCGCAGCCGGAGCAGGCGGTTGAGGTCGTCGACGAGCCGGGGCCAGTCGTCGATCGGGGAGTCGCTCGCGGCGCCAACTGCTGGGTCGGCGACCGCGGGCTGCCCGCCCGCTGTGCCGATGGTCACGGGTTGCTCAGCCATGGGCCGAACGTACCCCTGTTGAGTGCCGCCGACGAATTGCACTCAAGTGGGTTGGGAATGTCCCGATGACACCAGGGTGGACCTCCGTAGGACAGCTTCGATCGCCGTGACCATCGGGATCGCCCTCTCGACCGTGGCATGTGGAGAGTCGGCGACCTCCGAGGGCGCCCCGAGTCCGGAGCAGCTCGCCTACGAGGAACTCGTCGCCGAGAACACGACGACCACCACCCTGCTCATCGAGGGTGAGCCCGAGACACCCCTCGCCGATGAGCAGGACCTGCTCGTGCATTTCGAGGCCGACTGGGTGTGCGAACTCCAGCGCCGCACGTTCGACAGTCCGGCCGCGATGTCGCAGACACTCGAGGAGAAGCTCGCCGCCAACGGCCTGAGCCTCGCCGACTACCAGACCTTCCGAGGCGAGGTGTCGAACTCCCAGGAACTCCGCGACTGGATCCTCTTCGTCTACCAGGAGAGCTGCCGGGCCTGACCGCCGCAACCGGCCCCGCAAGACGTCAGCGCCTCGGCCGACGGCCGGCGCTGGCCACGGGCTCCGACGGCACCTCGGCGCCCTCCGGCGGCCACATCGTGGCGAGGAAGGTCACGAGGTCGGGCGCCAGGGTCTGCTTCTTCTTGAGGCCGACCTGCACCTGACCGCCCTCGCCCTCGAACTCCTGCGGCTTCCACACGCCGTGCTTGAAGAGGCGCTTGAACCGGATCTCCTGGGAGACCTTCATCTGCACAGGACCGAGCTTGGCGACCCACTCGGGGCCACCGAAGCCCGGCCCCTTGACCACGACGAGCTCCCGTACGCCGAGGCGGGCGCACTCGGCCCGCAGACGCGCCACCTCGAGGAGGCGCTCGGCCACAGGCGGGATCGGGCCGAACCGGTCGAGCCACTCGGCCCGGATGTCGTCGACCTCCTCCTCGGTCGTCACCGCGGCGAGGCGGCGGTAGGCCTCGAGGCGGAGTGCCTCGGTCGAGACGTAGTCATCGGGCAGGTTGGCGTCGACCGGCAGATCGAGCTTGATCTCGACCGGTTCGGGGATCGGGGTGCCGTTGAGTTCGGCGACCGCCTCGGTGACCAGCTGGCAGTAGAGGTCGTAGCCCACCGCCGCGATGTGGCCCGACTGGCCCTCGCCGAGCAGGTTGCCGGCGCCGCGGATCTCCAGGTCGCGCATCGCGATCTTGAAGCCCGAGCCGAGGGCGGTCGACTCGCCGATCGTCTTGAGCCGCTCGTAGGCCTCCTCGCTCAACACGGCGTCGGGCCGGGTGAACAGGTAGGCATACGCCCGCTGCCCGGAGCGACCGACACGGCCACGGAGCTGGTGGAGCTGGCCGAGACCGAGCAGCTCGGCCCGATCGACGACCAGGGTGTTGACCGTGGGCATGTCGATGCCCGACTCGATGATCGTGGTACAGACCAACACGTCGTACTCGCCCTCCCAGAAGTCGAGCACGACCTTCTCCAGCGAGCCTTCGTCCATCTGCCCGTGCGCCGTCGCGATCCGGGCTTCGGGCACCAGCTCGCGCAGCTGGTTGGCGACCTTCTCGATCGACCGCACCCGGTTGTGGACGTAGAACACCTGGCCGTCGCGCAACAGCTCACGGCGGATCGCCTCGGCAACCGCTCGATCGTCGTACTCGCCGACGTAGGTCAGGATCGGCTGACGGTCGGCGGGCGGGGTCTGCAGCTGGGACAGGTCCCGGATGCCGGTCAGGCTCATCTCGAGGGTGCGCGGGATCGGCGTGGCCGACAGGGTGAGCACGTCGACCTGGGCCTTGAACTGCTTGATCGCTTCCTTGTGGGTCACCCCGAAGCGCTGCTCCTCGTCGACGACGAGCAGACCCAGCTTGGGGAACTGCACGTCGTCGCTCAGCATCCGGTGGGTGCCGATGAGCACGTCGACCTCGCCGGCCGCGGTGGCGGTCACCACCTGGCGAGCCTGGGCGGCGGTGAGGAAGCGGCTGAGCACCTCGACCCGTACCGGGTAGGGGGCATAACGTTCGGCGAACGTCTGGTAGTGCTGCTGGGCCAGCAAGGTCGTCGGAACGAGGACCGCCACCTGGTGGCCACTCTGCACCGCCTTGAATGCCGCCTGCACCGCGATCTCGGTCTTTCCGAAGCCGACGTCGCCGACCACCAGCCGGTCCATCGGGGTCGGCCGTTCCATGTCGTGGAGCGACGACTCGATGGCCGAGGCCTGGTCGGGCGTGAGCTCGTAGGGGAACGAGTTGGCGAGTTCGGCCTGCCACGGGGTGTCGTCGCCGTGGGCGATGCCCTCGGTGGTGAGCCGCTGCTGGTACAGCACGACGAGCTCCTGGGCGATCTCGGCCACCGCCGAGCGGACCTTGGCCTTCGACTTGGCGAAGTCGGAGCCGCCGAGCTTGTGGAGGCTGGGCTGGTCGCCGCCGGTGTAGTGCCGGATCAGATCGATCTGGTCGGACGGGACGTAGAGCTTGTCGTCGCCCCGGTACTCGAGCATGAGGTAGTCGCGCTCGTGACCGCCGATCGCTCGCTTGACCATGCCGCTGAAGCGGCCGACGCCATGCTGGTGATGGACGACGAAGTCGCCCGGCGACAGGTCGTCGAAGAACCCCTCGCTCTGTCGCTTGCGAGGCTTGGCCTTGCGGTGGGCCCGTCGCCGGCCGGTGAGCTCGGCCTCGGTCACGACGGCCAGGCCGACACTCGGGAGCGAGAACCCACGCTGGACGTGGGCGACGACGAGATGGACACCGGGGGTGAACACGTCGGGAACCGTGGTGCCGTGATCGGTCGGATGGATGCCCCAACCGGCCAGGAGTTCGAGCACCCGCCCCGCCGAGCCTTCGCCGTCGGCGCAGACGATCACCCGAGCACCCGAATCGCGCACGTGCTGGAGTCGGTCGGCCAGCTCCTCGCCCGGGGCATCCCAGCCACCGGCGTCGAGCACGGCGACGTCAGGGCTCTCGGGGATCGCCGTCATCGACACCACGGGCGCGGCGGTGTGGGCGAGGAGGCGCTCGAAGTCGAGGTGGAGACGGGGAAAGCCGTCAGCGCCCTCGTCCTGGGCCTCATCGAGGGCGCCCCACGTCTTGGCCAACGAGGTGGCGAGGTCGGCCTCCTCGGCCAACAGGTCGGCGCCGCGATCGCGCAGCCGCTTCGGCTCGACGAGCACGACCTGGGCATCGGCGTCGAGCAGGTCCGGAAGGAGCTCCTCCGACGAGGTGAGCCACGGCAGCCACGACTCCATGCCGTCGAACTGTTCACCCCGAGCGAGCCGCTCCCAGTGCTCGCGGCCCCACGGCGCCGACGCGACGAGCCGTTCGGCCTGCTCGGTCACCTCGGGGGTCGGGAGCAGCTCCCGACAGGGGAAGATCTCGACCTCGGCGATGTCGACGGTCGAGCGCTGATCGTTGATGTTGAACAGCGTCAACCGATCGACCTCGTCGCCCCACAGGTCGATCCGCACCGGCGCCTCGGCGGTGGACGGGAACACGTCGACGATCGAGCCGCGAACCGCCACCTCGCCGCGGTGCTCGACCTGGGGTTCGCGCCGGTAGCCGGCGGCGACCAAGTCGGCGACGAGGGCCTGGGGGTCGAGCTGGTCCTCGACGCCGACGACGATCGGTTCGACCTCGGCGGCATGGGGACTGAGTCGCTGCACGAGAGCCCGCGCCGGGGCCACCACCACGGCCGGCACCCGGCCGGGCTGCCGCAGCCGCCACATCGTCTGGAGCCGCCGGCCCATCGTCTCGATCGAGGGCGACACCCGCTCGAAGGGCAGCGTCTCCCATGCCGGGAACGACACGACCTCGTCGTCGCCGAGGTAGCGGCGGAGGTCGTCGACCAACCGGTCGGCGTCGCCGGTGGTCGGGGCCGCCACCAGGAGGGGTCGACGACCGGTCCCCTCGGCGAGGGCGGCGACGGCGATCGCTCGGGCCGGCTCGGCCACGGCGAGGGCCGAGACGGCCCGGCCGATCACCCGCTCGAGGGCGGGGTCGTCGACGACGAGGGATGGGAGGCGGCGAAAGCTCACCGCGTCAGGCTACGGAGTGGTCGTCCCCGCGCTGCGAACCCAGGCCACGGTTCGACCGAATCCAGCCGTCGCGTGGTCGAGGGTGCGGGCCGCTGTCGCTCCGAGCATCGCTCCGACCGCGTTGGCGACCACGTCGCCCCATTCGGCCTGGCGGGTGGCACTGAACAGGACCTGGGCGACCTCGACCCCGGTCGACACCACGACGGCCGCTCCGACGATGGCAAGGAGGGAGCGTCGCCGCCCGACGACGAGCGTCGCCAGGGCGGTGATGACGGCCCACAGGGCCAGGTGGCCTGCGGTCTCCCACGCCAGGGGGATGTCGGACCGGTGGAGCAGGTCGACGCCGGCCCGCCCCTCGACCCGATGGTAGAACTGACGTGAACTCCCGAGCCCGCCCTGCACGAGCGACGGCGCCCGGTCCGACAGCGACAACGCGGCCGCAGCGGTCGACACCGTGACGAGGCACGCGAACAATCGAGGGCGAGCGACGGCGGGGGCCATCCCCGACACGGTAGTGGGCTCCGATCGACCGGACGGGTCGGGGTCAGCCCGGGCGGCGGTTGACCTGATTCATCGCCACGTCGATGCCCTCGGCCATGAACAGCTCGACGGCGTCGGCCGCCGCCTCGAGCGCTTGGGCGAGGGACTGGGCCTCGGCCTTGCCCGGTCGACGCAGCACGAAGTCGCGACCCGCCTGCGAGGGGGGCGGCTTGCCCACACCGATGCGGAGCCTCACGAAGTCGGTGGTCCCCACGTGCTGCACGATCGACCGCAGGCCGTTGTGGCCTGCGAGCCCGCCGCCCTGCTTGACCTTGAGCCGCCCCACGTCGAGGTCGAGCTCGTCGTGGACGACCACGAGCTGATCGGCCTCCTCGATCCCGTAGCGGCGGGCGAGGAGCCGGACCGACTCGCCGGAGTTGTTCATGAAGGTCTGCGGGAATGCCAGCGCGACCCGGGCCTCACCGATGTGGACCTCGGCAGACAGTGCCCGCTCCTTCGATTTCGACAGCCCCGAGCCATGTCGCCGCGCGAGCAGCTCGACGGCGTCGGCACCCACGTTGTGTCGGGTGTTGACGAAGTTGTCGCCCGGGTTCCCCAAGCCGACGACCAAGAAGTCTGCGGGGGTTCCCCGCCGACTCTTGTCGTTCGAGCTTCGACGCAGACGCGACATGGGCAGGTCCGGTGCCCGCTCAGCCATCGGCGGCCGTGAGCGGGACGAGGATCAGTCCTCGGAGGCCTCGGCGTCGGCCTCTGCAGCGGTCTCGCCCTCTTCGCCGCCCTCTTCTTCCTCGTCGGTGCGGGCGCCACGTGGGATGACGGTGGCGGCGATGGTGATGCGGCCGGGGATCTTCGACACGACCCCGTCGGGCAGCGCGACATCGCCGACGGCGAGGCGGTCGTCGAGCGTCATCGGGGAGATGTCGACGGAGACCTCGTTCGGGATGCTGTGGGGCGAGCAACGCACCTTCAGCTGGTGGAGCTTCTGCTCGATGATGCCACCGGCGTCGGCGACGGCGCTCGACTTGCCGGTGAGCACGACGGGCACCGTGACGGTGATCTTCGAGCGCTCGTCGACCCGGAGGAAATCGGCGTGGGTGACGGTGCGCTTGATCGGGTCTCGCTGGACGTCACGGACGATCACCTCGGTCTGAGTGCCTTCGAGGTCGAGCATGAACACGGTGTTCATGCCGGCCTCGCCCTTGAGGGCGTCACGCAGTTCGGTGTAGGTGACGTTCACCGAGATCGGGTCCTGGCCGAGGCCGTAGACGACACCGGGGAGCTCGCCCTCGGCGCGCAGGCGGCGGGCGGGACCCGAGCCAGTGGCTCGGCCGGTCTTGGCGGTGACGACGGTCGACATGGGGATTCCTCGATTGAACGACAGGCCCGATGCCCCCTGGGCACGCGGGTGGCCCCGGCGGGGGCGTGCAACGGCCTGACAGCCTACCCGGGGTCGGTCCCCGATCGACACCCCCGGCCCCGACGGGCTCGATGGCGGGCCGCCGAAGGGTCAGTTCTGGTTCTGGCCGTCGAAGATCCGGCTGACCGAGGTGTCCTCGAACACCGCCCGCACGGCGTCGGCGATCAGGGGTGCCACCGAGAGGACGGTCAGCTTGTCGAACTGCTTCTCGGCCGGCACGGGCAGGGTGTCGGTGATCACGACCTCGTCGAGCACCGAGTTCTTCAGCCGGTCGATGGCCGGCCCGCTGAAGACACCGTGGGTGGCGGCGGCCAACACCGAGGTGGCGCCTCGCTCCACCAGGAGCTCGGCGGCCTGGCAGATCGTGCCGGCGGTGTCGATCATGTCGTCGATCAGCACACAGGCCCGCCCCTCGACCTCGCCGACGATGTCCTTCGCCTCGACCGCGTTCTTCACGCCCTTCAGCCGGCGCTTGTGAACGATCGCGAGATCGGCGTGGAGCTGCTGGGCGTAGCGCTCGGCGACCTTCACCCGACCGGCGTCGGGCGAGACGACGACGAGGTCGTTGCCGTAGGAACGCAGGTGATCGACCAGCACCGGCATCGCCGTGAGGTGATCGACCGGGCCGTTGAAGAAGCCCTGGATCTGCCCGGAGTGCAGGTCGACCGACACCAGCCGGGCGGCGCCGGCGGCCTGGAACATGTCGGCGACGAGGCGAGCGGTGATCGGCTCACGACCCTCGCTCTTGCGGTCCTGGCGGGCGTAGCCATAAAAGGGCAGCAGCGCCGTGATCCGCTTGGCCGAGGCCCGTCGAGCGGCGTCGACCATGATGAGGTGCTCCATGATCGAGTCGTTCAGCGATCGCCCCTCGAGCGAACCGTGGCTCTGCAGAATGAACACATCGCTGCCTCGCACCGATTCGGCGAATCGGCAGTGCGTCTCGCCGTTGGCGAACTGGCTCAGGTGGGCCTCGGTGACCTCGATCCCCAAGCAACGCCCCACCGCCTCGGCGAGTTCCTGGTTGTGACGACCCGCGAACAGGTTGAGGGTCTTGGTGCTGGGCGCTTCCATCATCGGAGGCTCCTCCGCTGCAGCTCGGTCCGGGTGCCCGATCAGTCACCCGCCCCCGCAGCATAGAAGGGTCCGGTGATCGTGCCGTCCCCGAGCTCCGCTCCCGGTTCCACCGCCGCGAAGGGGCCGACTCGGCAGTCGTCGCCGATCGCGGCGAGCCGGGCCATCGTCTTCTCGACCACCGAGTTGGCCCCGACCGTGCACCGGTCGAGGCGGGTGTCGGGGCCGATCTCGCAGCCGTCGGCCACCACGGTGCGGCCCTGGAGGATCGTGCCGGGGAACAGGGTGACGTCGGTGCCGAGCACGACGGTCGAGTCGATGTAGGTGTGGGATGGATCGACCATCGTCACCCCGTGCTCGAGCCATCGTCGGTTGATCCGACGTCGAAGTTCGGCCTCGGCGTCGGCCAACAGCACCCGGTCATCGATCGCGCCGGTCTCACCGGCTTCGGTAACGACCGACGCGGCCTCGACCGGGTGGCCGCTCGCGGCCAACACGCCGGGGACGTCGACCATGCGCTGCCGACCATCGACGAGGTCGGGCAGCACCCGTCTGGCGGCCGGCGCGAGCAGCGACCGCCGCACGCAGTAGACACCCAGCGACACCTCGTCGCTCTCCCCCTCGTCGCCGATCAGGTCGATGTGACGTACCAGAGCGCGCACCCGGCCGTGGCGGTCCCGCTGGACGCGGGCACGGGTGTCCTCGGCATCGAGGGCCGGGCCGGTGAGCACGGT
Source organism: Acidimicrobiales bacterium (assembly GCA_033851875.1). Classification (GTDB taxonomy): domain Bacteria; phylum Actinomycetota; class Acidimicrobiia; order Acidimicrobiales; family SZUA-35; genus JAWSVN01. The sequence continues at coordinate 34,418 of JAWSVN010000044.1, forward strand.
GCAGGCCGAGCCGCTCGATCGGTGGGCGGCCACGAACCGCTCCAGGGTGCCGGAGCGGAGCAGGGGCAGGTCGGCCGGCAAGACCAGGACATCTCCGGCGTCGTCGAGCTCGTCGAACTCGGTCAGGGCGAGCTGGGCCGCGTCGGCCGAGCCCTTCTCCATCCGCTGCTCGACCCACGAGAGTCGGACGCTGGGTGGATCCTCCATGATCCGTTTGGCGATGCGTTCACCGGCCGCACCGGTGACCACGCTCACGTCGCCGACGCCGGCGCCCGAGAGGGCGTCGAGCACGTAGCGCAGCATGGGGCGCCCACACAGGACGTGCAGCGGCTTGGGGCGGGCCGAGTGCATCGGCGCCCCCGAGCTGGTGGCGATCACGATCGCCTGGAGCGGCTGGCCGGATCCGGATCCCATCACCGTCGTCATCACAACGGTTTAGCGCACCCTTGGGCCCGCATCGCGCCACCGCGGTGTCGGTTGGCTCCCGGGGCAGGGCTCGAACCTGCGACGACTGGATTCAAAGTCCAGTGTTCTACCAGCTGAACTACCCGGGATCGTGCAGCGCACCCTAGCTGGCACAGCACGGATCCCGGAGCGGAATTGCCCGCGCTGCGAGGTTGCGGCCGACGAGGGCGGCGATAGCGTCTGAGGCCCTATGGGTTCGTTGATCAAGAAGCGTCGCAAGCGGATGCGGAAGAAGAAGCACCGCAAGTTGCTGAAGCGCACTCGCGTCCAGCGTCGCAACAAGAAGTAAGTATCGGGCAGCGCCGTCACGGCGCTCGACAGGTCACGACCACCCCCGTGCGGGGTGGTCGTTGCGCGCTCGGTCGCCCTCGCCGGGCGACAGACCAGCTCAGGCGAGGTGGGGACGCCACCCGACCGGCGTGGACCGCACCACCAGCCGGCGCGGTCCGGGATGCTCACCGTCGACGAACCAGGTGGCCCCGCTCCCGGCCATCGTCGGACGTTGCCCGGTCGAGGCGGCGAATTCGTCGCGCCACTGCGCCAGCTCGGGCACGACGGCCAGCGCCGCAGCTTCGAGGTCGTTGGGACTCTCGTCGTTGACCGGTCCGCCGAGGTCGTCCCAGGCCCGGAACACCGCAGGCGTCGGGCACGACAGCGGCGGCACGAGCAGGGTGAGGGTGCGGTCGACGTGGGGCATCGGGTCGAGCACCTCGCCGATGCCGCGCACACGGGCTCGCCCCCCGTCGATGCAGAACGGCACGTCGGCGCCGAGACGGCTGGCGGCCTCGAGGTCGCGGAAGCCGGCCCACCGCAGCACGGCCCCGGCGTCGGCGCTCCCGCCGCCCAGCCCGGCCTGCGACGGAATCTCCTTGTGGAGGGTGATCTCGGCCGTTCGACCCGTGAGGGCGAGGGCCTTCATCACCAGGTTGTCGGCGTCAGCCGGCACGTCGGGGCCTCCACCGACAAGCCGGAGGCCGTCGCCGGCCGGGTCGATGGCGAGGCGGTCGCAGAGGTCGAGGGTGACCATCTCGGCGTCGATCAGGTGGTAGCCGTCGTCGCGCACGCCCGTCACGCGGAGCGACAGTGTGAGCTTCGCCGGAGCGACGAGCTCGATCGTCTCAGTCATGATCACGTTCCTCGCCCGCCGTCGCTGTCGGTGGCTTGCTCGACCGGTCGGCGAGCGCCCGGGCCAGCGCTCCCCAGGCCTCGAGGTCGAGCTGCTCGGCTCGTTCGGTCGGCGGAACCCCGGCGGCCTCGATCTCGTCGGCACCGAGGTGGCCGGCGAGGCTGCGACGCAGCATCTTCCGCCGCTGCCCGAAGCCGGCCCGCACCAGCGCCGAGAACTCGGGGAACGGGGCAGCGACCCGAGGGTGCTCGCTTCGGTCGATACGGACCAGCACCGAGTCGACCCGCGGTTGGGGCAGGAACACCTGGGGCGGCACCTTGGCCACGACCGACGCGGTGCCCCAATAGGCACGCACCATCGACGGGATCCCGGTCTGGCGTGAGCCCGGCTCGGCCGCCAACCGTTCGCCGACTTCCCGCTGCACCATCACCAGGTAGTGCTCGATACGGGGCTGGCTCGACAGCAGGTCGAGCACCAACGGAGTGGCCACGTTGTAGGGCAGGTTGGCGATGAGGCGCCACGAGTGGTCGCCGAGCAGCGCCGGCCAGTCGACGGTCGCAGCGTCGGCGTGCACGATCGACACCGCGAGCCCGTCGACCACCTCGCCGAGGGGGGCCAGGAGGTGCCGGTCCATCTCGACCGCGGTGACGTGTGCCCCGGCGGCCGCCAGCCCCACGGTGAGCGACCCGAGCCCGGGACCGATCTCCACCACGTGATCGCCGGTCTGAACGCGGGACAATCGCACGATCTTGTCGACGAGGTCGGGGTCGCACAGGAAGTTCTGGCCGAGCGCTCGGCTCGGCTCGACGCCGTGGCGTTCGAGCAGCTCGGCGATGCGGGTGCGGGTGAGCCTCAACGGGCGACGATCAGACGTTGTGCGGAATGTAGCGGCCGCAGTGCGGCCAGGGCTGGTTGCCCCGCTGGGTCCACAGCACGCTCGCCATCGCGTCCTGGTCGGCCGCCGACGCCTGCGACGGCAACACGCCGACCAGATCGGGGCGGCCCGCCGACCGGGCGGTGCCGTCCCAGGTCGGGACCCCGAACTGGTAGGCCCCGAAGTAGAGGCCGTTGCGGGAGACGATCGCGTAGTCCCCGCCCGATTCGCACGCCCGCAGAGCGGCCCACTCCTCCGCCGATGGCGGCCGCGGACCGGCCGGGTCCTCGGTCGACGGCGCCGCAACCTGTGCCGGCGCCGTGTCGGCGACGGTCGTGGTCGACTCGGCCGGGGCGGAGGTCGGCGGCGTCGTCGTCGGGGCCGCCGTGGTCGGCGGCGCTGTCGCAGGGGCCGCGGTCGTGGGGGCTGCGGTGGCCGGTGCGGCCGTCGTCGGTGCGGCCGTCGTCGGTGCCGCCGAGGTCGGTGCGGCCGCGGTTGTCGGCGCCGAAGAGGGCGCAGCACTCAGCGGTGCGGCGGCTGTCTCGTCGCTCTCGGCGGTCAGGCCGGCGCCATCGACCGCATCAGCGGCGTCGCCCGCAGGGTCGACGTCGACGAGATCGTCGGCGAGGAGCTGGGCCCCGGCGCCGAACATCGACTCGACGTCGACGTCACCCAGGAGGGAACTGGCCACCTCGGTGGTCGAGGTCGGCTCCGCTGCGGCCTCGACCGCAGCGACGGTCGTCGACTCGCCGTCGTCGCGACCGGCGAGGAGGAGCGGCAGACCGACGATCAGGGACACCCCACAGGCGATCAGCCCGGGGAGGCTGACGGGAGGGGACGACCTGGACGATCTGTCCGCGACGGGAGGGACTCCACCACGCACCCGGGCCACCATAGGGGTGTCGTCATGAAACCGCAACATCTCTCCGTGGTCGCTCGACCACGCAACCGTTGGGTCGCAGTGCCGGCCGGCCGATGGCGACGCCCTCAGATCTGATAGAGCGCCCGCCCGTTGGCGGTCGTGGCCGCCGCCAGCTCGGCCGGATCACACCCCTGGAGGTCGGCCAGCGCGTGACCTACCACGGCTACGTACGCAGGCTGATTCTTCTTGCCTCGGTGGGGCACGGGCGCCAGGAAGGGCGAGTCGGTCTCGACCAGGGTTCGGTCGATCGGGCAACGCCGCGCTGCCTCCTGGAGGTCGGTCGCCGACGGGAAGGTGACGATGCCGCTGAACGAGAGCATCGTGCCTCGAGCGAGCGCCTCCTCGGCCTCGTCGGGCCCGCCGGTGAAGCAGTGGAAGACCGTCCGCTCGGGCACGCCGCAGTCGTCGAGGATGGCGAAGGTGTCGCCCCAGGCGTCGCGGGAGTGGATCACCAGAGCCAGGTCGAAGCGATGAGCGAGGGCGATCTGCTCGGCGAAGACGGCCCGCTGCTCTTCACGAGGCGAGTTGTCGTAGTGGTAGTCGAGGCCGCACTCCCCCACCGCCACCACGTCGCCGCCCTCGAGAAGGTCGACGAGACCGTCGATGCCGCCCTTGGCGTCGTGGGGATGGACCCCGGCCGTGGCCCAGACGTTGTCGAAACCGTTGGCGATGTCGATGGCCCGAGCGCTGTCGGCCACGTCGCATCCGACGGTCAGCAGCCGATCGACACCCCCGGCTCCGGCCTCGGCGACGACCTCGGCCGGGTCGCGGGTGATCGTCGTGAGGTGACAGTGGTTGTCGAACCAACCACCGACGAAGCCAGGGTCCTCAGCCATCGAGGGTCTCGAGGTCGATCTTGGCGAACAGCGGCGTGGGCTTGGGGATCTCGGTGCCCTCCACGAGCGGGGCTCGCGTCCATCCCTCGATCGGGCCGAGCATGTTGCTGATCGCTTCGGTCGAGAACGGGAGGAAGGGGGCGAAGAGCACCCGCACACCGTTGATCGCGCTCAACGCCGTCCACAGGATCGTGCGGCCGCGCTCCAGGTCGACCTTCACGACCTTCCAGGGCTCGGTGGCGTTGAGGTAGGTGTTGACGGCTTGTGCGGCGGCCATGGCCGAGCGGAGCGCGGCCCGCAGCTCGACGGCGTCGAAGTGATCGGCGGCCTCGACCAGGGCCGCGTCGACCTGAGCGAGCAGCGCCTCGTCGTCGTCGGTGAGTGCGCCGGGGGCGAGGACCTGGCCATCGCAGTTCTTGTGGGTCATCGCCAGCACGCGGTTGACGAGGTTGCCCCAGGTGGCGACCAGTTCGTCGTTGATACGACGAGCGATCTCCTCGATCGAGATCTCGGTGTCGCTCTGTTCGGGGAACGACGCGGCGAGGGCGAACCGGAGGGCGTCGGGCTGGAAGGTGTCGAGCGCCTCCTGGATCGTGAGGCCGATGCCCCGACTGGCCGACGCCTTGCCGCCCGAGAACGTCACGTACTGATTGGCCGGCACGTTGGTCGGCAGGTCGAGGTCGCCGTAGCCCATCAGCTGGGCCGGCCAGAACAGGGCGTGGAACGGGATGTTGTCCTTGCCGATGAAGTAGTAGGAGCGGGCGTCGGGGTTCTCCCACCAGTGCCGCCAGGCCTCGGGGTCGCCGGTGCCGGCGGCCCATTCCTTCGACGCCGACAGGTAGCCGATGACGGCGTCGTACCAGACGTAGATCCGCTTGCCCGGCCCGAGGTCGTCGACGGGGAGCTCGATCCCCCACTCGATGTCGCGGGTGATCGCCCGGTCGAGCAGCCCCTCCTCCAGCCACCCCTTGGCGAAGTTGAGGACGTGGGGTCGCCAGCCCTCACGGCTGTCGAGGTAGGTCTTGAGCCGGTCGGTGAAGTCGCTGAACCGGTAATAGAAATGCTCGGTCTCGCGCGGCACCGGGGTGGCGCCCGACAGCTTCGAACGCGGCTCGATGAGGTCGGTGACGTCGAGGGTGCGTCCGCAGTCGTCGCACTGGTCGCCGCGAGCGTCGACGTAGCCGCAGTGCGGACAGGTGCCCTCGACGTAGCGGTCGGGCAGGAAGCGCTCGGCCTCGGGGTCGAAGTACTGCTCCGACACCCGCTTGTCGATGTGACCGTTCTCGAGCTGGCGCAGGAACATCTCCCGCGTCACCTCGGCGTGGTTCTCGGTGCCCGTGGTGGTGTAGAGATCCCACGTCATGCCGAGCTCGTCCCACTGGCGAACGAACTCGCCGTGGTAGCGATCGACGATGTCCTGCGGGGTGACGCCTTCGTTCTCGGCCCGCACCGTGATCGGGGTGCCGTGGACGTCGGAGCCGCTGACCATCAGCACGTCGTTGCCTCGCAGCCGCTGATGTTTGGCGAAGATGTCGGCCGGCAGGTAGGCCCCGGCGAGGTGCCCGACATGGCGGGACCCGGACGCGTAGGGCCAGGCGACGGCAACGAGGATCGGCGTGCTCATCAGGCCGAGGGTAGCGAGCGCCGCCGCGCCGGCAGCGGGGCCGAGGGGTCAGGCTCGCAGCGCCGCCGACACGACCGTCGTCTCGAGCTCGGCTCCGACGACCGACTCGGTCGGTTCCGACTCGGTCGACGGCGAACGCAGGTCGATCACGGCGACCGGAGCGTCGCTCACGCCGTCGGCGGTCACGAGGCGGCGCGCCGGCACGAGGGCGAGTGAGACCGCGACCTGGACCACGGTGGCGAGCACGATCTGCAGGTCGAGGCGGAGCGACCAGTTCTCGACGTAGTGGAGGTCGAGGCGTCGGTAGGCCTCGAAGCTCGGGCTGTTGCGCGCCTCGACCTGCCACAGCCCGGTGACCCCGGGCAGCACGGCGAACCGCTCGCGGAGTTCGACGTCGAACGCCGAGGCCTCCTCGGGGAGGGCCGGGCGTGGGCCGACCAGGCTCATCTCGCCTCGCACCACGTTGACCAGCTGGGGGAGTTCGTCGATCGACGTCCGCCGCAGCAGGGCGCCGACGCGGGTGACCCGGGGATCGACCGTCATCTTGAACAGCGGGCCGTTGCGCTCGTTCTGATCGAGCAGTTGCTGCCGCTGCTGCTCGGCGTCGACCGTCATCGACCGGAACTTCAGCATCTCGAAGCCGCGACCGCCCTTGCCGATCCGGGTCGACCGGTAGAGGGCGGGGCCGGGGCTGTCGCTCCGGACGACGAGCCCGACGAGCGCCAGGAAGGGAGCGATCGCGACAAGGGCGACGGCGGCCACGGCGCGCTCGGCGAGGTGCTTGACGGACCGCGCCATCATCCGCTCGCCGGGCGGCCGCTCGATGACCAGCAGCGACTGGTGCCCCACGGAACGGACTCGGACCTGGTCACCGCCGAGGCGCGACGCGTCGGTGGCGACGACGACTCGGTGGCCCGCCCGACGCACTCGATCGACCGTGGCCTCGGCGGCCGAGGCCACGACGGCGCAGTCGGCGCCGAGGTGAGCCATCAGATCGAGCAACTCGTCGGGGCGGCCGAGATGGTGGGCGCCGAGGCCGGCATCGAGGCTGCGAGCCGGGTCGGTGACGACCCCGAGCGGCGCGAAGCCGCAATCGGGGTGATCGAGCAGCAGCTGGAACTGTCTTGGGGCGTCGTCACCCACCACGATCACCGGCTCGGCGTCGCGCCCGGCTCGGAGCTCGCGGCGAGTCCCGCGGCCGATCGCCGCCAGCAGCCAGGTCACTCCAGCTCCCAGCACGCAGACGAGGGCGACGTCACGCCGGGCTCGCCCGGACGCGAGGTCGTTGGCGACGGCAGCAGCGGCCGCGGCGCACGCCGCGATCACGACACCGACGAGCAGGTGGCCTACCTCCTCGACTCGAGCCGGGGCCGGGCGTCGAAGATACAGACCCCGAGACCAGCACCACACGAGGCCAGCGGCTGCGGCCGACCCGGCGATCACCGTCGCTGCGGCGGCCGTCTGCCCCATCCACCAGCCAACGATCGCCCACACGCTGACGACCGAGGCCAGATCGATCAACACCACGGCTGGGGCGAAACGCCCTCCCGCCAGCCTGGTGGGGCGCGCGGAGCGCGCCACATCCGCCACTTCGGCAGTCATATTCCCTCCATGCGCCGAGATCCGCCTGATCCCGAGCGACGCCCATCGTAGGCACAGCACCACGCCCAGTGCCAGCATCCTTTCGCACGATTCTCCGCTCGGCATCGGGATCACCCCCCTTGCCGTGCGGTCCCCCCAAGCCGACACGCACTCTCGTAGAGTGGCGCGGATGGGGAGGAGGGCCCCCGACGGGCCGGACCGTCGGACGTCGACGCCGACATCGGCCGGCGACGTGCCCACACGGCCGGTCGCCCGCAAGGCGCCCTATGCGCCGCGGGTTGTCGACGACACCCTCGCCGACGCCGTGCTCGATCCACGACGCCACTTCGTCGCCCTCGTCGGTGAACCCCTGGCCGGGACCTCACGCACCCTCGGCCACCTGGTCGGCGAGCTGCGACGTTCGCCGGGGGACCCCGCAACCGACGTCCGCCGCGTCCCCGGGCCCCGATTCTCGGCGTCGGGCCGTGGACCGTCGCTCGCGGCCGCCATCGTCGAGGCCAGGAAGCTGGGCACCCCGGTCACCCTCGTCGTCGACGACCTCGACAGCCATGTCGGTCGAGGCCTGGAACGTCCGCTGGTCGACGGGCTCGCCGGCACCGACATCCGGATGTTGGGAACGATCCGGTCCAGTCAGCTCGACCTGCTGCGCGGCAGCTTCTCCGAGGTCGCCGACCTGGTCCACGAGCATCGGGCCGGGCCGACCCTCGGGGCGCGCCTCTCCCCCGAGGAACTCCAGCAGCTGCCCGAGCCCTATCGCGAACTACGCCCCTCGGCCCGATCGACGCTGGCCCGCAGTCTGAGCGGCGCCGAGTCGGTGCTGCGTCACCTGGTCGAGGGGGCCGAGCTCGAACCGCTCGGTTTGCTCGTCGCCGAGTTGGCGGCGCTGTGGGGCGCCGTCGGCCTCCCCGAACATGCCCCGACGCCGGCCCTCGTCCGGATGGCGCGTGCCACCGCGCCGCTGCGCGGCCTCGCCCCGCCCACGAACGACGCCATGCGGACCGCCCTCACCTGGGCGACCCGGGTGCTCGATGCGCCGCTCCCCTCGGTCGCCGGCCCGCGCCTGCTCGAGCCCGCGCCCTGGGGCGACCGGCAGCTCCGCCCCCACCCGGTTCTGCGAGCCGAGGCCACCTCGCTGCGTGCCACCGAGATCGCGGCGGCGTTGCCGGTCCTCCTGGCGGCGACCGACACCGCGGCAGCTCCCCGGATGGCGGCGGCGCTCCTCCACGGCCGGGCCAATGACGGCGGCGGGACGAGAACCGCCGCGGCGCCACTGCTGCGGGACCGCCTTGGTGATGTCGACGTGATCAGCGGTGTCCAGCAGATGCTCAGCCGACCGGACCTCACGGGCTGACACTCGCCGGCGCGGCCTCGGCGACCAGGGCCATCGACCTCCGACCGTGGGCTGATCACCTCCGACGGTGGCCATCGGACGGCGGGTCGGTCATACTGTGTCGGCGAAGCACGGGCCGATCGGCCCGTCCACAGCGGAGGGAAACAACGATGGCGGAAACGGCTGGCGTAGCCGCGGGCTCGCGCGTTCCACAGAGCAGTGAACTACTCCCTGGACCCGGATTCCGGGTCCGTAAGGACTTCCCGAGGGTCGATCCCGACATCGTGAGGCGATTCGGGCAGCTCGACATCGCGCTCGTGTCGGACCTGATGAACCGGCTCTACACGCTGCGGAGCGGGCTACACCCGATCGTCGAACACACCGAGCCGCTCCTGGTCGGCACAGCCTGCACGGTCAAGGTCTTCCCCGGCGACAACCTGATGGTCCACGCCTCGCTCGACTCCGCGGGCCCCGGCGACATCGTCGTCATCGACACCGCGGGCAGCGACGCCAACGCCGTGCTCGGCGACATGGTCACGAACAAAGCGAGGGCGCGTGGTATCGCCGGCTTCATCGTCGACGGACTGGTGCGCGATGTCGACGGCATGCGCGAGGCCGGCGTGCCGGTGTTCGCCCGTGGGGTCACCCCGCGCGGACCGCTCCACCGCGGACCGGGCGAGCTCAACTACCCGATCAGCTGCGGCGGCGTGACGATCCACGCCGGCGACCTCGTCATGGCGGGATCCGACGGCGTGGTCGTCGTGCCCCAGGAGTCGATCGACGACATCCTCGAGCGATCCGAGGCGCGCATGACGGTCGAGGATGCCTATGTCGCCGCCGTCAAGCGGGGCGAATTCTCCAACCAGTGGGTCGACGACATGCTGTCCACCCACGCTTGCGAAGTGTGCTGACCGATCGGGCGATCGCGGCGACGGCGACCTGATGGGCGGCGTTCCCCGCCCCGTCGGCCGCAGGCTCGAGGCCGGGAGACGCTACCCGCCCTCGGTCGACCGCTCCGCGTTCCACCTCGGGGGGTGGCGCACCGCGGCCGCCTCGCTCGACGTCGACATCGTCGAACTCGGCGATGGCTTCCTCCGGCTCGACGGGTGGCTGCTCGTGCGCGGCGCCACGGTCGGCGTCGACTCGGTGGCTACGTGGCAGCTGGCGGGCGACAAGGGCGTCGCCCGCCGCTTGCTCGTCGAGGCCGGGCTCCCCGTCACCGTCGACCGACCCGCCGACCGCGCCCACCTCCGGCAGCTCATCGAGCGTCCGGCCGACGCGCAGACGCTGGTGATCAAGCCCGGCCGCGACACCGGCGCCGGCGCCGGCGTCACCGTTGGGCCGAGCACACGCCGGGAGATCGTCGCCGCCATCACCGAAGCTCGGCGACTGTCGCCGGCCGTCCAGATCGAGGAGGCGGTCAGCGGTGACATCGTTCGCGCCTTGGTCGTCGAGGGCGAACTGCTCGATGCCGTCGTTCGCCGACCGGCCCGGATCCAGGGCGACGGCCGACTGACCGTCGACGAACTGGTCGACGCGGAGAACGCTCGCCGCCGCTCCCTGCCGGGCGGGCCGACCGGCTTCATCCCCCGCACGACCGACTACCGGGTACAGCTGCGGCGACAGCGCCGCTCGCCGGGCGCCCGGCTCCAACTCGGCGAACGGGTCACCGTGTCGGGCCGTTCGAACACCGGCTCGGAGCTCGAGAGTCGACGCACGACCTTGTCGACCGAGGCGCACCGCGCCGCGGTCGATGCCTGCCGAGCGCTCGGGGTCCGCATCGGCGGCGTCGACCTGGTCGTCGACGACGGACGGCTCAGCGCCGTCCTCGAGGTCAACACCACCCCGGGTCTGCACTGGCACACCCTCGTGGCCGACGAGCCGTTCCCCGTGTTCGAGCGCTTGCTGGCCGCCGTCCTGGCTTCGCATCGCGGAGGGCAGTGACCGACGAGGCCGGTGGGTCAGCGGCCGATCTTCCGAGCGACCATGCCACCGATCTTGTTGCGTGAGTTGGCGATCGTGGGACCCAGGTCCGACATCGACCAGTAGGGCTTCACCGCTCGCCGTGGCAGGACCTTCACCCAATCGAGGGGGTTGAACCCGGCGGTCGACCGCACCGCCTTCAGGTCGCCCCACGGGTACCAGTACCAGCGCTCGTCCGGCGTCACCTCGATCGGCTCGACGTCGCCGAGCGCCTGGCGATAGACGATCGATGCCAGCGGAATGCCCGCGGCGTGGATCAACGGAAGCGCCGCGGTCATCCGGTGATTGCACTCGATGACCTTGAGCTGTCCGTCACGGGTGTCGAGCTTGAACTCGACGTTGGCCACGCCGCGGACCTCGAGCGCCTCGAAGAACCGGCGACCGACCTCGACGGTGGCGGGCAGGTGGACCATCTGGTGGAGCGTGCCCGGGCCTTCGTTCACCGGGAACCGTCGCTCGACCCGTTTGGTGAACTCGACGATCGTGGTGCCGTCGTCGGCGACGACGGCGTTGTAGCTGCTCAGCAGGGAATCCGGCCCCGGGATGAACTCCGACACCATGAAGCCGCCTGGGAGGTCGAAGAGTTCGTCCGCTTGGGCTCGCAACTGCGTGGCGTTGGAGGCCGACAGGTACTTGCGGCCACGGCGCCGCACCAGCTCGTAGGTGTGCCGGGGTTTGACGATCACGGGGTAGACGACCTCGTCGAGCACGAGGTCGATGTCCGCTCGATCGTCGACCTGCCACAGCCGCGGGGCGGCGATGCCGTGCTGTTCCGCCAGCTCGACGGTGCGCTGCTTGTCGAGCACGGCATCCATCACGTCGGGGTCGAGGGTGGCCGGCGCGAACCGGGCTCGCAGGGCGTCGTGGTGATGAACCACGAAGTGCATTGCCGGATCGCTCAGGGCGATCAGCACCGCACCCTCCCACTCGGCGCCGTTGGCCTCGAACCACTCGACGAGCGCGACCTCGGTCACCTCCCCCGGCAGCGGCCGTGCCGTCACGCCACGAACCCGGTGCCCCGGGGCCGATGGCTCGGCGATCGTCACCACCTCGATCCCGTCAGCAACCAGGCAGCGAGCCGCCGCCACCAGGTTGTCGGCGCCGCCCAAGAGCAGCGCTGGGGTCGCGGGTGTGTCATTCTCTGCCGATGCCACGGGTGTCCTTTCGCCTCCTCGACCGGCTCGTCACCGATCTTCTCGTCGCCGCGGGGACGCAGGCTTCCGACGCCGACGACGTAGCGAGGGTACTCGGCTGGGCCGAACGCCGGGGACTCCATCCCCAGGGCTGCGTGTGGGTCGACATCCTCACACAGCGACTGGTCGCCGGCACCATCCGATCGCCTGCTGAACTGCGCCTCCTCGCCGACCGGCCGGCCGCCGTCGCGCTCGATGCGGGCGACGGCCTCGGACAGGTCGCCGGGCACCGGGCCGTCGACCTCGCGGCCGAACGAGCTGCCGCCAACGGCATCGGCCTCGTGACCGTCCGAGCGAGCCACCACTTCGGTCCGGCAGGTTTCTACGCCGATGCGCTCGCCCGTCGAGGCCTGGTAGCGGTCGTCGCCACCAACGCGTTTCCGAAGGTGGCGCCCCCGGGCGGCACCACCAGGGGTCTCGGCACCAACCCGCTCGCCATCGGCGCCCCGATCGCCGACGAGAGCCCCCTGGTGGCCGACGTCTCGACAGGCGCGGCCGCCGGTTCGAAAGTCCGAGCAGCGATCGCGACCGGTAGCCAGCTCCCCGACGGCCAACTCCTCGATGCCGACGGCGTTCCGACGACCGACCCCCGAGCCCTCGGAGCCGGCGGGGTCATGCTCCCGGCCGGCGGCCACAAGGGCTTCGCGTTCGGCCTCCTCGTCGAGCTGTTGACCTCGGTGCTCGGCGGCGGGGCCCATGGTCCCGAGCTCGGCTCGATGTTCGATGTCGCAACCCCGGCCGGCACGTCCCACGTCGTCCTCGCCATCGCCCCGCACGACGGCGGTGTACCCGTACGCCTCGCGTCGCTCGCCGCGTGGCTTCGGTCCACCGGCAGCGAGGTCCGCCTGCCGGGTCAGCGGGCCGCGGCGATCGCCGAACGCGCCGATGAGATCGACCTGCCGGAGGCGTCGATCGAGGCCCTTCGAACGGCCGCCGCCCGCGTCGACGTCGAGCTACCGGAACCGCTGATCGCTCGCCCGCGATCGTCCCCGATCGACACCGCCCAGGGTGAACAACCCTCACCCTGAGTAATGCTGCGGGTACCACATGGCCGGATCGTGCACTACGCTCTGCCGTCATGGCGGAGGGAGCCACAAGGATCGGTTCGCGCGAACGCGCAGCCGACCACGACGATGAGATGACGCGGGCGTCAGCCTCGCTCGGCGGCGGCGAGGGAACGACCAGCGACCACTCGGGACGAGCCGCGCCCGCGGCGCCGCCATCGCTGCGGTCGCCGTTCGTCGCGGTCGTGCTGCACCCGATCCTGGTCGTCGCGACCATCGCCGCCACGGTCGCCGTCGCCTACAACTGGGCCTCGGACCAGCCGTCGACCTACGAGGCCGAATCGACCCTTGTCGTCGGTCGGATCGATGTCCCGTCGAACGCCGTCCCCGGGTACGTGCAAGCCAACAACACGCTGGCCGAGACCTACGCCCGTTTCGTCGGCACCGACCTCCACGTCGCCGACATGGCCCAGCTCGTCGAGACCGATGTGGCCACGATCGAGGCTCGCGGCGACATCGAGGCCAGCAACGTCGAGCAGTCGGCGATCATCCGGATCAGGGCGACGTCCCAGGTCGAGGAGGCGGCCGTCGAGCTCGCCGATCTCGCCGCACTCGCCCTCATCGACCTCGTCGGCGGGGTGAACGACCCCGGCGACACCGGCGACCGGCTCTTCGACGACCACTCCGAGGCGGCGGCCAGCGTCGCAGCCGCCCAGGCCGTGGTGGAGCAGCTCGAGCGCGATCTCATCTTCCAGCTCGAGAACGACCTCACCGCCGCTGCGTCGAACACCGAGCTCGATCTCGAGCAAGCCCGTGCCGACCTCGCCGTCCGCGAACTCAACGCCTCCACACTGGCTGCCCTCTACACCGAGAGTCAGCAGGTCCGGGTCGGCGGCGAGCTCCTCCGGGTCCTCACCGAGAGCGAGTCGCAGGGCAGCGACCGCAGCAGCCGGGTTCAGCTCGGCGTGGCACTCGGCTTCCTGGGCGGCCTCGCCCTCGCCGTCGCTCTCGCCTGGGCGGTCACCAACGCCAAGCCGCTGTGGCAGTTGCGCCAGTCGCTGAAGGCACGCGGCCCGGCGGTGGTCGTCGACGAGGCCGCCGTCGATCGCAGCGACGCCGACACCCGCACCGAGCCGGCGACCTCGACCAACGGCGACGCCGGCGATGTCGACCTCGAACTTCTCGAACCCTGGCCCGACGACGAGTCCTCACCCGTCTCGGCGTCCGGATAGCCGGGCCGACCGACTGCATCATGGCTGGAGGGAGCGTGATCAGGACAAGCATCCAGGCGGGCGGAAGCGTGCTCGCCGTGGCTGCCGTCATCGTGGCGGCAGCGTTTGCCACAGGCCCCGTCGCGCTCGCCTTGATCGTCGCCGGAGGCGCCGCGTTCGCCCTGTGCGCCGTTCGATTCGAACCGGCCGCTCTGCTCTCGTTGGCGATCGCCGGCGCGATGTTCTCGGGATTCGGCGCCAATCTCGGGTTGCCGATCAGCCCCGACCGCCCACTGTTCGCGCTGGCGCTCGGCGCGGCGTTCACCGGGCTCCCGTTCGGCGACACCGACCGGCCGAGGCTGCGCTGGCGCCCGGTGCACACGTGGATGATCGCGACGGTGCTGATGGTCGTCGCCCTCGGCACGACCAACGACTCGTGGTCGATCGACGTCGCGATCTTCGCCTTGCTCGATCGGCTCGGCGTCGTGCCGTTCCTCGCCTTCAGCATCGCCCCCCTCCTCTTCCGTGACGATCGCCAGCGGGCATGGCTCACGGGGGTCATGGTCGGGTGCGGCTGGTACCTGTCGATCACCGCGATCCTCGAGGGCTTCGGGCAGCGGTCGCTGGTCTGGCCTGCCTACATCAACGACCCGTCGATCGGACTCCACTTCGAGCGGGCCCGCGGACCCTTCGTGGAATCGACCGGCATGGGTCTGTCCTTGCTCGGCTGCTACGCCTGCGCCGTCGTCGCTGTCTTCACCTGGCGCCGGACCGGCCCGCGAGTCCTCGCAGCGCTCCTCCTGCCGACCGCCCTGCTCGGGATGCTGTTCACCCTCACCCGCGCCGTCTGGCTGGCCGCGATCGTGTCGAGCGCCGTCGGCATCCTGATGCACCCTCGAGCTCGGCGCTACACCGTCCACCTCGGGCTGGCCGGGGTCATGGTCGTGTTGCTCGCCCTCGTGACCGTGCCGGGCCTGTCCGACGCCGTGACCGAACGCCGCAACGAACGTGTGGCGGTCTGGGACCGGTTCAACTCGAACGAGGCGGCGATCCAGGCCTTCGCCGACAAGCCGCTGACCGGCATCGGCTGGGGACTCTTCGCCAAACGCAGCGATCCCTACCTCTGGCAGTCGGACAGCTACCCCCTCACCGGCCACCGGATCGAGGTCCACAACGTCCTGCTCTCGCGCCTGGCCGAGATCGGCCTGCTCGGCACGGTGCCCTGGCTGCTGACGCTTGCCGTCGGGCTCGGCCGCTCCGTGCTCCGCCCCGGCCCGGCCGAGCTCGAACCCTGGCGGCTCGGGCTCGCGATGTTCGGCAGTGCCTGGGCGACGATGGGCGCGTTCGGGCCGATCTCCACCGCCCTGCCCAACCTGTTGTTGTGGACGATGGGCGGAGTCGTCTCGGCCCCGTACCTCGTCCAGACCGGACAGGCGGCGGTGGCCACGGCCCGACGGACCCGCACGCCACTCGCCGTGGGGGTGGCGACATGAGAAGACCCGACGGGCCCCGAGTGGCCTACGTGATCAGCGAATACCCGATCGTGTCGCACACCTTCATCCAGCGCGAGATCGAAGCGGTCGAGGCCGCCGGGGTCGACGTGTTGCCGGTGGCGATGGCACCCGCGCCGCCCCACGAGATCGTGAGCAGCGGCGCCTCACGCGCTGCGGCGACGACGCACACGATCCGCCCGGTGCGGGCCGGCACCCTGCTCAAGGCGGTGCTCCTCCCGACGCTGCGACGGCCCGGCCCCCACCTCCGAGGGTTCCTCCGAGCACTCGGCCAGGGCGCACCCGGCCTGCGCAACCGGGTGTGGCGAGCCTTCTACTTCGTCGAGGCGCTTCTCCTCCGCCACTACTGCCGGAGCGAGGGCGTTCGCCACATCCACGCCCATCACGCCAACGTGTCGGCCGAGATCGCCCGGATGGCCGCCGAGACCGGCCGGGACCTCGGCGAGGACTGGTCGTGGAGCTTCACGATGCACGGCTGCACCGAGTTCTACGACCTGATCCACTACGACCTCGCCGACAAGGCGAGAGCGGCAGACTTCGTCGCCGCCGTCAGCGACTACACCCGCGTGCAGCTGTGGCGCATCCTCGACCGCCCCCACTGGGACGACATCCACGTGATCCATTGCGGCGTCGAGACCGATGCGTTCGTTCCCCGGGCGGCGTCGCCCGCCGACGGTCGGCTCCGGGTGTTGTTCGTCGGCCGACTCGTGCCCGAGAAGGGGCTGCCCGTGCTGCTCGACGCGATCGCGTCCCTCGCGGCACGGCGCGACGACGTCGCCCTCACGATCGTCGGCGACGGACCCCTGCGCGCCGACCTCGAGCGCCGCGTCGACGCCGAGGAGCTCCCGGTGACCTTCACCGGGACGATCAGCGAGGACGAGATGCCCGGGGTGTTCGTCGACCACGACCTGTTCGTGATGACGAGCTTCGGCGAGGGGCTCCCGGTCGTTCTGATGGAGGCGTTGGCCTGCGAACTCGCGGTGGTCGCGCCCGGCATCAGCGGCATCCCCGAGCTGGTGATCGACGACGAGACCGGCCGACTGGTACCACCGGGTCGCCCCGAGGAGCTGGCTGCCGTCATCGCCGAACTGGCCGACGACCCCACCGAACGAGCGCGCCTCGGCGCTGCGGGACGGGCCCTGGTCCAGTCGCAGTTCGAATCACGTCTCGAGGGTGCTCGGCTGGCCCACCTCTTCGCCGACCTCCTCGGCGACGTCCCCGAGATGGAGCGCAGCCGATGACGCGATCAACCCGGTTCCGGCTGCTCCCCTTCTTCGGCCTCTTCGCGGCCGCCTGTGCGTCCGGCGGCGACCAAGGCACGCCGGCCGCCTACGTCCCGCTCTCGACCAGCACCACGGCCGAGGCTGCGACTCGGGACCCGTTCCGCTGGCCGTTCGACGACACGTCGCCCTGGAACACCCCCATCGGCTCCGATGCGGAGTATGCCCGCGCCGACGACCCGACCACCCTCGAGCTCCGCGACCCGGACATCACGATCTGGCTGAACTCGACCGAGTGGTCCCATCCGATCATCGAGTCGAGGCCGGACGATCCGGTGGTGACCGTCGGCTACGAGACGACGGCGACCGCGCCGTTCGGACCCGGCACCGTCGAGATCCACCTCCCCAGGACCGCTCGGCCGGCGATCGGCGCCGACGCCCATCTCCATGTGGTCGAGTCGGAGACCGCCATCGCCCACGAGTTCTTCCAGATGAACATCGAGGGCAGCCAGGCGACGGCGGTCTACTACGTGAGCACCGACCTCAGCGGGTCGGGCATCGAGACGGGCGGCACCCGGGCCTACGGCGGCAGCGCACTCGGCGGGCTGATCCGGACCTGGGAGATGGACGAGGGGCACATCGGGCACGCCCTCGCCGTGGCGCTCAACGGCGACCAGCTCCAGTCCGGGCCCGTGTGGCCCGCCGTGACCGAGGACGCGGTCGCCGACGAGACCTATCGCGGGCTGATCCCGATGGGGACGTTGATGGCGATCCCCGACTCGATCGACATCGACTCGCTCTTCCTGACAGAGGAGGGGCTCGTGGTCGCTCGAGCGCTCCAGGACTACGGCGCCTACGTCGTCGACCAGTCGGTAGCGATGACGTTCTACGCCGAGCCGGACCTTCCTGCGCTTACCGTCGCTCGGCTTCGCGACGACCTGCAGCGACTCCGCCGCGAACTGCGGGTGGTCGCCAACAACTCGCCCGACACCCCCGGCGGTGGCGGCACTCCGGCCGCGCCGGCCCCGCCCGCCCTGGAGGTGCCATGACCGCCCGGCACTCCGAAGAGTTCGAGATGGGCGACCCGCGTCGGGTAATCTCGCCCATGGACCCCGGTGACCATCCGGAACCCGGGGCCGTGAGGGAGCGGAGGGACATGAAGGCTGAAGCGGTGACGCTTCGCGCAACCGACGGCGTCGACCTGCGCGGCGACGTGGCGTTCCCGACGATCAACGTGATGGGCGTCCCCATCGCAGCGGTCGACGGTGACGAGGCGATCGAGATCTTCGCAGCGCTGGTCGATCGCCCGCGCCCGGCCCAGGTCGCCTTCGTCAACGCCCACACCCTCAACCTCGCCTACAAGGACTCGAAGTATCGACGGGTCCTGGAGGAGACCGACCTGGTGCTCCGCGACGGCATCGGCGTCGAGATCGCCGGACGCCTGCGCCGAGCGTCGTTCCCCGAGAACCTCAACGGCACCGACTTCACCCCCGTGCTGCTGCAATGGATCGCCGACAATCACAAGACCGTCTATCTGCTCGGCGGTCAGCCGGGTGTCGCCCAGCAGGCCGCCGCCCGCTTCGAAGACCGGTTCCCCGGTCTGAAGGTCGTGGGCACGCAGCACGGCATGTACGACCTGCGCGACGAGTACGAGATGGTGCGCTCGATCCGACAGACGGCGCCCGACGTGTTGATCGTCGCCCTCGGCAACCCCCTTCAGGAGCAGTTCCTCGCCCGCCACCTCGACCAGCTCGGGGTCGGCGTCGGCGTGGGCGTCGGTGCCTTCCTCGACTTCTCGGTCGGCAAGGTGAAGCGTGCGCCGGCGCTCGCCAACCGGCTCGGCATCGAGTGGTGCTTCCGCCTCGTCCAGGAGCCGCGCCGGCTCTGGCGCCGCTACCTGCTCGGGATCCCGACCTTCCTCGGACGGTCGATGCTGTCGCGCCGCGCCGACTTCTCCGAGACCGCAGCCGATGCCCACGCGCTCGAGCATCGCGAGTACTCGACGGGTTGGGGGTCACTGCGTTGACCACAGCGCCGCCGATGCCGAGCGACGCTGCCCCCGACCGACCCGCCCCAGCCAGCGGGCGGGTGAGTCCCGGGATGGGGTTCGCCGGTCTGTCGTTCTTCGTCAACGCCGCGGTGGTACTGCTGTCGGCGGTCGTCACCTCGCGGCTCTACGGCGTCGAGGTGGTCGGCTCCTACGCCCTCGCCATCGCCCCCTGGGGCTTGCTCGTGAGCCTCTCGACCGTGAGCGAGCAGGTGGCGATGATCCGAACGCTCGCCGTGATCGAGCGGAAGACCGACGACGCCACCGGGCTGTTCTTCGCCGTGCTCAGCGCCAGCATGACGCTGACCGCCGTGATGGCGGTCCCCGTGTTCTTCATCTCCCGGGCCCTCCTCGACGGCCCGATCGATCAAGGACCGGCCGTCCTGCCTGCGGCCGTGATCCTCGCCGGCTACGTCGCGTTCGAGAACCCGGGGTGGAACCTCGAGAGCGTGCTCAGCGCCTACAGCGAGGGCCGTCGCCTGTTCTGGGCCCGGCTCAGCGTCGCCCTGTCGTTCGGCGTGGTCGCCGTCGCCTTGCGGGCCGTCACCGACACGGTGTGGGGTCTGACGATCGCGACGGTCGCCAGCTTCGCCGTCGGCACGATCGTGCGGCTGGTCTCGGTTCGCGACCTGATCAACCGGCGGCCGAGCGGCGCCGCCTATCGCGCCGGGGTGCAGCGGCTGCCCGAGCTCCTTCGGTTCGGCGTTGGTCTCCTGCCCGGGCAGTTCTTCATCGGCGCCACTCTGCAACTGCCGCTCTGGCTCGTGGCCAACACCTCAGGACTTCGCGCGATCGGCGCCTTCTCCCGTGCATCCACGATGGCGGTTCGGCTGAACGAGGCAGGGTTTCGGATCAACGAGATGCTGTTCCCCGACCTCGTGCGGGCCCGACGAGAGGGCGACATCGAGCGCCTCGCCGCCACGCAGCGAACCGTCCTCCGGCTGGCCCTCATCGTGCTCGTCTTCCTCGCCTCGATCGCCGGCGGCGCGTCCGAGGCGGTGATGAACGTCTTCGGCGATGGGTTCGGGTCGGCGAGCGGAGCGTTCGTTGCCCTGCTCGGCGTGCACGTCTGCTACGTCGCCTGTTCGGTCGTCGGTACCGGCTTCAACGTCTTCGACCGGCCGATCTACAACTCGGCCACGAGCTCGATCCGTTTCGTCGTCGGCGTCGGCCTGGTCGCAGTCCTCGTCCCCACTCGCGGAATCACCGCAGCCGCCTTCGGTCTGCTCGTCGGCTACCTCGTCGAGCTCGCCGTCCGGGTTGCGGTCCTCACCCGCTTCCTTCGTCGCCTCGCCGACCAGGGCGATGGCCAGCTCGCCGACACCCGACCGATCGACCTCGTGACGGTGCTCCGGCTGGTCCTCGCCTACTCGGCGGGGTTCGCCGTCGTTCGGACCCTGGCCGAGACCGTCGACCACGACCTGGTCACCATCCTCGCCGGCGGCACGCTCGGCACCGTCGCATTCGTCGCCGCTGCGCTGGCCACGGGTCTGGTCACCAGCGAGGAGCGAGCGACGATCACTCGCTGGCGCACCGCCCGAGGTCGCTGACCACTCCGAGGTGGTCCGAACCGGGCACGTCGATGGTGCCCGGAGCCGCGATGCACCAGCGGTCGTCGACGAGGATGTGATCGATCCGGGCCCGGAGCAGCCGCCCCCACCAGGTGCGCGAGGTGGGGCCCGCCCATCGGTGGGCGCGCAGCGCATCGGTCCGGCCCTCGACCAGGGCGGCGAACTCGGGCTGCCGATCGGTGAGGTTGAAGTCGCCGATCAGGACATCCGGCCCCTCGGGACCACCGAACGTCCGGGCGAGGTCCCGGAGGAGCGCCGCGTTGCCCCACGGGGTGGTCGAGCCCGGACGCCACCAACGCACCGAGGGTGCCGGCGGGTGGACGGCGACGACCTCGAGAGGACCCACCGCTGTCTCCACGACGAACTGCACGCCGCGGACCGATCGCAGGAGCTCGCTGGTGCGCACCGTGTGGACAGGCAGATCGGTCCAGACGTTGAGCGAGGAACACCGTCCGGGCCCATCGAGGGAACAGGCGGCGTCGTCGCCACCGACGACGACGGGTGGACCGAACCGCTCCTGGAACTCGAGGAACTGCTGCCCGTTGGTCTCGGCCGTGACGACCAGATCGGCCTCGAGTGCGGCGAACGCGTCGGCGGCCGCCGGATCGCGGTTGTCGAGCAGCAGATTCGAGAAGGCCACTCGGACGGTCTCCCCCACCGGGCCCTCAGCGTCCTCGGGGCGCTGCGGCGACACGACGAGGGCGACGGCGAAGAGGGCTCCGAGCGTCGAGGCGACGAGGGGTGCCCGCCAATGGTGCCGCCACACCACGACGGCCGCCGCGATGGCGACGGCGGCCACGGCGGGGAGGAAGACGCGCACGATCCCGAGCCCGGGCACTGCGCCGATCGACCACGCGGCGGGGACTGCGCCGGCGAACGCGGCCATCGCGCCGGCCCGCCGGCGAGCCGGCGGTGTCGTCACCGCGCTGACCTCACGATCGCCAGCGCCTCAGCGGCGGGCGAAGGCCAGTCGGCGCCCGACGTCGGCCAACACGGGTTGCACGCCGCTGACCACGCTGCGGAATCGCTCGACCGGGTCGGAGGCCTCGGTGTGTAGCCGCGAGAGGCGCAGGTGCGATCCATCGAGTGTGGTCAGGCGGTGGTCGTGCAGCACGGCGACCTCGTAGCCGAGCGCCTCGAGCTCGGCCTCGGACACGGGATCGTGGTTGCCGTTCGGATAGGCGAAGATCGGTCGCCAGTCCTCCACGTGATCGCGGAGCCAACGATCGGCCTGTCGGACCTGGTCGCGCTGCAATGCCGCTTGGGCCTGATCGAGACAGGGATGGTCCCAGGTGTGGTTGCCGACGTGGTGGCCCGCCGCAACCCACCGCTGGAGATCGTCGACCGTCATCTGTGCGCGCACTGGCTCGTCGGTGGTGCGCTGGAGGCACAGCACGACCTTGCGCCGCTCGTCGTCGGGCAGCGACTTGAGGTGCTCTTGCGCCTCGGACACCGAGGCGAAACGGCGGCCGAGCGCTGCCGAGGCGCGGGCAGCCCCTGCATCCTCGACCACCCGCCACCACGATCGGGTGCCGGCCTCGATCAGGCCCGGGCACACGAAGAGCGTGGCGCTGACGCCGTGCCGTTCGAGCACGGGGAGCCCCATGTCGACGACCGACGGGTCGCCGTCATCGAAGGTGACCCAGACCGCACCCGGCGGCAGGCTCGGCCCGCCGTTGGCGGCGTCGAGCACCGCAGGTGCGTCGACGACGGGCGCATGGGCCACCAGCCATTCGAGCTGACGATCGAAGGCCTCGGCGTCGTCGACGGTGTGGTAGCTGAGCACGCGCAGCGGCGCCCGGACGAGTCGGAATCCGACGTTCGCAGCCAGCGGCGATCGCAGTGCGAGCTTGGCCAGCGACGCGCCGGCGCCGACGATCTGCGCCGCCGCGCTCACCGCTGGTCGCTCACAGTTCCAACACGACGACGCCGCGATCCAACAGTTCGAGCGCCGCCTCACGATCGTCGCCCTCGAGAACGGCGACCGGCACCGAACCGGCTCGCATGAGCCGACGCATGAACGCGACCGAGCCCTCGTCGAGGCGGGCGGCACACGACCCGTCGACGAACCTGGCCTGGACGTGGAGCTGCCCGCCCGGAAAGAACTCCTCGGTTCGCAACCCGACGACGAGGGGCGAAAGCGACAGCGTGGCGCTGTCGATCTGGCCGCGTTCGCGCACATCGGACGTGTGGGCGAGCGCCGCCGAGGTGTCCGGATCCTCACCCAGCGGGTCGAGGCCGATCTCGTTGAACTTGAGATAGAGCACGGCGGTCGAGGCCGGTCGGAACCGCTCGTGGTAGATCTCCGCGCCTCGGAAGGCCACGAAGTCGCCGGGCCGCATGTCGACGGTCACCGGCTCGATGCCCTCGACCACGTTCTCGGGCAGTTCGGCCGTCGGCCGGGAGTCGCGCCACTCCGCCGAGGTCGGGTAGAAGTTGAAGCTGGTGTCGACGTTCGGCCACAGGACGAGTCGCGAGTCGTCGGGCACCCGAATCGCGAAACCAAGGGTGAACGTCGAAGCGCCACGGTCCTTGTGGGGCGGCGGGAAGTCGTCGGCGTCGGGCGAATAGACCTTGACGTGTCGCTCGGAAAGCGTCACCCGTTCGGGGTCCATCCCTGTGACGGCCGCCACCTCGGCTTTGAGCCGCGCGAGCATCAGTCCGTCGGGCAGCTCCCACAGGAACTGCGCCTTCTTCCCCGGGAACCGCCACGACGACAGGTCACCGCCGTCCCCTGCCAGGAACGCCTCGGTCTCGGCTCGGAGCGCCTCCATCAACGGCGCACTGATCCCGGCCGACCGGTGGATCCAACCGTTGTCGGCCAGCTCGGCCGCCGCTTCGGCGTGATCGAAATCGAATACGGACATGGATGTGACCTCGTGCACCATGGTGCCAGCCACTTCTTGGGACATCGGCATCGCCGTCATCCGCCTTTCTGGTTCCCTCACTCGGTACAGCATCCGCCGCTGGACCGATGACGAGAGTTTCCCACCGGGTCGTTCAGAACTCAAGGACCCAAGTCATATTTGCCTTCGAGACGTGCCGGATTGCCCTGGGATCGGGCGACGGCGAAGTGCAATACTCTGGGACGACCCGAACGGCGCCCGGCGCCTCGGGACACAACGGGAGGCCTGGCGGGCCTCGACCCGAAGCGGAGGGAGCGACGGAGTGAAGATCGGCTTGGTCGGCGCGGGCTACGTGTCGGACTTCTATGCGTCCACACTGCCGCTCCACCCGGAACTGGAGATCACCGGCGTGCACGACCGGTGCCACGAACGAGGCGACGCGATGGCCGAGCGGCTCGGCGCGGTGGCCCATCAGACCCTCGAGCGCCTGCTCTCGAGCGGCGACGTCGACGTCGTGGTCAATCTCACGAACCCCGGCAGCCACGAGTCGGTGACCCGCGCGGCACTCGAAGCCGGGATCCACGTCTACAGCGAGAAGCCGCTCGCGTCCTCGATGGAGGCGGCTCGCGACCTCGCCGAGCTCGCCGCCTCGCGCGACCTGCACCTGGTGTCGGCCCCGTGCTCCCTGCTCGGGGAGACGGCGCAGACCCTCGGCCAGTTGCTGCGCCGCGAGACCGTCGGAACCGTGCGGGCCGTCTACGCGGAGATGGATGACGGGATGCTCCACCGGATGGACTTCCGCAGCTGGCGCAACAGCATGGGCCTGCCGTGGCCGTACCGGGACGAGATCGCGGTCGGATGCACTGCCGAGCACGCCGGCTACTACCTGCCCTGGCTCGTCGCATTCTTCGGGCCGGCGGTCGAGGTCACGGCCTTCGCCTCGGTGCAGGTGCCCGACAAGGTGGTCGGCGAGGACTTCGACGAGGTCGGGCCCGACCTCACGATCGGCTGCATCCGCTTCGAGAGCGGTGTGGTCGCCCGGCTGACCTGCAGCGTGGTCGCCCCCCACGACCACTCCCTCCGCATCATGGGTGATCGAGGGGTCCTGAGTGTCGAGGACTGTTGGGACTATCGCTCGCCGATCAAGAGCCGGATGTGGAGGACGATTCGCCGTCGCACGATCCTCACGCCAGTCCCTCGCCGCCACAAGCTCGCCGAGTCGGGCGCCCCGAGGGCGAAGACCGGCAGCGTGGCGAGCATGGACTACTGGCGCGGCGTCGCCGATCTCGCCGACGCCATCGCCGCCGACCGGACGCCCCGACTCTCGACCGAGCTCGGCCTCCACATCCAGGAGCTGACGATGGCGATCGAGTCCGGCGGGTTCGGCCGTGGCGTCCACTCGATGACGACGACGTGCGAGGTTCCCGAGCCGATGCCTTGGGCGCGATGACCGAGGCCCCACCACCGGTGCGGTTCGGCACCGTGGGCACGGGCGCGGCGGCCGGGCAGCTCGCGGCCGACATCGCGCTCGTCGAGGGCGCCGAGCTGGTCGCGGTCGCCTCGCGCCGCCCGTCGACCGGACGCGTCTTCGCGGAGGCCTGGGGGGTGCCGGGGCCGATGAGCTTCGACGAACTGCTCGCAGACCCGACGATCGACGTGGTCCATCTCGCGACGCCCAACCATCTGCACGTCCCCCAGGCCCTTGCCTGTATCGCCGCCGGCAAGCACGTACTGGTCGAGAAGCCGTTGGCAACCTCGGCCGACGATGCGCGCAAGGTCGGCGACGCCGCCGCTGCCGCCGGGGTCTTCTGCATGGAGGGCATGTGGACGCTCTTCCTGCCGGCGATCACCGATCTCCTCGAGCGGGTGGGTGACGACCGGATCGGTCTGGTCCGGCATCTCCACTGCGAGTTCGCCCAGCCGATCCGCCGCGAGGTCGGTGCTGCCCGCTTCGATCCATCGAAGGGCGGCGGCGTCCTCCTCGATCGGGCGATCTACGGGGTGGCGCTGGCGGTCCGGCTCCTCGGTACGCCCACGTCGGTCTCGAGCTTGGTGCATCAGGGTTCGAGCGGCGTCGACGAGTTCGCTTCGGTGTTGCTGGGCTACCCCGACGGCGCGGCGGCCACGATCGTCGCCTCGTTCGGGCACGAGGGCCGCAACGTCGCTCGCGTCGCCGGGACCGCCGGCACCCTCGAGGCCGGTCGCCCCTTCGTCCGTGCCACGTCGCTCAGTGAGACCCGCTCGATCGTGCGAACCGAGCCCGCGACCGTCGCCGCACCCGACTGGCGCTCGCGACTCGGGCACCGATCGATCGTCGCCGCCGCGCGTGCACGGGTGACCGAAGTCCGTTGGCGCCGTCGGGCCCAGATCACACACCACCCGATCGTCGGTGTCGGGACCCATCACCAGATCGCCGAGGTCGTGCGGTGCCTCACGGTCGGTTCGCCGACGAGCGCCGACTGGTCGCTGGCCGACACCGTGACAGCGAGCGAGATCCTCGACCAGGTCCGGGTCACCGGCCACCGCACGATGTCCCGGACCGAGGAGACCCGATGACGAACGCCGCCGAAGCCGCCGTCCGCATCGGCTACGTGATGACGCACTATCCGCGCCACTCACAGACCTTCCTTTTCAACGAGGTCGCGACGGTCGCGGACGGCGCCACCGAGATCGTGCCCTACAGCCTCAACCCGCCCGACCCCGGCGACGTCGAGCTCCCCGACGAGCTGAGCGAGCGCGACCGTACCTTCTACGTCAAGGCCCAGTCGCCGGTGCGGATCGCGATGGCCGTGCTCCGCACCGCACGGCGACATCCTGGCCGGTTCGTCGAGGCGCTCGGAGTCGCCGTGCGGTTCGGTGGCCTCGATGCCCGCCTCCTCGCATGGACGCTGTTCCAGCTCGCCGAGGCCTGTGTGCTGGTCGAGCGCGTGCGAGACGACGGGTGTCGGCACCTCCACGCGCAATTCGGTGGCCCGACCGCGACGGTCTGCCTCCTCGTCCATCTGCTCGACGGGGACGCCGACCGGCCGATCTCGTGGTCGTTCACCGTGCACGGCTACCACGAGTTCACCGAGGAGAAGCAGATCCATCTGCCCCAGAAGGTCCGCCAGGCCTCGTTCGTGAGCGGCGTGAGCGATCACACGAGATCGCAGCTGATGCGGATCTCCGCTCCGGAGGTGTGGGAGCGGCTCCACGTCGCTCGCTGCGGCGTCGATCTCGACGCCTTCGAGTTCCACCCGCCGGCGGTTCGGACGGGCGACGGGCTCCGGGTCTTGTCGGTCGGGCGGCTGTCACCCGAGAAGGGCCAGCACCTCTTGGTCGACGCCGCCGCGCTGCTCGCTCGTCGGGGACGCCGCGACATCACGATGGTCTTCGTCGGCGACGGCCCCAGCCGGAGCGACCTCGAGCGACGAGCCGCAGGGCTGGGCGACCAGGTCGAGTTCCTCGGTGCCAAGGATCTCGACGAGGTCCGAGCCGAGCTCGGCCGATCGGACGCCTTCTGTTTGGCCTCGTTCGCCGAGGGCATCCCCATCTCGATCATGGAGGCGTTCGCCGTCGGGGTCCCCGTCGTGGCGACCGATGTGGGCGGGGTGTCGGAGCTCGTGGTCGACGGGGTCACCGGCCGCCTCGTGCCGCCCGGCAGCGCCGACGCGCTCGCCGACGCGCTCGAACGCCTCGCCGATGACCCGGACGGGGCGATCGAGATGACCAAGGCGGCGCGCCGCGGGGTCGAAGAGCGTCACGACCTCACCGTCACCTCGACGGCGATGCGGGCGCTGTTGCGAGCCGCCGCCCTCGACCCGGTCAGCAGCCCCGACTGACGTCGACGCCGGATCGTCTGCGCCGGCAGCGGTTCCGGGCTCCTTCGACGGCCGTCAGCGACGAACGGCGGTGAGCACCATCGATCGCCACAGGTAGCGGAAACGCCCGGCGCCCATGACGGTGTCGACGCTGAACCCCTCCGCTTCGACCAGCTCGGTCAGGGTGTCGGGCGAGAAGAACTTGATGTGGCCCCCGTCGTGCAGCGGCTCGAGGTGACCATCCCAACTCCCGCTCAGCGCGAGCGCCAGGTTCTTCCAGTAGCCGTGGTAGGGGGTGGTGATCACCAGCGGCCGACCGGCCGACAGCAGCTTGGCAGCCAGCTGTGGAACGGCGGCGGGGGTGAACAGGTGCTCGATGACCTCCGCGCACACGACGGCATCGAAGTCGCCGAGCATGGGGTCGGGGTCGTCGTAGACCGAGGCTTGATGAAACTCGCCGCCCCATTGCCGACTCAGTTCCACGCCGTCCGCGTCGGGTTCGATTCCGACGACGTCGAAGCCCGCCTCGCGGAGCTGGTAGGTCAGCGACCCGTTCCCGCTCCCGACGTCGAGCACGCGCTGCGCGTCGTAGCGCCGCAGTTCGTTGACCAGTGGTTCGATGATGTCGGCGTGGTGCGCACACTGATTGGCTCCGCGCCAGCCGAATTGGGTTGTCATCACGCTGTCGTTCCCTCCGCTTCCGCCAGCTTGATGCTGCCCAGGGTAGCCGACACGCCCGAACCGGTTGCCTCGGCCGTTCAGCCCACCCGGCGGAGCGCTCCGACCCGCTCGCCGGTGGGTCGGACAGCCCTGGTCTCGGACGAGTCCGCCGCGTGCTCGGTCGCACGATCGAGTGGCGCCTCGGTCGCCGGGGAGCCTGCGCCACGATGCAACACGTCCTCCTCCGACCCATCGCGAAGCTGCTCGATCTCGGTGAGTCGCTTGTTGAACTGACGGAAACGCGTGCCGCGAGCGTCGTCGTAGGCCTTCTGAGCCGACTCGAGGCCGCGTCCCACCTTGTCCATCGACTGGCCGAGCCGGTCCCACTGATCGCGGAGGCCGCCGATCGCGGCGAGGATCTCGTCGCTGCGTCGCTCGACCATGAAGTTGTCGACCGCCTGACGGATGACGGCGAGCACGGCGAACAGGCTGGTCGGCGAGCACAGCACCACCTTCTGGGAGAGGGCGGCGTCGACCAGGCCGGGGTCGTGCTCGTGGATGAAGCCGTAGACGCTCTCGTTGGGGATGAACAACAGGAGGTAGTCGACGGTGGTGGCGGGGTCGATGTAGGCGCGATCGGTGAGCTCCTTCACCCGCTGGCGCACATCGCGCCCGAACTGCTTGGCGAAGGCCTGGCGGTCGGTGTCGGACCCGGCGTCGAGCCAGCGCAGGTAATTGTCGATCGGGAACTTCACGTCCATGTGGACGGCGTGGCCCATCGGCAAGTCGAACGAGTAGTCCGGGATCCCGCCGCCCGCGAGCTTCTGCTGCTTGACGTAGTTGACACCCTCGACGAAGCCCGCCGTGCGCAACACGTCCTCGGCCATGCGCTCGCCCCACTGGCCTCGCGCCTTCGGCGAGGCCAGGGCATCCCGCAGGGTGACCGTGGTGTCGGTGAGGGCCGCCGTGGCGGCGACCGCCTGCTCGAGCCGGGCGGCGATCGCGCCGTTCTGCTCGGCCCGCTCCGCCTGCAGCGAGGCGACCAGCTCGGTCACCCGGCGGAGTTCGCCGTGGACGTGGCGTACCTGCTCACCCACCACCTCGTGCTCGCGGTCGATCACCTGCTTGCCGGCGGCGAGCTGGTCGCCGAGCTTCGACGACGCCACCGACAGCACCGTGTCGACCGTCTGCTGGAGCGACTCGGCCCGCTCGGCGCGAACCGCACTGCGGGCGGCGTCGAGGGCCGCTGCGACGACGGCTTCCCGCTCGGCTTCGAGTTGCTCACTCGGGAGCGACGGCGCGCCGGCCGTCGCTTGGCGTTGGGCGACCAGGAGGCCGACGAGCAGGCCGGCGGCGAGCACGAGAACGATGAGGACGATGGTGGGGATGACCATGGGTGAGAACGTACGCACGCCCTGTGACACTCATCGGCGATATGGGTCGGTCTCCCCCTTCCACCCACCGGGCCGGCTGTGTTCGCTGGCCCCATGCCAACCGTGCTGATCCACCCCACCCGCGTCCAGGAGCTCGCCGTCCGGTTGCGGGTGGGAGCCGACTGTCTGGACCTGGTGAGCACCTCGGTCGCCCACGCTGCGCGAACGGTCGACCTGTCGAGCACCACGACCTGGCACGCCGAGGACCGGGCCGACCGGTTCCGCCGAGCCGCCATCGGTCTCGACGACGCGGCCGAGCGGATCCTCGGGTTCGATCTCGAGGTCGACGAACGCGGGCGGCACCTGCCGGAGAGCGCCGGCCTGTTCACCCGGCTGTCGGCCGTCATCGCGATGAACGTGCCCCTCCTCGGGCTCCACGGCGACCCCGGGGAGACGCTTCGTCCCTCGTGGCGGGGCGACCTGCCGGCCGCGTCGACCGGTGAGGGCCGAGCGACCCTGGCGTGGATGATCGCCGTCACCGGGCAGCGTCGCTGGGTCGGCGAGGACGAGTTCGCCATCGTCGACCACGGCGACGGGCGCTACACCGCGATCCTGCCCGGGGTGATCGATCTGTCCCGACCCGATCGCGGCCTGAACGAGCACCATCGATCGGCTCGCGACGTCGACGTCGGGGCGATCGACTCGTTCCTCCACGACGGGGTCGACAACAACATCTACGCCCAGCTGGTGGCCGACTTCCTGCTCGCGGAGCTGCCGGCCGGCAGCGAGGTGGCCCTCGTCGGGCACTCCTACGGAGCCGACACCGCCGCCGACATCGCCGCCGACCCTCGGTTCACCGGCGGCGACGTGACCGTCACCCACGCGCTGCTGGCGGCCTACGACTCCGAACCCCAGCTCGACGCGATCCCGGCCGACATCGAGGTGCTGATCCTGCAGAACGAGAACGACTGGGTGGCCAACGTGGAGGGGCTCATCCGTCACGGGGCCGACCCGTCGTGGCCCTGGAGCGA
>JAWSVN010000221.1:0-2889 GCA_033851875.1 Acidimicrobiales bacterium
TTCGTGCACGGCGACGCCAAGGTCGCCAACTTCTGTTTCTCCGCCGACGGACACCGCGCTGCCGCCGTCGACTTCCAGTACGTCGGCGGCGGCTGCGGCATGAAGGACCTCGCCTACTTCGTGGGCAGCTGCCTCGACGAGCGCGACGCCGAGCGACACGAGCAGCGCCTGCTCGACCGCTACTTCGAGCTGATGGAACTCGCGTTGGCCGATCTCGGGAGCCGCGTCGACTGCGCAGAGGTCGAGGCCGACTGGCGACCCCTCTACCGGGTTGCCTGGACCGACTTCCACCGCTTCCTCAAGGGGTGGAGCCCAGGCCACTGGAAGCTGACCGACTACAGCGAGCGGGTCGCACGCGAGGTCGTCGCCACGGTTGCGGGCGAGCGATGAGCCTCGCGAATTCCGATCTCGAAGGCTTGGCGAACGCGGCCCTCGACGCCGCCAGAGCGGCCGGTGCACTGATCGCCCGATCACAACCGACCGAGATCGATCACAAGGCGGCGGGCACGAGTGCGGCGTCGCAGATCGTGACCGAGGTCGATCGAGCTGCCGAGAGGCTGATCCTCGAACACCTGGAACCCACGCTCGAACCGTTCGAGCTGGCCGTGCTGACCGAGGAACGCGACGACGACGGCCGCCGGCTCGTCGCCGACCACTTCTGGTGTGTCGACCCGCTCGACGGCACGCTCCCCTTCGTCGAGGGCCGCCCGGGCTACGCAGTTTCGATCGCTCTCGTCCGACGAGACGGCACGCCACTGATCGGCGTCGTCGGCGACCCGGTCTCCTCCACGACGCGCCACGCGATCGCCGGTCGGGGTGCCTTCCGCGACGGGGATCCATGGGTGATGCCGGTTTCGAGCGATGCCGCCGTGCTCACGGTCTTCGCCGACCGCAGCCTGCTCGCCGACGACGACGGGGAGGTCGAGGCACGCCTCGACCGGGTGGCTCGGGCAGCGGGCCTCGATGGCGCCGAGATCCACGTCGGCAACGGTGCGGTGATGAACGCATGCGGCGTGTTCGACCACCCGCCGGGCTGCTACGTGAAGTTCCCGACACCCAGGGGTGGCGGCAGTCTCTGGGACTTCGCCGCCACCGCGTGCCTCGCCGCCGAACTCGGCGCCGTCGCCACCGACTTGCGTGGCGCCGCCCTCGACCTGAACCGGGGCGACGGGGTGTCGATGGGCCATCGCGGCGTCTGCTTCGCCACCGACCGAGCGTTGGCCGATCGTCTGCGCCGCCTCGGGGCGGGCTGAACCCGTCCCCGGCGAGCCGCCCTCGCCGATTGGTGCCCGACCGGCCGCCTGCATAGCGTCCGTCTCCAGTAACTCGACCAGGGGACCCGACCGATGACCTATGACCTCGTGATCCGCGGCGGAACGATCGTGGACGGCACCGGACGGGAGCCCTACGTCGCCGACGTCGCCGTCGACGCCGACCGGATCGTCGAGATCGGCGACCTGCGCGAGGCCGCCGGACGCCGCGAGATCGACGCTGCCAGCAAGATCGTGTCGCCGGGGTTCATCGACCTCCACACCCACCTCGACGCCCAGGTCGCCTGGGACCCGCTGCTGACCTCGTCGTCGTGGCACGGGGTGACGACGGTGCTGATGGGCAACTGCGGCGTCACCTTCGCCCCGGTGGCGGACGAGAATCGAACCTTCCTGGCCGAGATGATGGAGAGCGTCGAGGACGTGCCCCGCGACGCCATCCTCGACGGGCTGCCCTGGGACTGGAGCACCTACCCCGAGTACCTCGACTCGGTGCAGGAGATGCGCCCGGCCCTCAACATGGTCGGCCTCGTCGGTCACTGCGCCGTGCGCTACCACGTGATGGGAGAGCGCTCCCTCGGTGACGAACCGGCCACCGCCGACGAGCTGGCCCAGATGCGCGACATCGCGGCCGAGTCGGTCGACGGCGGCGCCGTCGGATTCTCGACCTCGCGCATCCTGCTCCACGTCATCCCCGATGGCCGGATGGTGCCCGGCACCCTGGCCCCGATCGAGGAGTATCGGGCCGTTGCCGAGGGCATGAACGCCGCCGGCGGTGGCCTGTTCCAGGCGGTCAACGACTTCGCCACCAAGGCCGACCACGAGTACGAGTTGCTCCGCGAGATGGCGGCGAGCTGCGGCGACGTGCTGTTCTCCGGCGGCGCCGGCAACGCCGTCGGTGCGGCCAGCACGGTCGACCGGATGCTGAGCTTCCTCACCGACGTCAATACCAACGACGGTCGCACGACGATGGCGGTTCAGACCCGCCCGAGCGGCTCGCTGTGCGGCCTCGCCCAGATCGCGCCGGTGAAGGGCAAGCGCTGGAAGGCCGTCATGGACCTGCCCACCCTGGCCGATCGGCTCGCCGCGCTGCGTGACCCGGCCACCCGGGCCGGCCTGGTCGCCGAGGGCAAGGAGAAGGGGATGTGGTACGACCCGAACCACATCTACCCCCTCGGCACGGGCCCGTCGCCCGACTACTCAGAGACCAACGGGCGCTCGATCGCCGACCGGGCCGAAGAACTCGGGGTTCACCCGGTCGAGTTCGTGATCGACCGGCTCGACGCCAGCGACGGCCGCGAACTGTTCAACACGTGGTTCTTCAACCGCAACGTCGACGGGCTCGTCGACGTGCTCGCCGCCGACCACGTCGCCCCCGGCCTGGCCGACACCGGCGCCCACGCCGGCCAGATCTGCGACGCCGACATGGGCACGCACTACCTCACCTACTGGCACCGCGAGCGCAACCTCGCCTCGCTGCCCGAGGCCGTGCGCCGCATCACGGCCCTGCCGGCCGGCGTGCTCGGACTGATCGACCGCGGCACCGTCGAGTCGGGCAAGTTCGCCGACCTCAACGTGTTCGACATCGACACCCTCGACTCCGAGCACCCGGTGTATGCCA
>JAWSVN010000045.1:0-31746 GCA_033851875.1 Acidimicrobiales bacterium
TGAAGGTCAGCAGAGTCGTGAACGGCGCTGGGCCTGTGGCACACTGGCCCGCATGATCGGTGCCATCATCATCGCCGTTGTCATCATCGTCGTGATCCCCGTCGGGTTCTTGATGAGCACCATGTTGGTGCCGGCCGTGCTCGGCATCCTGCTGAAGTCGAACGCCGAGGCCCTCCACGAGGGCAGCGAGCTGATCGACTGCAACCGCTGAGCCGAGCTGCTCTGATCGCCAGGATCGGCCCCGATGCTGATCGTCTCCTCCGACGTCCATCGGGCCCACCACGCCCTCGAGCTCGACAGCGGTGAGTTGATCCCGTCCTGGGAGCATCCCGGGCGCGCCGATTCGGTGCAGGCTGCCATCGAAGCCGCCGGCCTCGGCCCGATCGTGGTCCCCGAACGGCTCGACCGGTCACTCGTCGACCGGGTCCACGAACCCGGCTACGTCGGATTCGTCGAGACCGCCCATGAGCGCTGGGTCGCCGAGGGGTACCAGGCCCCCGCTGCCATGGGATTCGCCTGGCCGGCCCGAGGCGCCGTCAACCTGACGCACCGGCCGATCGATCTGATGGCCCAACTCGGTTGGTACAGCTTTGCGGCCGACTGCTCGATCGTGGCCGGCACCTGGGCCGCCGCCGCCGAGGCCGCGGCGTGCGCCCAGACGGCGGCCGACGCCGTCGACCTCGCCGCCGGCGCCTCGTCCTCGGGGCTTCCACCGACGCAGTCGGCGTTCGCGCTGTGCCGCCCGCCGGGCCACCACGCTGGTTACGACACCTTCGGCGGCTACTGCTATCTCAACAACGCCGCCATCGCGGCCACCCGCCTACGTGATCGGGGCGCGGCCAGGGTCGCGATCGTCGACGTCGACTTCCACCACGGCAACGGCACCCAGGAGATCTTCTACGAGTGTGATGACGTCGTGTTCTGCTCGATCCACGGCGACCCCCTCTGGGCGTTTCCTTGGTTCGCTGGGCACGCCGACGAGATCGGAGCCGGCCTGGGGGAGGGGTGCAACCTGAACTTGCCGCTCGGTCGCGGCACGACGTTCGAGGTGTGGATGGAGGCCCTCGGCACCGGGCTCGACTGGGTGCGCGGTCACGGTTGCGACGCCCTGGTGGTCTCACTCGGCGTCGACACCTTCGAGGGCGACCCGATCAGCGAGTTCGCCCTCGCCACCGACGACTTCCCGGCCGTCGGCGGCGCCCTGGCCGGGCTCGACCTGCCGACGGTGCTGGTGCTGGAAGGTGGCTACGCCACCGACGAACTGGGCGCCAACGTGGCCGGTGTGCTCACCGGCTTCGCCGCTTCGGCCGCCGGGTCGGGCTGAGCGTCGATTCGACGCAAAAGCCGCTTGCCCGCTGGGCTGGGCCGGTACCGTCGCGAGGGTGATCGACCTCCGACGCCTCCACGACGACGCCGACTACCGCCAGGGTGCCATCGCCAAGGGTGTCGACCCGTCCGCGGTCGACGCCGCGGTCGAGGCCGACGTCGCCCGGCGCGACCTGCTCGGTCGGGTCGAGGCACTCCGGGCTGAGCAGAACACCGCGTCGAAGGCGATCGGCAAGGCGTCGCCCGAGGACCGGCCGGCCAAGATCGAGGCCGCCTCGGCACTCAAGGCCGAGCTCGCCGACCTCGAGGCCGAGTTGGCGACGGCCGAGGCCGCCCTCGACGATGCGACGCTCGCGGTCCCCAACCCGGCCCATGCGTCGGTGCCGGCCGGCGGCGAGGACGACTTCCGGATCGAGACCACCTTCGGTGAGCAGACCCCGGCCCCGCCCCTCGACCACGCCGAGATCGGCGAGAAGCTCGGGATCGTCGACACCGAGCGGGCGGTGCGCATGTCGGGCAGCCGCTTCGCCTACGTGCTCGGCGACGCCGTGCGGCTCCAGTTCGCCCTCGTGCAGTGGACGATGGCCCGCCTCGCCGAGCACCAGTTCGTCCCGGCGGTCGTGCCGGTGCTGGTGCGCGAGGACATGATGGTCGACGCCGGCTTCTTCCCGACCGACCGCGACCAGGTCTACGCCCTCGAGCGCGACGAACTGTTCCTCGTCGGCACCGCCGAGGTCGGTCTCGCCGGCCTGCACCGCCGGGAACGCCTCGACGCCGACCAGCTCCCGCTCCGCTACGTCGGCTACTCGTCGTGTTTCCGTCGCGAGGCCGGCACCTACGGCAAGGACACCTCGGGCCTGTTCCGGGTCCACCAGTTCGACAAGGTCGAGATGTTCATCTACTCGCACCCGGACCGGTCGTGGGACGAGCTCGAACTCCTCGTCCAGCTCGAGCAGGAGACCTTCCAGCAGCTCGAGATCCCCCACCGGGTGATCACCGTCGCCGCCGGCGACCTCGGCGCGGCAGCCGCCAAGAAGTATGACGTCGAGGCGTGGATCCCGTCGCAGCAGGCCTACCGCGAGGTCACCAGCTGCTCGAACTACACCGACTTCTCGGCCCGCCGCATGGGAACCCGGTTCAAGGGCGACAGCGGCGTCGACTTCGTGCACACCCTCAACGGCACGGCGTGCGCCATCGGCCGCACCCTGCTGGCGATCTTCGAGAACCACCAGCTGCCCGACGGCACGATCTCGGTGCCCGAGGTGCTGCGGCCGTGGTGCGGTGGCCTCGAGGTGATCGAACCCCGCTGACGGCCGGGTTCGACTGAAACCGGGCGGCCGACCGAGACTGGCGACCATGGACTCCGCACGACGCCGCAGCCTGCACGAGACCGCTGTCGAGCAGTTCCAGCGTGCCGCCGATCTGATCGATCTCGACGAGCCCTACCGGGCGATCCTGAGTCACCCGAAGAACGAGGTGATCGTCAACTTCCCGGTCCAGCTCGACGACGGCTCGTGGCAGGTGTTCCGGGGCTACCGGATCCAGCACAACAACATCCTCGGCCCGTTCAAGGGCGGCATCCGCTTCCACCCCGACGTCAACCTCGACGAGGTGCGGGCGCTGGCGGCGTGGATGACGTTCAAGTGCGCCCTCGTCGGCCTGCCGCTCGGCGGTGCCAAGGGCGGCGTCACCATCGACCCCAACGACTACTCCAAGGCCGAGCTGCGCCGCATCGTGCGCCGCTTCACCCACGCCCTCGGGTCCAACATCGGGCCCGAGCACGACATCCCGGCCCCCGACGTCGGGACCAACGCCGAGATGATGGACTGGGTGATGGACACCTACGCCAACCTCTCGGCGCCCGGCGTGCGCCAGGCGGCGAAGGGGGTCGTCACCGGCAAGTCGCTGATCTGCGGTGGTTCGGAGGGGCGCGAGGAAGCGACCGGTCGGGGCGTGCTCTACGCCCTGCGGCACTGGTGCGGTGAGACCGGCGCCCGTCTCGACGAGCTGCGCGTCGGCCTGCAGGGTTTCGGCAACGTCGGCGGCCACTTCGCTCGCCTGGCCACCTCGGAGGGGTGCCAGATCGTGATCGTCGGCGACCACACCGGCACCGTCCGCCACCCCGACGGGCTCGACGTCACCGCCCTCGCCGAGCACGTGGCCGCCACCGGCGGCGTGGCCGGATTCGGGGGCGACGGGGTGGAAGCCGTCGATGGCGAGCAGCTCTTCGTCGAACCGGTCGACGTGTTCGTGCCGGCCGCGGTCGAGAACCAGATCACCAGCGCTCGGGCCGCCACGATGCAGTGCCGCCTCGTGATCGAGGCAGCCAACGGCCCGACCACGCCCGGGGGTGAGACCGTGCTCGCCGATCGGGGGATCGAGATCATCCCCGACATCCTCGCCAACGCCGGTGGCGTGGTCGTCTCCTACTTCGAGTGGCTCCAGAACATGTCGAGCCTCTACTGGAGCGCCAACGACGTCGACGAGAAGCTCCGCACGATCCTGTGGACCGCCCACGACCGGGCCGGCGCCAAGCGGCGGGAACTCGACTGCTCACGCCGCGAAGCCGCCTACGCCGTCGCCCTCGACCGTCTCGACGACGTCTACGGCCAGCGCGGCATCTTCCCGTAGGCGACGTCGCTGTGACCGGCGCCTTGACCGGACGAGTGGCGTGTGCTGCCCTCGGTCGCGAGATCGTTCCGTTGGCGGGGCGGTGATAGATCGGGGTGGCGGCGTGCGACGTGACGAGGTTCGGGCACAGCTCAGCGAGCTGAGTGCTCGGTTTCCGGTGCTCGAGGACCGCCGCGTGCCGGTGGGAGCGTTCGACCAACTGAGACTCCCTGCCGGGTTCCACCTGTCGCGCTCGCTGGAGCGGCTGTATCGCGAGGGCGGCCCCTGGATCGGCGGCGGTGACCTGTACGGGCATTTCCCGCGGGCCCGTGGCGGGGACTTCGACCGCACTGCCGACATCGCCCGGAGGCTCGGCGCGATCCCGAACAACGCCCGGAGTGCGCCAGCTGGATTCGGAGTGCGCTGGATCCACATCTACTCCGAGCAGCCGTTCTCCGTGCTGGCTGCGGCGACCCGGGAGCAGCACGACACGGCGCCGCTGCTCGTCTACGTCTGGGACGACGACGCCGTCGTGCTGTTGTTTCCCGACGAGGAGGAGTTGGTCAAGGCCTACGAGCTGGCGGTGATCAGCGATCCGGAGGATCTCGATGTCGGGGATGGCAGTCCTTCGTACTCCTATCTCTTCTGGTTGACCGAGTCGGTCCCGCGTCGTCCGCAATCCCGGTTGCTGCACGAGCGGCTCGATGAGTTGAGCGCCACGTGGCACAGCGAGCATCCGTGCTGGGTGCCGGAGTGGATGCCGCGGGGCGTCGCCCCCGGCCGTCGCCAACTCCCCGAGCGGTGTGTTGATCGGGCGCCCGAGGAAGTCCTGCGTGCCGTGTTCCAGATGCCGGACGACTACGAGATCCCGGAGTGGCCGTAGCGAGCTGCGAGGCCGAGGAACGTCAGGGGCAACCGATGCCGTGCAGGGTGGCGCACGGCGGACACAGCAGCGCCGGGCCTTCTGGCGTGCTCCACTGCCGCGCCGTCGGCGACCCACACGATTCGCATCGTGAGTCGGGTTCGGCGCCCTGCGCCGAACCCGGTGAGTGCCGAGGCGCGGAGTCGCTTGGCCCGGCGGGCCGAGGAACGGCGGTCACCAGCGGGACTGGCCGAGCTTGTAGCCGACCGAGCGGACCGTCTGGATCAGGTTGGCGTGCTCCTCGCCGAGCTTTGCTCGCAGGCGTCGCACGTGGACGTCGACCGTGCGGGCGCCGCCGTAGTACTCATAACCCCACACCCGGTTGAGCAGGGTCTCCCGGGTGAAGACCTTGCCGGGGTGCGACGACAGGAACCGCAGCAGCTCGTACTCCATGTAGGTGAGGTCGAGCGGCTTGGCCTCGATCATCGCCTGGTAGGTCTCGACGTTGAGCGTCAACGGCCCGTACTCGATCAGCTCGGGTCGCACGCCGCGACCGACCTTCCAGAGCAGGTGCTTGAGGCGGGCCTCCAGCTCGCGCGGGTGGAACGGGGCGATCATGAAGTCGTCGAAGAGCTCGTTGCGGCTCTCGAGGTCGTCGAGCTGGTTGCCCGAGATGATCAGCAGGAGCGGCTCGACCGGCACGTCGCGACGCCGCAGCTCACGGCAGAGGGCCCACGTCTTGTCGAGGTCGTCCTCGGCGGCGGTGATGATGGCACCGGTCCAACCCTCGTCGCCCTCGGCGTCCTTCAGGTCCTCGATGCCGCCCACGGCCACCCAGCCGTAGCCCCCGAAGTCGAGGGTGCGGACGAGGTCGGCGGGCGCCGGATCGGGGAACAGGAGGAAGCGTTCGCTCACGAGATCACCAGCTCGGAAGGTAGCGACCGAGCTCCCAGGAACTGACGTGGGACTTGTAGTCCTGCCACTCGGCTCGTTTGTTGCGCAGGAACCACTCGAAAATGTGTTCGCCCAGGGCGTCGTGGACCAGCTCCGACTCCTCCATCAGGTCGAGGGCCTCGGCCAGCGACGCCGGCAGAGGGTCGATCCCGAGCTTGGCCACGTCCTTGGCGTCGAGGGCGAAGAGGTTCTTGTCGAGTTCGTCGGGCAGTTCGTAGCCCTCCTCGACACCCTTCATGCCGGCGGCCAGCAGCACCGAGAAGCTCAGATAGGGATTGCAGCTCGGATCGGGGGAGCGGTACTCGATGCGGGTCGAGCTCGCCTTCTCCGGTTTCGTCACCGGCACTCGGACCAGCGCCGAACGGTTGTTCTGCGCCCAGCTGACCCACACCGGGGCCTCGTAGCCGACGACCAGTCGCTTGTAGGAGTTGACCAGCTGGTTGGTGACCGCCGTGATCTCGCGGGCGTGGCGCAGCAGGCCGGCAGCGAACGAGCGGCCGACCGGACCGAGACTGTAGGGGGCGTCGACGTCGTGGAACGCGTTGCCGTCGCCGTTGAACAGCGACAGGTGCAGGTGCATGCCCGACCCCTGGATGCCGGCCAGCGGCTTGGGCAGGAACGTGGCGTAGCGCCCTGCCTCCATGGCGAGCTCCCGGACCACGAGCCGGAAGGTCATGATCTGGTCGGCCATCGTGAGGGCGTCGGTGTAGCGCAGGTCGATCTCGTGCTGGCTCGGGGCGTCCTCGTGGAACGAGTACTCGACCGGAATGCCCATCGTCTCGAGCACCGAGATCGTCTGGCGCCGCAGGTCGGAGGCGACGTCGCTGGTGGTGAGGTCGAAGTAGGAGCCGGCGTCGAGAAGCTTCGGTTCGTGGGTCGGTTCGCCGTCGGCGAAGTAGAAGAACTCCATCTCCGGCGCCACGTAGAACCCGAAGCCGGCCTCTCGGGCCTTGGCCAGGTTGCGCTTCAGTACGAAACGCGGGTCGCCGGCGAACGGGTCGCCGTCGGGGTTGTAGATGTCGCAGAACATGCGACCGGTCGTGCCCCCGTCGGCCCACGGCAACGTCTCGAAGGTGTTGGCGTCCGGCCGAGCGAGCACGTCCGACTCCTGGATGCGGCTGAAGCCGTCGATCGCCGAGCCGTCGAAGTGCATGCCCTCCTCGAAGGCCGTCTCGAGCTCGGCCGGCGAGATCGCCACCGACTTGAGCTGCCCGAGCACGTCGGTGAACCACAGCCGGATCAGCTTGACGCCGCGTTCTTCCACCGCCCGCAACACGTATTCGTCAGGTCGTTCCACCCCGAGAGTGTTACCGCCTGGCCCGGACAGAGGGCAGCCCCGAGCCCCGTTTCACACTCCGTTCACAAATGAAGATTGTCGGCGAAACAATCCCCGGATTGGATGGCGGGCACGTTCCCATGACCAGTCGCTCGGACGAGCGCAGAGAAGGTTGGAGAAACCAAGTGGCATACAGGGCTGAGTACATCTGGATCGATGGCACCGAGCCGACTCGCGAGGTCCGCTCGAAGACCAAGATCCTCGACGACGGTGACACGCCGGGCACGTGGGGTTTCGATGGCTCCTCGACGAACCAGGCGACCGGCGACAACTCCGACGTGGTGCTCCAGCCGGTCTTCCAGTGCCCCGACCCCATCCGTGGTGGCGACAACATCCTGGTGCTCTGTGAGACGCTGCTCACCGCCGACCTCTCGCCGCACCCGACCAACACCCGCGCCGCCGCCCGTGAGGCCCTCGAGAAGTACGGCGATCAGCAGCCGTGGTTCGGTCTCGAGCAGGAGTACACCCTCATCAACCCCGAGACCGGTTGGCCGGCGGGCTTCCCCGCCAGCGGTTTCCCCGGTCCGCAGGGTCCGTACTACTGCGGCGTCGGCGCCCTCAAGATCCACGGTCGCGACCTGATCGAGGCCCACACCACCGCCTGCATCGAAGCCGGCCTCAAGATCTCGGGCACCAACGCCGAGGTCATGCCCGGCCAGTGGGAGTTCCAGATCGGCCCGGCCGACACCGTCGAGGTCGGCGACCACCTGTGGATGGCTCGCTATCTCCTGTTCCGTCTCGCCGAGGACTACGGCGTGGAGGTCTCGATCGAGGCCAAGCCGATGAAGGGCGACTGGAACGGCGCCGGCATGCACACCAACTTCTCGACCACCGCCATGCGTGAGGGCTACGACCCCATCACCGCCGCCTGTGAGGCGATGGGTGCCCCCGGCGTCCCCGAGCGGCACCTCGCCGGCTACGGCGTCGGCATCGAGGACCGCCTCACCGGCGCCCACGAGACCCAGCGATTCGACCAGTTCAGCTACGGCGTCTCCGACCGTGGCGCCTCGATCCGCATCCCGTGGCAGGTTGCCCAGGACGGCAAGGGCTACATCGAGGATCGTCGCCCCAACGCCAATGCCGATCCCTACGTGGTCGCCACCCTTCTCACCAACACGATCTGCTCGGCGCTGGCCTGATCCGGCCCTCGCCGACCGGAGACTGAGGCTCCGGTCCGGATCGTTGCACGAAGCCCGCCCTTCGGGGCGGGCTTCGTCGCGTCTCCTCCCACCCTCGACAAACCCTGGCCGAGCCCTCACGTTCCCCTAACAAACCCCGCCGAACATCACAGATGTCAACCACCCACCTTCCGAAAGGCGGACCCCAGATGTTCGATGCCAGCCCCACCACCACCCCCAAGTCGTCCAGCAGCTCCTCCTCGACCCTGAAGCGGCTCCTCGCCGGCGGCGTGCTCGCCGCCTCCCTCGTCGGCGTCGTGCCGACCGTCGCCTCGGCCCAGACCGACGCCACCGAGACGACGAGCGAGAGCAGCGACCGGACCCATCGACGCGGCGCCCGGCTCGACGCCGTCGCCGAGTACCTCGGCGTCACCCGCGACGAGCTCAAGGAGAGCCTCCGTGGCGGCATGACGCTGGCCGAGATCGCCGAGGCCAACGGCGTCACCTCCGACGATCTCCAGGCCGAGATGATCGACCGCATCACCGAGCGGGTCGAGACCGCCCTCGCCGACGGCCGCATCAGCGAGGACCGGGCCGAACGAATCCTCGAGAACGCCGACGAGCGGGTAGAGCGCATCGTCGACACCACCCGCGAGGAACGCATGGAGGATCGCCAGGAGCGCCGAGCCGAGCGCCTCGAGCGTCGCGGCGAACGCATCGGTGAGCGCCTCGACCGCCTCGCCGACCCGGGCGAGACCGACAGCACCGACGACACCACCGACTGAGCCCTCCGGGCCCGATGGCCCGTGCCGACGACGGCGTCGGGGTGGATCGGGGGTCTCTGGGCTCCATCCACCCCGGCTCCTACACTCGTCCTGTGGACTTCACCTCGGCCTACGCCCACGGATTCGCCCGCGTCGCTGCCTGCACGGTGCCGATCTCGGTGGCCGACCCGGCCACCAACCTGGCGACCGTGCTCGCCGAGCTGGAGGGATGCGACCGGGACGGCGTGGCCGTGGCCGTCTTCCCCGAGCTGTGCCTGAGCGGCTACGCGATCGACGACCTCGTCCTCCAGGACACCCTGCTCGCCGCCGTCGAGCAGGCCCTCGCCGATCTCGTCGCCGCGACGGTCGACCTGCGTCCCCTCGCCATCGTCGGCGCCCCTCTCGTCCACGGCAATCGCGTCCTCAACGCCGCCGTCGCCGTGCATCGGGGGCAGATCCTCGGCATCGCCCCCAAGTCCTACCTCCCGACCTACCGGGAGTTCTACGACCGCCGCTACTTCGGTCCGGGCGACGATCTCGCCGGCCACACCCACCGCTTCGTCGGCGCCCTCGCCGAGCACCCGACGGTTCCCCTTGGCCCCGATCTGTTGTTCGCCGCCGGCGACGTGCCCGGCCTCGTCGTCCACGCCGAGGTGTGCGAGGACCTGTGGGTGCCCGTGCCGCCCAGCGCCGAAGCAGCCCTGGCCGGTGCCACCGTGCTGGTCAACCCGTCGGGCAGCCCGATCACCGTCGGCCGCGCCGACGACCGCCGGCTCCTGGTGCGCAGTGCCAGCGCCCGCTGCCTCGCCGCCTACCTCTACGCCGCCGCCGGACAGGGCGAGTCGTCGACCGACCTGTCGTGGGACGGCCAGACGATGGTGTACGAGTGCGGCGACCTCCTCGGCGAGAGCGAGCGCTTCCCCGAGACCGCACGGCGCACCACCGTCGACGTCGACGTTCGCCGGCTCCGGGCCGAGCGCCTCCGCCAGGGCACCTTCGACGACAACCGCCGAGGTGCGTCGTCGCTGGAGTTCCGCACGATCGACTTCACCGTCGGCCCGCCCACCGGCGACATCGGTCTGCGCCGGCCGCTCGACCGGTTCCCGTTCGTACCCGACGACCCCGAGCGCCTCGCCCAGGATTGCTACGAGGCCTACAACATCCAGGTCTCGGGTCTCGAGCAGCGCCTCGTGGCCATCGGCGAACCCAAGATCGTGATCGGCGTCAGCGGCGGCCTCG
Source organism: Acidimicrobiales bacterium (assembly GCA_033851875.1). Classification (GTDB taxonomy): domain Bacteria; phylum Actinomycetota; class Acidimicrobiia; order Acidimicrobiales; family SZUA-35; genus JAWSVN01. Next base: position 10,210 of record JAWSVN010000045.1, read on the forward strand.
ACTCGACCCACGCCCTCCTGGTGGCGGCCCAGGCCATGGATCGTCTCGGCCGACCCCGCACCGACATCCACGCCTTCACGATGCCGGGCTTCGCCACCAGCGACACGACCAAGAGCTACGCCACCCTCCTCGCCACCGCCCTCGGCGTCACCTTCGCCGAGCTCGACATTCGGCCCGCCGCCCGCCAGATGCTCGGCGACCTCGACCATCCCTACAGCGACGGCGAGGCCGTCTACGACATCACCTTCGAGAACGTCCAGGCCGGGCTGCGCACCGACTATCTGTTCCGGCTGGCCAACCACCGTGGCGGCATCGTGCTCGGCACCGGCGACCTCAGCGAGCTCGCCCTCGGCTGGTGCACCTACGGCGTGGGCGACCAGATGTCGCACTACGGCGTGAACGCCGGCGTGCCCAAGACCTTGATCCAGCACCTGATCCGGTTCGTGATCGCATCGGAACACTTCGGCGCCGACGCGAACGATGTGCTCGACGAGATCCTCGACCACGAGATCACCCCGGAACTGGTGCCCTCCGACGGCGACCGGCCCCAGGCCACCGAGGACTTCGTGGGCCCCTACGCCCTGCAGGACTTCACGCTGTTCCACGTGTTGCGACGAGGGGCCATGCCGAGCCGCGTCGCCTTCCTGGCCTGGCATGCGTGGCGCGACGCCGAGGCCGGGTCGTGGCCCGAGGGGCTCGCCGCCGACCGCAAGGTCGCCTACGACCTGGCGACCGTGCGGCGTTGGCTCGATGTCTTCATCCGGCGCTTCTTCGCCAGCCAGTTCAAGCGGTCGGCGCTGCCGAACGGACCCAAGGTGTCGGCCGGCGGCACGCTGTCGCCCCGAGGTGATTGGCGCATGCCGTCCGACGCGTCGGCCGCCGCCTGGCTCGCCGACCTCGAGCGGGTGCCGCACGAATCCTGACGGGGTGACACACCGAGTGGCCGCCTTGCGGTAGGCTACGCAGAGCGGGCGTTCGACCACCATGTGTCTTCGCGTTCTCCGACAATCCGCCCGCCACGCCGCCGACTCGCTCCGCCGCTCCGGCACCCGAGTCGCCACCGTTGGCCTGCTCGCCGTCGCCGGCGTCGCCGCCTTGCCGCCGGCCGCCACCACGCAGAGCACCTCCGAGGAGCTCGACTCGATCCGCGAGTCGCGTCGCGCCGCCCAGGCCGAACGAGCCGACCAGGCCACCCAGGTCGACGCTGCCACCGCCGAACTCACGGCGGTCACCGAGGCCCTCGATGCCCTGACCGTCGAGGTCAACGCCCAGCAGGCAGCGCTGGTCGCCGCCGAGCGGGCCCGGGAGGCGGCCGAAGCCGAGGAGGCCCGTGCCGAGGCCGCGATCGGCGACCTCGAGGACGAGCTCGACCGCCTCCAGGCCCAGGTCTCCCAGCGGGCGATCGCGTCCTTCGTCAACCAGGGCGAGTCGCCGTCGCTGTTCGTCACCGTCGACAATCCGATGGACGCCGTCCGCATGCAGTCGTTGGTCGAGGAGGTGTCGGGTGACGACGCCGACCTGCGCGAGGAGCTCCGTGGGGTCGAGGAGGACCTCGACATCGAGCGCGCGGCGGCGCTCGCCGCCCGGTCGGAGGCCGAACGGCTCGAGGCCGAGGAGGCCGACCGCTTGGTTGCGCTCGAGGCTGCCGAAGCGGCGCAGCAGTCCCTCATGGAGGAAGCCGCCGAGCGTCTCGACCACATGCTCGCCGATCTGGCCGACCTCGAAGCGATCGAGAGCGACCTCGTCGCCCGCGAGACCGAGGCGATCGCCCTCTTGGCCGCCGAGTTGGCGGCTCGGGGACCGATCAGCACCAACCCGATCCCGATCCCACCGGAGAGCGAGATCGTGACGGTTCGCGGCTATCGCGTGCACCAGTCGATCGCCCAGAACGTCGCCGACATGATCGATCATGCAGCCCGCGACGGCATCCACTTCGGCGGCTGGGGTTGGCGCGACCCCGCGACCCAGGTCCGGCTCCGGCGGGAGCACTGCGGGACCAGCGACTACGAGATCTACGAGATGCCGTCCTACCTGTGCAACCCGCCGACCGCCCGGCCCGGTGCGTCGATGCACGAGCGGGGCCTGGCCCTCGATCTCACCGTGAACGGTCGAGCGATCTCCCACCAGCAGACTGCGGCGTTCCGGTGGCTCGATGCCAACGCCGCCGCCTACGGCTTGTTCAACCTGCCGAGCGAGCCGTGGCACTGGAGCACGAACGGCCACTGAGTCGGGGCCCACGAGAATCGGCCGCCTGCCCGTACCGCTGACTATCGTCGGGGGCGATGACCGACGCCGCTTCGTCCCCGTCGAGTGCCCGGCCGCCGCGCCGACCGCCCTGGCAACGCCCCGAGCTGCCCGGGTCGTTCACCGTCGAGGAGACGGCGACCCGGATCGGTCACTACCTGTGGCTCGAGCGGCGCCTGTTCGAACTGCTCGGCGGCTGGGTGGCGTTCGTGCCGTTCCCGGACGCCCGCACGCTCCTCGGGCGGCAGTGTTTCCACCACTCGTTCCACGCCGAACTCTGGTATCGCCGCCTTCCCGAGCTGGGGGAACTCACCGAGGAGCGGCTGGTCGTGTCGCCGGGGCCCGAGGTCGAGGGGTTCGTCGACGCCTTCGCTGGGGTCGACCCGACGGCCCTGTTCGAGGAGAGCGGCGGTCGCCCCGACCCCGCCGAGTTGCAGGTGGCCGCGCTCGACTGGCTCATCGGCCACACCCGGGTGCTGTTGCCCCAGCTCCTGGCCGCCTACACCTTCCACCGCAACAACGTTGCGACGGTCACCGACGCACCGACGATGCGGATCCTCGATCTGTGTCTGGCCGACGTCGCCGACGATTGGCGAGAAGCCGAACTGGTGCTCCAGGGCCTGCTCATCGAGCCGAGCGACATCCAGCGGGCGGCGACCCGGACGGCGAATCTCACGACCCTCCTGGTCGAGGCCGGGGGCGTCGTCGGCGCCGACTCGGTTCGCTGAGGCCGGCCCACGGCAGCCGCCAAACCAGCCACCAACCCGGTCGCATGGCTCAAGGAGGGCCGGATCCACGCCGACAATCACCCTGCGCACCAGCGCACTCGGATCACGAACCCCTGGGTCGAGTCGCCCGCCGGAGATGAAACCGCCGGTGGACGAGTTGCTGCGCTCGGTACACTCCTGCGATACCACGTTGCCCTTGCGCTGTCGATACCCTGACAGAAGGGCAGTGGTGGAGTAGGGGCACGCCGGGCGTTCTCGGAGGGTTCCTGCGCCGACAGTTCGGACGAGCGGATGGAAGGTTGTTTCCTTGGCTAAGGAACGAGTCGAGCGCGACGAGGAAGACCTGGTCAGGCTGTATCTGACCGACATCGGCCAGTACCCCCTGCTCACGAAGGAAGACGAGGTTCGCCTCGCCCAGGCCATCGAGGGCGGCAAGGAAGCCCAGGAACAGCTGTCGGCCGAGCCCGACGTGAGCCCAGCCCGGCGTCGCGAGCTGCGTCGCACGATCCGCAAGGGCGCCGAGGCCGAGAAGACCTTCGTGCAGTCCAACCTGCGGCTCGTCGTGTCGATCGCCAAGAAGTACCAGGCGTCCGGTCTCCCCCTCCTCGACCTGATCCAGGAGGGCAACCTCGGCCTGATGCACGCCGTCGAGAAGTTCGACTGGCGCAAGGGCTTCAAGTTCTCGACGTACGCCACCTGGTGGATTCGGCAGGCGATCACCCGCGGTATCGCCAACACCGGCCGCACGATCCGTCTGCCCGTGCACGCCGGCGACACCCTGGCCCGCCTTCAGAAGGCCCGGGCCCGCCTCGAGCTCAAGTACGGCCGACCGGCCACGCTGGCCGAGCTGGCCGCCGAGGTCGAGATGCCCGAGGAGAAGGTCACCGAGGCCCTGCGCTTCGCGGCCGAGCCCCTCTCGCTGTCGGAGCCACTGCGTGAAGACGGCGACGCCGAGCTCGGCGACGTGGTCGAGGATCGTCAGGCCGACTCCCCCTTCGAGGTGGCCGCCACCGCCCTCCTCCCCGAGGAGATCAGCCGGCTGCTGGCTCCCCTCGACGAGCGTGAGCGCGAGATCCTCAAGCTCCGCTTCGGTCTCGACCGTGGCGAGCCCCGCACCCTCGAAGAGGTCGGCGAGTACTTCAACCTCACCCGTGAGCGGATCCGTCAGATCGAGGCCCGAGCGATGTCGAAGCTGCGTCACCCCAGCTCCGACACCGGCGCTCGAGACCTGCTGGCGGTCTGACCCGCCTGGCGTCGCAACCCGACGCCGTCCAGAGAACGAAGAGTGCGCACCCCACGGGGTGCGCACTCGACGTTTTCGGCCGGAGTGGTGCTGCCTGCGATTGGCGGAGGTGGACGGGAATCGAACCCGCCTGCGGTGGTTCACACCGCACACCCGCTTTGAAGGCGGGGGAGCCCACCAGGTACTCGGACACCTCCACCGACGACCGTAGCCTCCGCCGCGCCCCGGCCCCTCACCGGGGCTGCTCCGCTCGGCCTCGGCAATTCGTGGAGATGCTGCGTTGGCATCGTCCGGCGCGTCGCTAGCGTCCCCGCCATCGATCCCCAGGGGTCCGCTCGTTCCCGGACTCCTGCGCGAGGTGTCGATGCTCACGTTCCATTCCGCCAAGGGCGGCGTTGGCTGCTCGGTCGTGGCCGTCGCCGTGGCTGCATCCGCCGCCAGACGACACCCCACCTTGCTCGTCGATCTCGCCGGCGACCTCCCCGACCTCGTCGGCGTCGGGGCCGACGGTCCGGGGCTGGCCGACTGGCTCGACGCCGAGTTCGTCACCCCCGGCTCCCTCGCTCGGCTGGCCCGCCCGGTCACCCCGACTCTCGAGGTGCTGTCGGTCGGCCGTGACCTCCCGCCGGCCGACCGGACCGAACGGCTCGAACTCCTGGCGCGGCTCCTCCGGTGCTGGCCCGACCAGGTCGTCGTCGACCTCGGCCGCTTGACGTCGGCCGCACTCGACGGGCGCGAGCGCCTCGCCGCCCTCGCATCGCGGTCGGTGATCGTCAGCCGGGCCTGTTACCTGGCGATCTCCGCTGGGCGACGCCTCCCACCCGCCGACGACGTGGTCCTGATCAAGGAGAAGGGGCGGTCGTACCGGATCCCCGACTGTGCCGGCGCGCTCTCGGCGCCGGTGACCGTGCAGCTGCCGTGGGACGAACGGGTCGCCCGAGCGGTCGACTCGGGCTTCCTCCTCTCCCGACCACCTGCGTCGTTGCGGGCGCTCGACGTGTTGGTGGCGCCATGACGGCCCGACGAGCGGCGATCGTCGCCGACTGGCTGCGCTCCGACCCCGATCTGCCCGACTCGGTGCTGGCGGAACGACTCCGGACCGAGACGCCGCTGGCGGCTGGCTCGGTCGATGCGGTGGTGGCCGTCGGGCGCCGTCGTCGGGCCGGCGGCGAGCTGGTCGATGGCCTGCTCGGCGGCGTGCTCGACGACCCGGCGGTCACCGATGTCCTCGTCAACGGGCCGGGAGCGGTGTGGGTCGACCGGGGCGACGGCTGTCGGGCGACCGACGTCGAGGTGACCGCCGACGACCTCGAGGTGATGATCGATCGGTTGCTCGACCCGATCGGGCGTCGCGTCGATCGGGCGAGTCCCCTCGTCGATGCCCGCCTCCCCGACGGCAGCCGGGTCAACGTCGTCGTCGCACCGATCGCACTCGACGGGCCCGTGGTCAGCATCCGACGGTTCGCCGCTCGCGCTCATCCCCTCGAGTCGTTCGGCCCGCCCGACATCGTCGACGAACTGCGTGGGCTCCTCGCCGCCCGAGCCAACGTCGTGGTCAGCGGCGCCACGGGGGCCGGCAAGACGTCGCTCCTCAACGCCCTCACGGCCGAGCTCCCCTCGAGCGAGCGACTCGTGGTGCTGGAGGACACCGCCGAGTTGCGGCTCCCCGGCGCCCAGGCGGTTCGCCTCGAGGCTCGACCTGCCAACAGCGAGGGCACCGGCGAGGTGACCCTCGGCGACCTGGTCGTCAACGCGCTGCGGATGCGGCCCGACCGACTCGTGGTCGGCGAGGTGCGCGGCGGCGAAGCCCTCCACCTCGTGCTCGCCCTCAACACCGGCCACGACGGCTGCCTCGCCACCTGTCACGCCAACGACGCGGCGGCGGCCCTGCGCCGACTCGAAGCGCTCTGTCTGCTGTCCGGGCTCGGCCTCTCCCTCGACGCGGTGCGCGCCCAGCTCGACGGCGCGATCGACGCCGTGGTCCACATCCAACGCACCCCCGACGGGCGACGCCAGGTGCGACAGATCCTTCGTCCAGGGTTGCGGTGATGGCGGCATCGAGGCGCTGGTGGTGGCCGGCGCTGCTCCTGGCCGGCGTCGGTGTCGCCGCATCGAGCGTGGCGGTGACCGTTGCGGGACCGACCGGCGTGGCGGTGGTGGCCCGCCTGTCGTGGCGCCGACAGCAGCGCCGGCTCACCGAGGACCATGACGCCGCGGTGGTCGAGTGGATCGACGCCGTCGTCCGAGAGTTGGGTGCCGGCGGCGGCCTCGGTCCGGCGCTGCGGCGCCACGCCCCGCCCGGGCTCGACCTCGAGGAGGCCCGCACAGGTCGCGAACTGGTCGCCGCCCTCGTCGATCGGCCCGGCATGCTCGGCCTGACGGCCGTGACCCTCCAGGTCTTGCTGCATCACGGCGGTCCGGCCGCCCCCGCCCTCCAACGGCTCGCCGACACGCTGCGGGCCCAACACGGCGCTCGCCGCCGGCGACGGGCCGAGGCAGCCCAGGCTCGCGCCTCGGCCCAGCTCGTCGCCGTCGTGCCGATCGTGTTCGTGGCCGTGGCGTGCCTGGTCGATCCCGAGCTGGCGGCCTTCTACTTCCGGTCATTCCTCGGCGGGTTGTGTCTCGGCGGCGCGGTCGCTTGTGCGGCGGCGGGCTGGTGGTGGATCGACGCGTTGACCGAGGGGGCGCCGACCCGATGACCCTCGCCCTCCTCGGTCTTGCCGGCGCACTCTGGCTGCTCGGTCCGCGTCCCACACCTCGGCCGCTCGTCCCCGACGAGACGTCGGGTCCGCCTCGTCGGTCGACCCGTCGCCGGCAGCGGCTGCGACGTCGGCGGTCACGACCACCGGGGCCGCGTGACCTCGAGACCTTGTTGGACCTGTGGGCCGTCGTGTTGGGCGCCGGCGGCACGGTGGCCGGCGCGATCCAGGTGGCGGCCGATGATGGACCGCCCTCGTTACGGCCCGCACTTCGTTCGGCGATCGACGCCCGGGCCGGCGGCGCGTCGTTGGCCGTCGCCCTCGACCGGCTGGCCGATCTCGGCCCGACCTTCGCCGCCCCTGTCCGGGCGCTGGTGGCGGCCGAGCGCGACGGCGCTCCGCTGGGCGCAACCCTGCAGATGCTGGCCGCCGAGGCGGCGTCGGCTCGCGAAGCGGCGGCGGTGACGGAGGCCCGCACGCTCTCGGTCCGAGTCGTGGTGCCGCTCGCCTGTTGTTCGCTCCCGGCCGTCGTCCTCGGCGTGGTGGTGCCGCTGTTGCTCACCTCCGCCGGCGACTCGGCGGTGCCGTAGGCCCGAGCGCTCGTTCTCATCGCTGCCGTCGGGGCAGCCCCCGGAATCCGAGTCCTAGGAGGACACGATGAACGATCACGAAACCACGTCCGACGCGCCCGAGAGGGCGCTCCACCCCGAGGCCGGTCAGGCCACCGCCGAGTACGCCCTGGTGATCGTCGGTGCCGCCACGATCGCCGCCCTGTTGATCGCCTGGGCGGCGGGAACGGGGGCGATCGACCGCCTGCTCGACGCCGTGCTCGATGCGGTGATCGGCCGGATCGGGTGAGGCCGGTCGCCGGCGAGGGCGAGCGGGGGCAGGCGACGGTCGAGTTGGCGTTGGTGGTGCCGGTGATCGTCGTGTTGGCGTTGGTGGTGGCCCAGGCCGCCGTGATCGCTCGCACCCGGGTGCTGGTCGCCCACGCCGCCCGCGAGGCGGCGCGGGCGGCGGCGGTCGATCCGTCGGGTGGTTCGGCGCGAGCTGCGGCGGTGGGTGCCGCTGATCTCGAGCCGGGTCGGCTGGGGGTGGCGCTCGCCGGTGGTCGGGCGGAGGGCGACTCCCTGCGGGTGACCGTCACCTACTCGGCCCCGACCGCCGTGCCCCTGGTCGGCGCCCTCGTCGGCGACGTCTCGCTCACGGAGCAGGTGACGGTCCGGGTGGAGTAGTGGGGCGCTGGCGGTCGAGCCGGAGGACTCGGGCGAGAACTGATGCCAGCGAGACCAGCGCAGCGAGCGCGACGATGGCGTTCAGGAGCCCGCTCGACTCGGTGATGGCTGCACCGGTTGCGAAGGCTGCGCCCAGGACGAGCTGCAGGGAGCCGAGGGCGTTGGCGACGCGACCGCTGTTCACGGCGCCGGCGCCGAAGACGAGGGCCACGAACGCGCCGACGGCAACGCTGTCCTCGCCCCCGACGATCACGACGATCGCCAGGAAGGCAACCACCCCGGACACGAGGAACAGGAATCTCGCCGAACCGGCCGCCGCGCGCATCCTGCGACTCTTGCACAAACGCAACGGCCCGACCGGTGCACCCCGGTCGGGCCGTCTGCATTGGGTGTGGGCGGAAGCCCACGGGGGAACCGAATCCCGGTGGCGTCAGTGCACCGTCACGGTGCCGGCGGTGCCGTCGACCGTCACGGTGGCGCCGTCGGTGATGCTGTCGGTGGCGTCGGCCACGCTCACCACGCATGGGATGCCGAGCTCGCGGCTCACGATCATGGCGTGGGAGCCCATCGCCCCGACGTTCACCACCACGGCGGCGGCCGGCACGAACAGCGGGACCCACGACGGGTCGGTCTGGGGAGCGATGAGGATGTCGCCCGGCTCGAGGCCGGCCGGGTCGGCGGCGTCGAGGATCACGCGGGCTCGGCCGGTGGCGGTGCCCCCGGAGCCTGCCGCGCCCAGGAGTACGGCGCCCGACTCGGCCTTGTCGACGGCCTTGTCGCTCCGCACGGTCATCTCGTCGAGGCCGGGCACTCGCTTGTTGACGATGAACACCGGCTCACGCTCGAACAGGGTGCGGTAGGTGGCCCAGCGCTCCTGGATCGTGTCCTCGAGGGTGTCGGGGTGATGACGCAGCCGGTCGAGCTCTTCGTCGGTCACCATGAAGACCTGCTCGACGTCGTCGATCACACCTCGCTCGACCAGGCGCTTGCCGAACTCGCGGATCGCCACGCCGACCTCGTTGATCACGCCGACCACGTTGGTCTTGGCCCGCTCACGTCCGGCCAGGAACACCTGCGACGACTGGAGCGCCGCCTCGAAGGTGCCGGCGGTCTCGGCGTCGCCCGCGATCTTGGCCCGAATGTCGGCGGCCAGCCGGTCGCGTTCGGCGACCGAGACCGCGTTGCGGGCCTCGGGGGAGTTGGCCTCGTCGGACTTGCGCATCAGGTCGATCGCCGCCAGCGCAGCGCGGGGACGCACCTCCCACGAGGCGGCTCGGGGGTCGTACTCGTTCTGACCGCGGGAGCCGTAGTCGAACAGGAACTGCTCGAAGCGGGCGAGGAAGTCGGCGGCGGCGGGGTCGTCGGACGCCTGGAGCTGCTCGAGCACGGCGTCGGGGCCGGCCTCGAAGGCGGCGGTGACCGCAGGCGACTCCTTGGCGAGGCGCCCGAGGGTCCACATCGCGTGCGACGGAGCGGCCGAGTCGACCTCGATGCCGGCGAGCAGGCGCACCGCCATCGTGGCGTCGCCGAGGGCCTCGCAGATCGCGCCGAGCGCACCCGGGCCGAGCGACGACAGCGACGACACCCGCATCGCGTTCTCGAAGGTCTGCTGGATGTAGGGCACCATCGCCCGGGCACGGGCGATCAGGGCGCCGTCGGTGAGGGTCGAGAGGTCGGGGCGCTGCTCGCGGAGGCTGCGGACCAGCTCCTTGTCGGCGACCAGCTCGGGCAGCTCGGTGGTCGACATGGCCCAGCCCATCGACTCGCCGAGCTTGGCCTCGTTGGCCTCGGAGGTGTGCCAGGCCTCCTCCTCGTAGGGAGGGACCTCGTCGCGGGCGTCGAAGAAGGCGGCGTCGATCAGCTCGGGCGTGGCGCCCGGCATGCGGGCGCCGAGGATGCGGCTCATCGTCAGCGGGTTGTAGGGGTAGCCGCCGAACACCTTGAACAGGTCGGGCAGAGCGGGGTCCTCGAACTCGTCGTAGTCCAGGGCGCCGATGTCGATGTAGGCGTCGCGTAGGCCGGTGCACATGCCCTTGCGCATCACGAGGCTCTGGCCCAGGACGCTGAAGGGCTCGGGGAACACATCCGCGGCGTTGCCGCGGGTCCATGCCGGGAAGCGCTCACCGAGGGTGGAATCGCCGATCCAGGTCGTCGTGCTGTCGGTCACGTTCGTCCTCCTGTCGAGGCGGGCTTCCACCCGCTCTAACTTGTAACTGTAGTCAGTCTCTAGTCTGACACGAGACAGACGTCACAGCCAACACTGCATCGTCATTCAGTGCTGCTTGGGCTTGTACTGGTAGCTCCGCTGGGTTCGCCCGCCGGCGACGAGGAGGTGCTGGCCGGTGACCCACGAGGCGGCTGGCGAGGCCAGGTAGAGCACGGCCGAGGCGATGTCGTCGGGGGTGCCCAGGCGGCCGAGCGGGATCGTTCGGGTGAGGGCGTCGAGCTCGTCCTCGACGCCGAGCACCTCGAGGTAGGCCTCGGTGGGCACCGGGCCGGGCGACACCGCGTTGACCCGCACGCCCCGCTCGGCCAGCTCGAGGGCCAGGGTCTGGGTGAGGTTGATGAGACCGGCCTTGGCCGCGGCGTAGGGGCCGGTGTAGGGGCTGCCGCGGGTGCCGGCGCCCGAGGTGATGTTGACGATCACGCCCTCGTCGCCGAAGTGGGCGGCGGCCGCCCGGGCCCCCTGGAAGGCCGAGGTGAGGTTGAGTTCGAGCTGGGAGCGGAAGATGTCGTCGGGCGTGTCGACCAGGAGGTGGACGTCGTTCTCGTCGGAGCCGCCGACGTTGTTGACCCAGATGTCGAGCCGCCCGAACTCGGCAATCGTGCGCTCGGCGAGGACGTCGGAGAAGTCGCGGATGTCGCCGTCCACGATCAGGGCGCGGCGTCCCCTCGACTCGACACCGGCCGCGGTCTGCTCGAGGTCGGGCACCCGCCGGGCGTTGAGGACGACGTCGGCGCCGGCGTCGGCGAGGGCCCACGCGATGCCTCGTCCGATGCCCTGGCCCGACCCGGTGACCACGGCGACCCGGCCGTCGAGGCGGTACTGCTCGAGGATGCTCATGCCCGCCAGCCTCTTCTCGACTGCAATCAGTGTCAAGAAAGAGGGCCCGAGGGTGGCCGAGAACGAGCCCAGGGCGGGTCGGGTCAGAACGGTTCGTCGATACCGAGGGTCTGCTGGAGCAGGGCGAGGGAGGCGGCCTTGTCGAGCGGTTCGTTGCCGTTGCCGCACTTGGGCGACTGCACACAGCTCGGGCAGCCCGAGCGGCAGGGGCACCGATCGATCACGTCCATCGTGGCCGCCAGGTGGCGGTCGGCGGCGTGGAAGGCGAGTTCGGCGATGCCGGCGCCCCCGGGGTAGCCGTCGTAGATGAAGATCGACGGCTTGCCCGACTGGGGGTGGGCGGCGATCGACACACCGCCGACGTCCCAACGGTCGCAGATGGCGAACAAGGGCAGGATGCCGATGGCCCCGTGTTCGGCGGCGTGGAGCGCACCGGGCAGGCGTTCGTCGTCGATGCCGTAGCGGCGCGGGGCGCCCGGGTCCCATTCGTACCAGACGCCGGTGGTCTGCAGGGTCTGGGGCGGCAGGTCGAGGTCGTGGCGGCCGACGGGGGAGCGGCGCCCGACCTCGAACTCCCGGTAGCCCGTGACGGCGGTGGTCACCTCGACCCGGCCCCGATGCAGCTCGGCGGTGCCGACCGTGCGGCTCTCGTCGCTGCTCAACACCTGGAGGTCGATGGCGGTGCGAGCCTGGGTCCAGCGCCGATCGTCGGCCGGCTCGACGACGGCCTCGCGGTGGTCGAGGTCGAGCGATGCGACCCGCCACGGGGTGCCCCGATGGAGGTAGATCGCCCCCGGGTGGACGAGAGCAGCCGCCCGATCGGCCTCGACCGTTCCGATCTCCCGGCGCCCGTCGCCGTCGTCGGCGACCACGCGCACCACCCCACTCGACGCCGATCGCAAGCCGATCCGGTGGAACGGCATGCCTCGCCCGCCCCACACGGCCCGGGGCAGGCGTCGCCGGTCGGGCCGGATCCGGAGCTCGTCGGCGAGGACGAGGCGGCGAACGCCGTCGTCGATGCCGGGCCAGAACCGTTCGTCGGCCGGGAACAGGGGCTGCTCGAAGGCGGCGCAGCCGAGGTGGGGGTCGCCGATCTGGGGGTTGGCGAGGTTGACGACGGCGGGTTCGGGCGGGCGGGAGAAGAGATCGTCGGGGTGGTGGACGAACCACTGGTCGAGCTGGTCCTCGCCGGCGATCAGTACGGCTTCCGACCTCTGGCCGGCACGGCCGGCACGACCGACCTGTTGCCAGAACGAGGCGATCGTGCCGGGGAAGCCGACCAGCACGGTGGCGTCGAGGCCGCCGATGTCGACGCCGAGCTCGAGCGCGCTGGTGGTCACCACCGCTCGCACGGCGCCGCTCGCCAGCTCCTCCTCGATCTCGCGGCGTTCGGCGGCCAGGTAGCCCGACCGGTAGGGGCGCACGGTGTCGGCGAGCTCGGGCGGCAGGGCGCGAGCCACGCCGGCCGCTACCCGCTCGGTCTGCGACCTCGAACCGCAGAACGTGATGACCCGCCGCCCGGACCGCACCAGTTGGACGACGATCCGGATCGCTTCGGTGGTCGGCGACTGGCGGCGGCCGGCCTCGGCGTCGATCTCGGCCGGCTGGACGAGCGACACCACCCGTTCCCCGGTCGGCGCGCCGTTGTCGCTCACGGCCACGACCGGCTTGCCGCACAGCTCGGCCGCCAGGTCGGCGGGGGAACCGATCGTGGCCGAGGTGAAGCAGAACGTCGGGTCGGAGCCGTGCAGGGCGCACAGCCGCCGGAGCCGGCGCAGGAGGTGGCCGACGTGGGTGCCGAACACGCCGCGCAGGACGTGGAGCTCGTCGATGACGACGTAGTCGAGACGCTTGAGGAAGGTGGCCCACTTCTGGTGGTGGGGGAGGATGCCGTGGTGCAGCATCTCGGGGTTGGTGAGCACGGTGGTGGCCCGCTCTCGAATCCAGGACCGATCCGAGCGTGGGGTGTCGCCGTCGTAGGTGGCGGCGACCAGGCCGTCGAGCCCGAAGGCGCCGAAGCTGCGGAGCTGATCGTGGGCCAGGGCCTTGGTGGGGTAGAGCACCAGCGCGGTGCCGGGCCGGATCCCGACCACGGTCGCCTCGGCGATCGGCACCTGGTAGCAGAGCGACTTGCCCGAGGCGGTGCCGGTGGCGACCACGGTCGATCGCCCGGCCCGCAGGTGGTCGATCGCTTCGGCCTGATGCGTCCACAACCGCCCGTCGGGCACGACGCCAGCGAGGGCCCCGGCCGCCTCGACCGGCAGTGGCGTGGCCAGCCTGCCGAAGCGGGCAGCGCGGGCCGGGAAGGTCTCGGCGTGGATCACGCGCGCGTCGAGGGTCGGCGGGACAGCCGCGGTGACCAGGTCGACGCTCACGGCCCCAAGGGTAAACGTCACCACTGACGGCGGTCGTTCGAGCCTGAAACGGGGACGCTGCGCGTCGGCCGGGCGGTCGCGCATGGGACGATCTGCCACCCGCCGAGGCGAAACGCGACATCGTCGGCAACAATCGGCCGATGGCGCGCCCGACCACCGCTCTCGCTCCGCCGGCCCCCGGGGTCGACGCCGCCGAGGCCTTCGTCGCCGAACACCTCTCCCATCTGTGCTGCGACGACGTCGCCGGCTCCGAGAACTGGCGAGGAGGGCAGCGAGCTGCCGACGCCGCCCTCGCCTCGTTCGACGTCACCGGCTACGCCGCCCAACGCAACGAGGTCTACCCGGTGCCCAAGCGAGGCGCGTCGGGCCTGTCGCCCTTCATCCGCCACGGACTCCTCAGCCTGGATCAGGTGTGGAACCACGTCGGCGGTGGCCCGGGGCGCGACGTCGACAAGTTCCGCGACGAGCTGCTGTGGCAGGAGTACGCCCGTCACTGGTACGCCCGGCTGGGTTCCGCCACCCGTGCCGGCGTGCGTCACCAGCCTCCCGCCCACCGGCCGACCCCGGCCCGCCCCGAGGACGGGTGGGACACCGACATGGCGTGCTTCGAGCTGACCGTCGAGGAACTCCTCGACGACGGCTGGCTCGTCAACCAGAGCCGCATGTGGCTGGCCAGCCACTGGACCGTGCGACAGGGGCACGCGTGGCAGGACGGCGAGGACGTCTTCTTCCGCCACCTCCTCGACGGGTCGCGCGCCGCCAACCGGCTCGGCTGGCAGTGGACGACCGGGGCCGGTTCGTCGAAGGCCTACGGGTTCAGTCGTTGGCAGGTCGAGAAGCGGGCGCCCGGGTTGTGCGCGTCGTGCGATCTGGTGCACGACTGCCCGATCGAGTCCTGGCCCGGCGACCCCGACCTCGAACGGGTCGACCCGCCGGCCGACCTGCGGTCTGACACCGTCGGCGACACGATCGCCGGACCGGGCGAGACCCAGGCCGACGGCGAGCCCGACATCGTCTGGCTGACCGCCGAGTCGCTCGGCGATCGGGACCCGGCCCTCGAGGCTCACCCCGACCTGCCCGCCGTGTTCGTGTTCGACGAGCCACTCCTCGCCCGCCTGCGACTGTCGTCGAAGCGGCTGGTGTTCCTGGTCGAGACCCTGGCCGAACTGGCCGAGGCGCGAGACATCACCGTCCACCTCGGCGACCCCGTCGGCGTGTTCGCCGACCACGCCCCGGCGGTCACGTTCGCCCCGGTGCCGGGCTTCCGGGACCGGGCGGCCCGAATCGGTCCGGCCGAGTTGCACCCCTATCGCTGGCTGGTCCGACCCCAGCCCGGCAATCTCGCCTCGTTCTCGGCCTGGCGTCGTTCGGTCAAGCTCTGACCGGTGGGAGATCGCAGCCCGGCCGGCGGGATGGGGACCGTGACGAGAATCGCCCCCGGATGGTCGACCCGCGTCTGTTCCCAGGGACGGAGCGTGCACTATTCTCCACCGACGGTGAACGTCTCCGGATCGATCGAACAGCCCGTCGACGGGGCGAGCGTGGAGGCCGGCGACGGCGTCGTGCGGATCGACATCCCGTCGTCGGTCGAGTTCGTCACGGTCGTGAGGATGATCGTGGCCGCCGCCGCCAACGCGGCCGGTGTCCTGACCCCCGACCGGCTCGACGACCTGCGCTGGGTCACCTCCGAGGCCGTGACCAACGCCATCCAGGCGAACCTCGAACGGGCCGAAGCGTTCGACACCGAACCGGGGCGAGTGCATGCGGCCTGCGAGATCGGCCGGCACGGCGTACGACTGGTCGTCCGCGACCAGGGGGCCGGTCTCACCGCCCTCCCCGAGCTGCCCGACATCACGCAACCGGAACGCATGATGATCGAGGGCGGGTTCGGTGTGCCGCTGATGCGCCACCTCACCCGAGGCGCGATCGCCTTCGACTCGAGCGACGCGGGCACCACGGTCACCCTCGACATCAACGACTGATGGGGAGGCGGACCGGTGCTGAGGGCGGCGGCCGGGAGGACGGCTCCCCGGCGATCGGGCGAGGATCTAGACTTCGGGCCTTCCTGGCCTCACTGTCGCAAGGGATTTCTTCCGCACCATGAGCTCCGAACCAGCGCTGTCCGTCCGCCGTGAGGCCTGGAGCGGCGGCGACACCCGACTCGCCAGGGTCGTTGCTCGACCGATGGTCCGCTTCCTCGCCCAGGAGGCGGCCTCCGGCGTGCTCCTGGTCATCGCCACGGCGGCGGCCCTGATCCTGGCCAACTCGCCGTGGGCCGACGGTTTCCATCACTTCTGGGAGACCGAGGTCGAGTTCGCCATCGGGAGCTGGGAGCCCTTCACGCACCATGGGCACGGTCTCACGCTCCACGAGTGGGTCAACGACGCCCTGATGGTGCTGTTCTTCTTCGTCGTCGGACTCGAGATCAAGACCGAACTCGTCGTCGGCGACCTCGCCGACCCCCGGCAGGCGGCCCTGCCGGCGATCGCCGCCGTCGGCGGCATGGTCATTCCGGCCCTGCTCTACGTCGTGTTCAACACCGGCGCCGACGGCGTCCTCGGCGGCTGGGGTGTGCCGATGGCGACCGACATCGCCTTCGCCGTCGGGGTGCTCGCCCTCCTCGGCAACCGGGTGCCGCAGCGGTTGAAACTGTTCGTCCTCACCCTCGCCATCGTCGACGACATCGGCGCCATCGCCGTGATCGCGCTCTTCTACACCGAGGAGATGTCGATCCCGTGGCTGGTGACGGCCGTGGTCGCCCTGTTCGGGGTGTCGATGATGAAGCGGCTCCGGATCTGGTACATCCCGGTCTACGTGCTCGCCGGCGTGTTCGTCTGGTATGCCACCTTCCGCAGTGGCATCCACGCCACGATCGCCGGCGTCGCCCTCGGCCTGATCGCGCCCGCCCGTCCCCTGCTCGGCCCGCGCATGTTCGAGTCGATCGAGGACGTCCTCACCGGCGACTCGGTGAGCCCCGGCAGCGTGCTCGACGCCAACTGGAAGATGAAGGAGTCGATCGCCATCACCAACCGGCTCCTGACCATGCTCACGCCGTGGACGAGCTTCATCATCATCCCGATCTTCGCCCTGGCCAACGCCGGTGTCGGCCTGTCGGGCGAGGCGATCAGCGACGCCCTGTCGAGCCCCGTGACCTGGGGCATCATCGCCGGCCTGGTCATCGGCAAGCCCGTCGGCGTCGGCCTGTTCACGCTCGCCGCCGTGAGGGCCGGGGTGGCGCCGCTCCCCCCTGGGGTGACCACACGCCACGTGTTCGGCGTGGGCGCCGTCGCCGGTATCGGGTTCACCGTCGCCCTGTTCATCAGTGGCCTCGCCTTCGACGAGTCGGTCGCCGACTCCGCTGTGATCGGCATCCTGCTGGCGTCGCTCCTGGCCACCATCCTCGGCATGGGGGTGCTCGCCTCGGGCGGCTCCGCTCGCCAAGAGGCGCTGAGCCCCGAGACGGCCGACGCTCACTGAGCGTGCTCACTGCCGGGCGCCGACGACCGCCGAACGGGGCCGGTCCGCTCAGGACCGGCCTTCCATTGGGGTCGATGCTCGCAAACCGCGGATCTGCTTCCTAGATTGCGTTCGTGGCACAACCTCTCGTCATCGTCGAGTCCCCGGCCAAGGCCGGCAAGCTCTCGGAGTACCTGGGCGGCGACTACGTGGTCGAGTCGTCGATCGGCCACATCCGCGACCTGCCGCGCAATGCCGCCGATGTGCCCGAGGCCTACAAGGGTGAGAAGTGGGCCCGCCTCGGCATCGACACCGACAACGACTTCAAGCCGCT
The DNA here is from genome assembly GCA_033851875.1 of Acidimicrobiales bacterium. Lineage (GTDB taxonomy): Bacteria > Actinomycetota > Acidimicrobiia > Acidimicrobiales > SZUA-35 > JAWSVN01. The sequence continues at coordinate 27,588 of JAWSVN010000045.1, forward strand.
CTACGTCGTCAGCCCGGACAAGAAGGACCACGTCCGCAAGCTGAAGTCGCTGATGAAGGACGCGAGCGAACTCGTACTCGCGACCGATAAGGACCGCGAGGGAGAGGCCATCGCCTGGCACCTGCTCGAGGTGCTCAACCCGAAGGTCCCGGTGAAGCGCATCATCTTCACCGAGATCACCCCCGAGGCCATCCAGCGGGCGATCGCCAACCCGACCGAGCTCGACCGCAAGGTCGTCGACGCCCAGGAGGCTCGCCGCCTCCTCGACCGGCTCTACGGCTACGAGGTCTCGCCCGTGCTGTGGAAGAAGGTCATGCGGGGCCTGTCGGCCGGCCGTGTGCAGTCGGTGGCGACCCGGATCGTGGTGGAGCGCGAACGGGAGCGCATGGCGTTCCGTTCGGCCAACTACTGGGACCTCAAGGGCACGTTCGATGCTCCCGCCGCCGAGAAGCCGTTCACCGCGATGCTGGTCGAGGTCGACGACAACAAGGTCGCCACCGGCCGAGACTTCGGCCAGGACGGCACGCTGGCCAAGGCCGACGTCGTCCACCTCGACGAGGCCGGCGCTCGTGCCCTCGCCTCGGCGCTCGAGGGCCGCCCGGCCACGGTGAAGAGCCGCGAGGCCAAGCCGTATCGCCGGCGCCCGGCGGCGCCGTTCATCACCTCGACCTACCAGCAGGAGGCCAGCCGAAAGCTGCGCCTCAGCTCGGCCCAGGCGATGCGGGTGGCGCAGGGTCTCTACGAGCGTGGCTTCATCACCTACATGCGAACCGACTCGACCACGCTGTCGGACACGGCGATCACCGCCGCTCGCAACCAGATCACCGAGCGCTACGGCAAGGACTTCCTGCCCGACGCGCCCCGCACCTACAAGAGCCGCGACAAGGGGGCCCAGGAGGCCCACGAGGCGATCCGTCCCGCCGGCGACCGCTTCCGCACTCCCGAAGAGGTGCAGGGCGAACTCAGCCGCCAGGACTTCGCCGTCTACGAGTTGATCTGGCAGCGCACGGTCGCCTCGCAGATGACCGACGCCACCGGCGAGACGGTCACCCTCCGACTCGGCGCCACCTCGGCCCCGATCGAGGGCACCGAGCGTCGGGCCACGTTCTCCACCTCCGGCACCGTCATCAAGCACCAGGGCTTCCTCAAGGTCTACCGCGAGTCGCGCGACGAGGACGACGAGGAGGAGACCGCCGAGCAGCTCCTGCCGCCCCTGACCGAGGGCGACAACGCCCAGGTCGTCGGGGTCGAGGCCGCCGGGCACGACACCCAGCCCCCCGCCCGCTACACCGAGGCGTCGCTGGTCAAGAAGCTCGAAGAGCTCCGCGTCGGCCGCCCGTCGACCTATGCCTCGATCATGGGCACGATCCAGGCCCGCGAATACGTGTGGAAGAAGGGCTCGGCCCTGGTGCCGAGCTTCAAGGCGTTCGCCGTGGTGACCCTGCTCGAGCAGCACTTCCCCGACCTGGTCGACTACGCCTTCACCGCCCGCATGGAAGACGATCTCGACTTCATCGCCGGCGGCGACAAGGAAGCGATCCCCTACCTGAGCGACTTCTACTTCGGGCTTGCCGATCGGCCGGGCCTCAAGCAGCTGGTCGAGGACCGCCTGGGTGAGATCGACGCTCGCGCCGTCAACTCGATCCCGATCGGGGCCGACCCCGACGGTGTCGCCGTCGTCGCCCGCGTCGGCCGCTACGGCCCCTACCTCGAGCGCGGCGAGGACCGGGCGTCGATCCCCGACGACCTGGCCCCCGACGAGCTGACCCCGATCAAGGCCGTCGAGCTGCTCGAGGCGCCCAAGGGCGACCGTGAGCTCGGCACCCACCCGGAGACCGGCCTGGTCGTGGAACTCAAGGCCGGCCGTTTCGGCCCGTACGTGCAGATGGGCGAACACAACGACGAGACCGGCGAGAAGCCGCGGACGTCGTCACTGTTCAAGGACATGGAACCCGAGGCGCTCACCCTCGACGACGCCATCAAGCTGCTCGAGCTGCCCCGGGTGATCGGCAACGACCCGAGCGACGATGGCGTGATCACCGCCTACAACGGTCGGTTCGGCCCCTACATCGAGAAGATCACCACCGCCGAGGACGGCTCGGCCAAGAAGGACAGCCGCAGCCTCGAGGAGGAGCAGGAACTCCTCACGATCGACCTGGCCAAGGCCCTCGAGGTGTTGGCCCAGCCGAAGCGTCGCCGCGGCCAGAAGCCGGCCGCCCCGCTCAAGATCGTCGGCGTCGACCCCGCCACCGAGTCCGAGGTGCAGCTCAAGGACGGCCGCTTCGGCCCCTACGTGACCGACGGCGAGGTCAACGCCTCGCTCCGCAAGGGCGACGACCCCGAGACGATCACGATCGAGCGGGCCAGCGAGCTGCTCGCCGACCGTCGTGCCAAGGTCGGCACCAAGAAGGCGACGAAGAAAAAGAAGAAGGCTGCCAAGAAAGCTGCGCCGAAGGCATCGTCGGAAACCGACGCCTTCTGAGCCACGGTCGCCGTGGCTTCCTACATCGCGTTCGAAGGGGGCGAGGGGTCGGGGAAGAGCACCCAGGCTCGCTTGCTCGCCGAGCGGCTCGATGCCGTGCTGACCCGTGAGCCCGGCGGCACACCGCTGGGCGCCGAGCTTCGCCAGCTCCTCCTCGGCGTCGGCGAGGCGTCGGTGAGCCCTCGGGCCGAGACCCTCCTGATGGCGGCCGATCGCGCCCAACACCTCGCCGACGTCGTCGGGCCAGCCCTCGACGCCGGCCGCCACGTGGTGAGCGACCGCTCGGTGTTCTCCTCCCTCGCCTACCAGGGCGGTGGTCGAGGGCTCGGTGTCGACGCCGTCCGTGCGGTCAACGACTGGGCGCTCGGCGGTCGCTGGCCCGACGTCGTCGTGTTACTCGACGCCGCCCCCGCCACGGCCCAGACTCGGCTGCAGCGCTCCCTCGATCGACTCGAACTCGAGAGCGAGGAGTTCCACGCACGGGTGCGGGCCACCTATCTCGACCTCGCCGCCGCCGACCCTGACCGATGGATCGTGTTGCCGGCGGAGGGCGACATCGACGCCATCGCCGCCCGGATCGCCGACGAGATCGACGGGAGGATGACGTGAGCCTGATCGAGGCCAGCGGGGGCGCGGACGTGTTCGACGGTGTCGTCGGTCAGGAGCGTGCCGTCCAGCGGCTGCGGGCCGCGGCCGAGCAGCCCGTGCACGCCTACCTGTTCCTCGGCCCGCGCGGCACGGGCGCCCGACAGGCCGCCTTCGGCTTCGCCGCCCTGCTGTTGTCGGCCGACGCCGCCTCTGCCGGCGACGCCGCCGCGGTCGAGCGTCATCGGCGACTCGCCACCACCGGCACCCACGCCGACCTCGTCCTCATCGCCCCCCAGGGCACCCAGTTCCGCGACGAAGAGGCCAAGGAGGTCATCCGGTCGGCCGCGACGTCCCCGGCCGAGGGCAGCCGCAAGGTGATCGTCATCGAGGAGGCCCACACCTTCAACCCGACCGCGATCGGCACCCTGCTCAAGGTGATCGAGGAGCCTTCGGCCTCCACCCACTTCGTGCTCCTGGCCGAGGAGGTGCCGCCGGAGATGATCACGATCGAGTCGCGGTGCGTGACCGTCGAGTTCGGGCCGGTGCCGGTGTCGCTGATCGAGACCACCCTCTTCACCGAGGGGATCGATCCCCGACGGGCGAAGATGGCGGCCGCCGCGGCGGCCGGCGACATCGATCGAGCCCGCCTCCTCGCCAACGACCCGGCGCTCAGTCAGCGGGCCGAGCTGTGGGCGTCGGTGCCGGGCCGACTCGACGGCACCGGGTCTGTGGTCGTCGGCCTCGTGGATGAGTTGCGGGCGGCGATGGACGCCGCCCAGGAACCCCTCACCGAGCGCCACGAGGGCGAGCTGGCCGAGCTCGACGAGCGTGTCAAGGTGACCGGGGAGCGGGGATCCGGTCGAGCCGACCTGGTGGCCCAACACAAGCGTGAGATCCGGCGCCTCCGGGCCGACGAGTTGCGATTCGGACTCGCCACGCTGTCGCGCCACTACCGCGACCGGCTGATCGCCGCCTCCGACCCATCGGCCGAATCGGCGCTGGCCGCGCTGGCGACCGCTGTCGATGCCCTCCAGCGCAACCCCAACGAGGCCCTCCTGCTGCAGCGGCTCTTCCTCGAGCTGGCCTGAC
>JAWSVN010000222.1:0-7616 GCA_033851875.1 Acidimicrobiales bacterium
TGTCGTAGCGCCGCGCCTCGAGATCAGCGGGGACGGAGCGTCTCGAGCTGGGTGACGTGGCGCGGTTCGAGCTCCTCGAGACTCGACACGCCGAGGAGGCGCATCGTGCGCTCCACCTGTTCGGCGAGGATGTCGAGGGCGCGGTCGACGCCGGCCCGACCGCCGGCCATCAGGCCATAGAGGTAGGCCCGGCCGACCAGGGTCATCCGGGCGCCGAGGGCGACGGCGGCCACGATGTCGGCGCCGGACATGATGCCGGTGTCGATGTGGACCTCGACGTCGTCGCCGACCTCGCGCACCACCTCGGGCAGGAGGTGGAACGGGATCGGCGCCCGGTCGAGCTGGCGACCGCCGTGGTTCGACAACAGCACGGCGTCGACGCCCATCGAGGCGCAGCGCTTCGCGTCGTCGACGGTCTGGATGCCCTTCACCACGGTCTTGCCGGGCCACTGGTCGATGATCCAGGCCAGGTCGTCGTAGTCGACGGTCGGGTCGAACATCGTGTCGATCAGCTCGGCGACCGTGCCCTCGAAGTGGCCAAGGCTGGCGAACCGGAGGGGTTCGGTGGTGAGGAAGTCGAACCACCAGTTCGGCCGGGTGGCAGCGTTGAGCACGGTCGACGCAGTGATCGCCGGCGGGATCGTGAGGCCGTTGTACTTGTCACGCAGCCGAGGCCCGGCGACCGGCACGTCGACGGTGATCAGCAGCGAGTCGTAGCCGGCGGCGATCGCCCGCTCGACGAGCGCCATCGAGCGGTCCCGGTCCTTCCACATGTAGAGCTGGAACCAGTTGCGGCCGTCGGGGTTGGCGGCGGCGACGTCCTCGATCGAGGTGGTCCCCATCGTCGACAGCGAGAACGGCACGCCCTTGGCCCCGGCCGCCCCGGCGCCGGCGAGTTCGCCCTCGGTCTGCATCATGCGGCTGAACCCGGTGGGGGCGATCCCGAACGGATAGGCGACCGGGGCGCCGAGCACGTCCCACGACGTCGACACGTGTTCGACGTCGCGCAGGATCGCCGGGTGCCACTCGATGTCGCGGAACGCCTGGCGGGCCCGGGCCAGCGACAGCTCCTCGTCGGCGGCGCCGTCGGTGTAGTCGAACGGGGCGCGGGGCGTCCGCTTCTTGGCGATGGCGCGCAGGTCCCAGATCGTGTGGGCGTTCTCGAGTCGGCGCCGCACCGGGTCGAGCACGGGCTTCTTGGGGCGCATCAGCGGCGCCAGCTCCTTGACGTCGGGGAGTTGGCGGCGCACGGCGGACGTGGAGCGGGGCATCTCGAGGGCCTCAGGCTTGGTGTCGGGGACGGGGTGCATAGGTTGCCAGCTCGCTCGACGCCGTGCGTGAACGCAGGGCCTCGAGCGACTCGCCAGCGAAGGCGACGGCGCGGGCCTGCACGAGCAGGTTGCCGAGGGCGGTGGCCTCGACCGGACCGGCGACGACCGGGCGGCCGCTACGGTCGGCGGTGAGCTGACACAGGAGGGTGTTGAGGGCGCCGCCGCCGACGACGTGGATCACCTCGACGTCGCGTCCGGTCAGCCGGGCCGCAGTGTCGACGGCGTCGGCGAAGGCGGCGGCGAGCGACTCGACGATCAGCCGGGCCCACGCCGGACGGGTGGCGGGCACCACCGCGCCGCGGGCCGTGAGGTGGTCGGCGAGGGCGGCGACCATGTCGGCGGGCGCCAGGAAGGCCGGGTCGTTGGGGTCGACGAGCACGGGCGGCGTCGGTTCGTCGGCCGCCGCCGCCAGGAGGGCCACCAGGTCGACGGGCTCGACGTCGGCGCGTGACCACCCGGCGACCGCCTCGTTGAGCAGCCACAGGCCCATCACGTTGTGGAGGAAGCGGACCCGGCCGTCGACGCCGGCCTCGTTGGTGAACCCGGCGAGGCGGGCCTCCTCGGTGAGCATCGGGGTCTCGAGTTCGAGACCGACGAGCCCCCAGGTACCGCACGAGACATAGGCCGCTGTCGACGGGTCGGCCATCGGCACCGCGGCGACGGCCGAGGCGGTGTCGTGGGAGCCGACGGCGACGACGGGGACCGCGGCACCGATCTCGGCGGACACCGTCGGCAGGGTCGCGCCCACACGGGTGCCGGGGTCGACGAGGTCGGCGAAGAGCGATCGCGGGAACCCGAGCCGGTCGATCAGGTCGTCGTCCCAGGCGCGGTCGGCGGCGCCGAGCAGCCCGGTGGTCGACGCGTTGGTCACCTCGGCCACGCCCTTGCCGGTGAGCCAGTAGATCAACAGGTCGGGGATCAGCAGCAGGCCGTCGGCCAGGTCGAGCAGGCCACCGGACCGTTCGGCGGCGAGCTGGTAGAGGGTGTTGAACGGCAGGAACTGCAGGCCGTTGCGGGCGTAGAGGCCGGCGCGGTCGATCGCGGTGTGGTCGAGCGCGGCGTGCACGAGGTCGACGCCGGCGGCGTTGCGGTCGTCGCGGTAGTGACGCGGGTTGGCGAGCAGCCGGACCGTGTCGCGAGATGCGTCGGCACGGAGCAGGCCGTAGTCGACGGCCCACGAGTCGACCCCGATCGACGCCAACCCGTCGGGTCCGGCGGCTCGCACCGCGGCGGCGAGGCCGTCGAGGGCGCCCCGCCACAGCGAGAGCACGTCCCACGACAGCCCGTCCGGGGTGCGGACCGGGCCGTTCCAGAACCGGTGGGTGACCTCGAAGGTCACCCCGTCTGTGTCGACCCGGCCGTGCACGACCCGGCCGCTGGTGGCGCCGAGGTCGACGGCGGCGACCTCGACGGCCGGCGGGATCGTCGTCACCGGCTCAGCGCAGGAAGGCGGCGGCGACGCCGGCGTCGACGGGGACGTGGAGTCCGGTGGTGTGGCTCAGCTCGGGGCCGGTGAGCACGGCGACCGCGTTGGCCACGTGCTCGGGCAGCACCTCGCGCTTGAGGATGGTGCGCTGGGCGTAGAACTCGCCGAGCTTCTCTTCCTCGATGCCGTAGGTGGCGGCCCGATTGGCGCCCCAGCCGCCGGCGAAGATGCCCGACCCCTGCACGACGCCGTCGGGGTTGACGCCGTTGACCCGGATCCCGTGGGCCCCGAGCTCGACGGCGAGGAGCCGCACCTGGTGGGCCTGGTCGGCCTTGGTGGCGGAGTAGGCGATGTTGTTGGGGCCGGCGAAGATCGAGTTCTTCGAGGCGATGTAGATGACGTCGCCGCCCATCTCCTGGTCGACCATCGCCTTGGCGGCGGCCTTGGTGACGAGGAACGAGCCCTTGGCCATCACGTCGTGCTGGAGGTCCCAGTCGGCGGCCGTCGTCTCGAGCAGCGGCTTCGACAGGGACAGCCCGGCGTTGTTGACCACGAGGTCGACACCGCCGAAGGCGAGCACGGCGTCGTCGATGGCGGCGGCGACCGCAGCCTCGTCGCTGACGTCGACACCCACGCCGACGGCGACGTCGGCGGAGCCGAGCTCGGCGGCGACGGCGGCGGCGGAGTCGGCGTCGAGGTCGGCGACCACGACACAGGCACCCTCGGCGGCCAGGCGGGTGGCGATCGCCTTGCCGATGCCGGAGGCGGCGCCGGTCACGACCGCGACGCGGGTGGCGTGCGACTTCGGGGCCGGCATGCGCTGGAGCTTGGCCTCCTCGAGGGCCCAGTACTCGATGTTGAACTTCTCGGCGTCGCTGATCGGGGCGTAGGTCGACAGGGCTTCGGCGCCGCGCATCACGTTGATGGCGTTGAGGTAGAACTCGCCGGCCACGCGGGCGGTCTGCTTGTTGCGACCGAAGCTGAACATGCCGACGCCGGGCACGAGCACGATCAGCGGGTCGGCGCCGCGGATGGCGGGCGACTCCGGCGTGGCGTGGGCGTCGTAGTAGGCCTGGTAGTCGGCCCGGTAGGCGGGATGGAGTTCACGCAGGCGGGCGATGCTGTCGTCGATCGACGCGTCGGCCGGCAGGTCGAGCACCATCGGCTTCACCTTGGTGCGCAGGAAGTGGTCGGGGCAGCTCGTGCCGAGCTCGGCCAGGCGGGGTTGTTCGGCTCGGGCGAGGAAGTCGAGCACGGCCGGGTCGTCGGTGAAGTGGCCGACCATCGGCGAGTCGGCCGAGGCAATGCCGCGGATCGTCGGGGCGAGGGCGGCCGCCTTGGAGCGGCGCTCCTCGGCGGGCAGGGCCTCGTAGCCGTCGAGCACGGGGCCGAACGGTTCGGCCTTGCCGTTGGCCTCGATGTAGGCCGCGGCGGTGTCGATGATCCACAGCGAGTTGGCCTCGCTCTCCTCGCTGGTGTCGCCCCAGGCGGTGATGCCGTGGCCGCCGAGGATGCAGCCGATCGCGTCGGGGTGGGCGGCCTTGATCGCCGAGATGTCGAGGCCGAGCTGGAAGCCGGGGCGACGCCACGGCACCCACACGACCTTGTCGCCGTAGATCTTGGTGGTGAGCTCCGGGCCGTCGACGGCGGTGGCGATGGCGATGCCGGCGTCGGGATGGAGGTGGTCGACGTGGGGGGCGTCGACCAGGCCGTGCATGGCGGTGTCGATCGAGGGGGCGGCGCCGCCCTTGCCGTGGAGGCAGTAGTCGAAGGCGGCGACCATCTCGTCCTCGCGCTCGACGCCGGGGTAGACGTCGACGAGGGCCCGCATGCGGTCGAGGCGGAGCACGGCGAGGCCCGCTTCGGTGAGGGTGCCGAGGTCGCCGCCCGACCCCTTGACCCACATCAGGTCGACGTCGTCGCCTGTGACCGGGTCGACGTCGGTGCCCTTGGCCGACGTGTTGCCGCCCGCGTAGTTGGTGTTCTTCTTGTCGGCACCCAGCCGGTTGGAGCGGGCGAGGAGGTCGGCGACCACGGGGTTCGTCATGGGAGGTCTCGGTTCTGGTTCAGTCGGTCGTTGGAGAGGGATGGAACGGGTGACTCAGGCGCCCCAGCCGGCCTGGGTGCCGCCGACGCGGTCGGCCTCGATGCGGGCCTGGTAGTCCGAGGCGAGGTAGGCGGCCATCGGGTCGCGGGGCAGGCCGCGGGATTCGCGCCACTCGGCGAGGGCGGGGCGGACGTCGGTCGAGAAGGCGTCCATCAGGATCCCGTGGGCGGCGAGCACGTCGCCGGCCTGCTGGGCCTCGGCGAGGGCGTCGCCGTCGACGAGCAGGACCCGGGCGGTCATCTCCTGGACGTTGAGCACGCTGCGGATCTGGCCGGGGATCTTGGCCTCGATGTTGTGGCACTGGTCGAGCATGAACGCCACCTCGGAGTCGGCGGCGAAGCCGCCGCCCCGGTTCACCTCGTGGAGGATGCGGAACAGCTGGAACGGATCGGCGGCGCCGACGATCAGGTCGTCATCGGCGTAGAAGCGAGAGTTGAAGTCGAACGAGCCGAGCTTCCCGAGGCGCAGCAGCTGGGCGACGATGAACTCGATGTTGGTGCCGGGGGCGTGGTGGCCGGTGTCGAGACACACCACGGCCCGCTCGCCGAGGGCGGCGCACTGCACGTAGCTCGTGCCCCAGTCAGGAACGTCGGTGTGGTAGAAGCTCGGCTCGAAGAACTTGTACTCGAGCACGAGGCGCTGGTCGCCGGTGAGCCGTTCGTAGATGGTGGCCAGCGAGTCGGCCAGGCGGTCCTGGCGGGCTCGGATGTCGTCCTGGCCCGGGTAGTTGGTGCCGTCGGCCAGCCAGATCTTCAGGTCGCGCGAGCCGGTCTCGCCCATGATCTCGATGCACCGCAGGTGGTGGTCGATCGCAGTCTGGCGGACCGAGGCATCGGCGTGGGCGAGGCTGCCGAGCTTGTAGATGTCGTCCTGGAAGGTGTTGGAGTTGATCGTGCCGAGGCGCAGGCCGAGGTCGGCGGCGTGGGCGCCGAGCTCGGCGAAGTCGTCGACCTCGTCCCACGGGATGTGGAGGGCGACGCTCGGGGCGAGCCCGGTGACGGCGTGGACCTGGGCGGCGTCGGCCAACTTCTCGAACGGGTCACGGGGCACGCCGGGCTGGGCGAACACCTTGAACCGGGTGCCCGAGTTGCCATAGGCCCACGACGGCACCTCGATCGCCTGCCGCTCGAGCACGTCGAGCGCTGCCTCACTGAACGTCGCGGCGTTGAAGGTCATCGAATCTCCCCGGTGAAATGAATCGTTTCAGAGCGTAACGGCGACGACCCGTTCGGTCAATAGTTGACTAAGGTCAACCAATGCCGCGAGTGCCTGCACCGACCGCCGACTCGACCGCCGACCCAGACGGTGCCGTCGACCGACTGCGCCGCTTCAACCGGGCCTACACCCGTCGCATCGGCGTGCTCGACGACTCGTTCCTCGGGCGGGGCCGCCCCCTCGGGTCGTGTCGGGTGCTCTACGAGGCGGGGCCCGACGGCGCCGACGTGGCCGACATCCGGGCCCGGCTCGGCGTCGACCCGGCCTACCTGAGCCGGGTGCTGCGCGGGCTCGACGACGAGGGACTCATCACCCTCGACACCGATTCTGACGACGCCCGCCGCCGCCGGGTCACCCTCACCCCCGCCGGCGTCGCCGAGTGGAGGGCCCTCGAGGAGGCGTCGCAGGTGGCCGCCGTCGACCTGTTGGCTCCCCTCGACGAGTCCCGCCGGGCCCGCCTGGCCGACGCCCTCGACACGGCCCATCGGCTCCTGTTGGCCGCCGCGATCGAGATCGAGCTGGTGGCCCCCGACCACCCGTTGGCGGCGGCGTCGATGGGCGCCTACTTCGACGAGATCGACGAGCGCTTCGACGAAGGCTTCGACCCGGGCGATGGCGTCGACGAGGGCCTGCGGGCGATGCGACGCCCGACCGGTGGGTTCTGGGTGGCGGTCGACGCCGACCGGGCGCTCGGCTGCGTCGGACTGCAGGCGATCGAACCGACGGGTCCTGCAGCCGCCGGCGGCCGCAGCGCCGAGATCAAACGCATGTGGGTCAGCACCGAGGCCCGCGGCACCGGCCTCGGTCGACGGCTGCTCGAACTGGTCGAGGACGACGCCCGCTCCCTCGGCTACGACCAGGTCGTGCTCGATACCAACGAACGGCTCGTCGAGGCGATCGCCCTCTACGAGTCGGCCGGCTACGTGCGGACCGAGCGCTACAACGACAACCCCTACCCCACGCACTGGTTCGCCAAGCCGCTGGCCTGACCGCCCGGTTGGTTCAGCCCGATCGTGTCAGCCCGGTCGCCTCAGCGCTTCCACCAACCGCGCTGGGCTCGCATCGCCTCGAACTCCGAGCGCCAGTCGCCGAGCTCGGCGAGGGCATCGCGTTCGAGCCGTTCGACCATGCGGCCGGCCCAGAAGGCCGATTCCGGGTCGAAGGCCGGCGCCGCATCGGCCAACCACTGCGCCGCCGTCGCCGCGTCGTTGAGGGGACCGAGCCGGTTCTGGATGCGGCGAGCTCGCGCCGAGAACGACGCCGCTGCCTCGTCGTCGCGGGGGTTCTGGTGATGGTCGTCGAGCACGGCGTCGCTGGCGTAGCGGACCCGCTTGGCTCGGATCCGCACCTCGTGGTGCGCCTCGATCAGGTCGTCGGTTGGACCGTCGGCGAGGGCGTCGAGCCGCGCCACCGAGCGGCGCAGCGCCTTCCACACGGGCGCCACCACCTGGCGGGCCACCCTGTCGGTCGGCTGGCCCGGCTCGATCATGCGAGGGGCAGCCGCAGCGTCGACGAGGGCGTCGTAGAGGTCGATCGC
>JAWSVN010000223.1:0-16051 GCA_033851875.1 Acidimicrobiales bacterium
TCGAAGACCCCCAGCGCCGTGGCATGCAGGGTGGCGCCGACGACCTCGCCGTGCCCCGCGTCGAGGGCCACGGCGCGGCTGAGCCGAGGCGCCGTCCCGAGTTCATGCGCCGGGGCGATCATCTCGGCCCCGAACAGGGCATCGGACAGTGCGCCAGGAACGCCCCCGACGGTCGTCTGCGCGCTGGCCGGGGTGGGGGTCGTCGTCATCGTCTCTCCGAGTTTGGAACGTTTCAGAACTGCCTGGCGTCGACGCTACGGGTCCCGACGGCAACCGTCAACGCGAAGCGCCCGTGCGCCGGCGGCCGGCGACCGCCCCGACGCCGAGTGCGGCGACTGCGAGGCCGGCTGCGACCGCCCCCGCCGAACCCGACCCGGACGACGCCGACCCGGTCGCCTCACCCGCGGCCTCCGCCGGGTCGACACTGGGCGGCAGGGTCGGCTGGGTGACCCTCGCCACGACGTCGACCCGCAACCGTTCGTCGGCGGCCGACAGGGGTTCGACGGCGATGCGGCTGCGCGCCGCGCCGATGGCGATCGTGGCGAACCCGCCGGTCCCGGCCGGGGCCTCGCACGAGAAGGCGACCGAGCGGAGGACGCTCTCGACCTGCCCGGCCGACGAGGCCGCGGTCGCGGCGCAACGCCCGCCCCCGATCATCAGCGCTCCGTCATCGAGATCGAGATGCGAACGGACCGTCCCCTCGCACCGCATGACGACGTCGGCGCCGTCCACCGCCTCGAGGCACGACACGGCCACGACGTCACCCAGCTCGGTCACGGCGCCCCGGCCGCTGAAGCGGTCGAGCACGGCCTGGACCCGCGCCCGGTTGACCGAACCGAAGACCGGCAACTCCGAGTTCATCAACGAGTCGGCCGAGGGTCGCCACGCTCCGCCGGCGCCGGGGTCGCCGTAGCAGCCGCCCTCGGTGGGCGACACCCGGACGGCGTCGGCGAGGTCGCCGTCGCGGGGGTCCGGCGACAGGCCGTAGGCGGCGCGGTCGGCCCGCACCCGCTCGGCGAACGGGTCGACGTCGCCGACGAGGTCGGCCCACCAGGCGTCGGCCTGGGAGCGGTCGACCGCGCAGTTGGGGGCGCCGTGGGTGATCGCCCGCCCGTCGAACCCGTAGTACTCGTCGCGCAGCTCGAACAGGCCGTGACCCCACTCGTGGGCGAGGGTCTCTGCGTTCCACAGCGGCGACGCCGGATCGACCGACACCCGCACCCCGCCGAACGCCAGCTCGTCCAACGGCGGCACGTCGACCTCACCCCAGAAACTGGTGGCCCGGGCGTCGGAACGCAGGCCACGGGACCGGGCGTAGAGGGCGGTGACCTGGAGGTGATCGAGACCGAACGCGTCGAGCCGGTCGGCGAGGGCGGCGTCGTGGAGGAGGGCGAGCTCGTCGCCGAGGTCGTCGTCGAGGTACCAGAAGTTGAAGCGGTCCCGGTGCGAGGCCAGGGGTTCGATCGCCATCGGGCCGTAGCGCAGATCCATCACCGCCTGCGGATCGTCGGTGGGCTGACCGAGGGCGTCGACCGCGATCGGGCCGCCCAGGCCGAGCATCAGGGTGGCGATCTGCGGCAGGTCGCCGGCGAGCCCGGCGCCGACGAAGACGACGTTGATCCGTTCCGCCGACCGACGGTTGTGGCCCTCCACCAGCTCGAGCAAGCCGCCGTCGATGACCTGGAACGGGTAGCCGCCGACGTCCTCGACGCAGTCGGTCGGGCTCGGCCCCACACACGGCCAGAGTCGGTAGCGGCCCGGGGGCAGGTCGAACCACAGCTCGTTGGCCCCGCCGGAGGAGGTGCCGGTCGGGTCGTCGACGACGAGGGGCAGGGAGGCGGCCACCGACGGGTCGTCCGCCCAACGGGGTCGAACGATCACCCAGGTCGGCTCGCGGCCCTCGGCCTCGAGGAGGGCGTCGCCGACCGGCCACGCCGAGACCTCCAGTGGGGCGCCGTCCCAGGTCGCGACCTCGACGTCGAACAGCGAGAGGTAGAGGGCCCGCCCCACGCCGCTGTCGACCTGGTAGGGGGCAAGGCCGTCCCATCGGAAGGTCGCCCAGGCCAACGAGATCGAGCCCTCCGATGCCTCGTAGACCTCGACGCCGATGTCGGGGCAGCGCAGCGACACGTCATCGACGACCTCACACGACCATTCGCGTCCGTCCGGCGTGATCGCCCACAACTCGCCGGGGTCATAGGCGTCGAACGAGATGCCGGTGTTGTCGCCGGTGGCGGCTGCGGCCGTGGCCCGGAACTCGTCGGGGTCGACCAGGTCGAACCAGCAGTCCACCCCGACGCCGGCCTCGATGCGGGTGCCGCTGCCCTCGCACCGGCCCGGGCCGACCACGGGCGCCGGCACGCCGTCGGCACCGTTCCCCTCGGGGCCGGTCGGGAGCGCTTCAGGCTGTTCGGCCTCGACGGTCTCCTGCCGTGCCGGCGGCTCGATGTGCGCGAGGGGACCCAGCAGGGCCAGCACCACCATCACCGCCGCCGACATTGCCACGGAACTCAGCCGTCGAGAGCCGCCAGCGCCGCGGCGTGGAGCTCCGGCGTGGCGGCGGCGATCGCCCACCCGCCGCGCACCGGCGGACGACCCTCCCGATCCGTGATCACGCCACCGGCCGCTTCGACGATCGGGATCAGCGGGATCACGTCGTAGGGCTGGAGCTGGTTCTCGACGACGAGGTCGGCGTCGCCCGAAGCGACGAGGCCGTAGTTGACGCAGTCGCCGCTGAACCGGGTGAGGCGCACCGCGTCGGCCACCCGAGCGAACGCGGCCTGCTCGTCGTCGGTGACGAACATCGTCGGGTGGGTGCACAGCATCGTGGCATCGGCCAGGGCGGCCACCGCGCTGGCGGCGAGGGTGCGCTGCCCCGCCGAGTCGCGCAGCACCGCCGCGCCGCCGGCCGCGACGTAGGTCTCGCCCACCACGGGCACGTGCATCCAGCCGGCGACCGGGACGCCCTCGTGTTGGAGGCCGACGAGCGTGCCCCACATCGGCTGGCCGGAGATGAAGGCCCGGGTGCCGTCGATCGGGTCGATCACCCAGCGGTAGGCGGCATCCGCCGACCCGGACTCGCCGGCTTCCTCGCCGAGGATCGCGTGGTCGGGGAAGCGGGCGGACAGACCGGCCCGGATCTCGTCCTCGACGGCGCGATCGGCCTCGGTGACCGGGTCGAAGCCCGACACACCGCCCTTGTCGCCGACCGCGCCCTGCTCGTGGCGGCGCCCGGAGCGGAACCAGTCGAGGGCCCGGTCCGACGCGGCCTGCACCAGCGCAGTCACCTCGGCGGCGTCGGTGGCGGGGTCGAACGAACTCACACGGTCAAGATACGCGCCCGCCGTCCGGCTTCCGTGGCGGCCCCGCCCTCATACCGGAGCGATCGGCGCCGACCGGACACACAAGGGGCTCCGACCGGGGCGAGATACGCTCGGGTCACCCCGATCCCGCCAGCGAGGTGGTGAGTGCCATGGCCGACGACGACGACATCGATCTGAACGCGCTGAGTGACGAGGACCTCGTCGCCCAGATGCACGACGATCTCTACGACGGGCTCGGCGACGAGATCGCCGAGGGCACCGAGCTCCTCCTGGGTCGTGGCTGGTCGGCCGAGAGGACCCTCAACGAGGCCCTCGTCGAGGCGATGCGGGTGGTCGGCGACGACTTCCGCGACGGCATCCTCTTCGTGCCCGAGGTGCTCCTGGCCGCCAACGCCATGAAGGCCGGCATGGAGATCCTCCGGCCCCTCCTGGCCGAAACCGGCGCCACGTCGATCGGCAAGGTCGTGATCGCCACCGTCAAGGGCGACATCCACGACATCGGCAAGAACCTCGTGGCGATGATGCTCGAGGGCGCCGGCTTCGAGGTGACCGACCTCGGCATCAACACCGACGTCGACGAATTCCTCGCTGCCATCGACGAGGTGCAGCCCGACATCCTCGGCATGTCGGCCCTGCTCACCACCACGATGCCCTACATGAAGGTGGTCATCGACACCCTCGTGGAGAAGGGCATCCGCGACGACCTGATCGTCCTGGTCGGCGGCGCCCCGGTCAATGAGGAGTTCGGCACCGCCATCGGCGCCGACCGCTACTGCGCCGACGCCGCCGTGGCCGCGGAGTCGGCCAAGGAGCTGGTCATGGCTCGCAAGGCCGCCTCGGCCTGAGCCCGTTCGCCGGGATTCGTCGAGGCCCCCGGCCGTGACCACCACCCACCAGGAGACCGGCCCGCTGGTAATCATCGCCTGCGGGGCGCTCGTGCGCGAGCTCCGGGCGCTCACCGCCCAGCTCGGCGACCGCCTCGGCGAGCACTCGATGACCGTCCTGCCGGCGCCGCTGCACAACCGGCCCGAACGCATCCCGGCGGCCGTCGACGACGCGATCGCCGAACAGCTCGACGCCACCGCCGACGCGGGCGGCCCCGCTCCCCGCTTCCTGCTCGGCTACGCCGACTGCGGCACCGGCGGCCTGCTCGACGCCGTGATCGACCGCCGCCGAGCCGACGGCGTCGTGGTCGAACGCATCCCGGGCGCCCACTGCTACGAGTTCTTCGCCGGCAGCGACGTCTTCGCCGCCGAGATGGAGGCCGAGCTCGGCACGTTCTTCCTCACCGACTACCTCGCTCGCCATTTCGACACCCTGATCTGGCAGGCGTATCGGCTCGATCGACACCCGGAACTGCGCAACGCGCTCTTCGGCGCCTATCGTCGTGTCGTCCACCTGACACAAACCGATGATCCCGTACAACGGGCTCGACTCCATGATCTCGCGGCAGATGCCGCCGGCCGACTCGGCCTGACCTTCGAGCACCGCCACACCGGGTTGTCGCCGCTGCGCGACGTCCTGGTGCCGATCGTTGCATCCACGCTCGAGGATCCTGCCGATCCTTGCCCGACCCCCCTGCCGGAGTCATGCCCCGAGGACCCCAACTGACGACCATCTACTGGCGCGACATCCCCGCCCAGGTCAACGCCAAGAGCCGCGGCCGCAGCTCGACGAACGATGCTGCCGACAAACGTGCTGCCGAGAACCGAGCCCAGGTGCTCCTGAAGCCGCGCTTCCAGAAGGCGATCGACCGAGCAGCGATGAAGGCCGACATCACCACGGCGTCGGACTACGTCGCCGAGTGGCGCACCGAGAGCACGAGCCTCGACGCCGGCCTCGATCACGCCGAGGTCGAGGCCGCAGCGTGGGCGCTGGCCGGCGAGCTCGACGAGGCCTTCCCCCTCACCCGACTCGACACCCTGGTCGACAATGGAGGCTGGGAACCTTCCTCCAACGACCCTGCCTCCTCCAACGACCCTGCTCAGACCGAACCGGAAACATCCAACGACCCTGGAGCCCCCTCGTGACCGACACCATCCTCTCCTCCGCCACCCGTGAGGTCGTCATCGGCTTCGACCGGCCCTTCGTCATGATCGGCGAACGGATCAACCCGACCGGCCGCAAGCTCCTCGCCGCCGAGATGAAGGAGGGCAACTTCGACCGGGTCGCCGCCGACGCGATCGCCCAGGTCGAGGCGGGCGCCCACATGCTCGACGTCAACGCCGGCATCCCCCTCGCCGACGAACCCGCCCTCCTGGCCCAGGCCATCCAGCTCGTGCAGTCGGTCGTCGACGTGCCCCTCGCCATCGACTCCTCGATCATCGAGGCCCTCGAGGCAGCGAGCGCGGTCTACGTCGGCAAACCCCTGATCAACTCGGTCACCGGCGAGGACGAGAACCTCGAGCGGGTGCTTCCGCTGGTGAAGAAGCACGGGGCCGCCGTCGTCGCGATCTCCAACGACGAGACCGGCATCAGCGAAGACCCCGACGTGCGCTTCGAGGTGGCGAAGAAGATCGTCAACCGGGCCGCCGACCACGGCATCCCGGCCGCCGACGTCGTGGTCGACCCCCTCGTCATGCCGATCGGGGCGATGGGCGGTGCCGGACGCCAGGTGTTCGCCCTGTGCCGTCGTCTCCAGACCGAGCTGGGCGTCAACACCACGTGTGGTGCGTCCAACGTGAGTTTCGGCCTGCCCAGCCGCGACAACATCACCGGCACCTTCCTGGCGATGGCGATGAGCAACGGCCTCACCTCGGCCATCCTCAACCCGCTGCATGGCGAGGTGAAGGACGCCGTGATGGCGGCCGACGTGCTCACCGGCAACGACCAGAACTGCGCGGCCTGGATCCAGGCCAAGCGCGACCCCGACGCGGCCGGTGCCGCCGGCGGGCGTCGTGGCGGCCGACGCGGCGGCCGGGCCGCCCGGCGGGGCCAGAGCTGACGGTGCTGTGAACGAGGCTGTGGTGAGCGAGGCTGGCGTGAACGAGCCTGCGGTGAACGAGGCTGCCGGCACCGTGCGCGTCGTCTTCACCCCTTCGGGGTTGGAGGGGCGCGTCCCCGAGGGCACGACCGTGCTCGAGGCGGCCCGCGGCCTCGGCGTCGACCTCGACACCGTCTGCGGCGGCCGGGGCATCTGTGGCCGCTGCCAGGTGCGACCCGGCGTCGGCGCGTTCCCGAAGTGGGGGCTCGACGTCGGCGTCGACGCCCTCGCCGCCCCCGGCTCGCTCGAGACCGACTACCGGGGCAACCGACCCCTCGGCGACGGCCAGCGCCTCGGGTGCGCGGCCGCGATCTGCGGCAACGTCGTGCTCGACGTGCCCCCCGAGAGCCAGATCCACCGTCAGGTGGTGCGCAAGGACGTCGCCCTCGACGCACTCGTGCTCGACCCGCCGATCGAACTCCGCTTCGTCGAGGTCGACCGGGCCAGCCTCGACGACGACCGGGCGGCGGACGAACGCCTGGCCGACGCCCTGGCCGACCAGTGGGGCATCGACGAGGTCGGCGTGGAGACCAGCGTCGTGCCGACGCTGCACGCCGCCCTCGAACCCCCCGCCGGCGACAACCGGGAAACGGTCGCGGTCACGGTCGCGCTGCGCCGCGACGGCACCGGCGGCGAGACCGACACGGGCACGCCGTCGGTGGCCGCCGCCTGGGCCGGCTTCGTCGGCACCGCCTACGGCGTGGCGATCGACGTCGGCTCGACCACGATCGCCGGCCACCTCCTCGACCTCACCACCGGTGCTGTCGTCGCCACCGCCGGACGGATGAACCCGCAGATCCGCTTCGGCGAGGACCTGATGAGCCGGGTCAGCTACGTGATGATGAACCCGGGTGGCGATGCCGAGCTCACCAACGCCGTGCGGGGCGCCCTCGACGAACTGGTCACCGAGCTCCTCGATGACGCCGAGATCGAGCGCGACCGCCTCCTCGAGCTGGTGCTGGTCGGCAACCCGGTCATGCATCACCTCCTGCTCGGCATCGACCCGACCCCGCTCGGGGCCGCCCCCTTCCAGCTCGCCACCCGCCAGGCCATCGCCGTGCCGGCCACCGACCTCGACCTCGGCCTCCCCCTCGCCCAGGCGTGGATCGGCCCTTGCATCGCCGGCCACGTCGGGGCCGACACCACCGCCGCCATCGTCGCCGAGGGCCCTCATCGCAGCGACGCCGTGCAACTCCTGGTCGACGTCGGCACCAACGCCGAGATCGTGCTCGGCAACCGCCACGGCCTCCTCGCCGCCAGCTCACCGACCGGCCCCGCGTTCGAGGGCGCCCAGCTGTCGTGTGGGGTGCGGGCCGCCGCCGGCGCCATCGAGCGGGTCCGCATCGACGACGCCACCCTCGAGCCTCGCTTCCGGGTGATCGGGGTGGAGCAGTGGAGCGACGAGGACGGCTTCGACGACGCCCTGGCCGCTCTCGGCACCGGCGTGATCGGGGTGTGCGGCTCGGGCATCATCGAGGTGCTCTCGGAGATGAGCCGGGTCGGCATCGTCGACCGGGCCGGCGTGATCAAGGGCAGTCTCGCCGAGCGGTCGCCCCGCATCGAGGCCGCTGGCCGCACCTTCGCCTACCGCCTGACCGCCGCCGGCGGTGCTGGTGCGGGCGACGAGCCCGGTGCGCATCCCGGCTTGCGGGTCGAGCAGAACGACGTGCGGGCGATCCAGCTGGCCAAGGCGGCCCTGAAGGCGGGCATCGATCTCCTCCTCGAGCGAGCCGGGATCGAACAGGTCGACGAGGTACGGCTCGCCGGCGCCTTCGGCGCCCACATCGACCCCGAACACGCCGTCGCCATCGACCTGCTGCCACCGGCAGCGTCGATGAGCTCCCCCGGCAACTCCGCCGGGTCCGGGGCCGTCCGGCTGCTCCTGTCGCTGGCGGCCCGGGCGGAGATCCAGGCCCTGGTCCCCCACATCGTCAAGGTCGAGACGGCCACCGAACCTCGCTTCCAGGACCTCTTCGTCGAGGCGATGGGCTTCCCGCTGGCGCCCGTAGGCTCCGAGGGGACGACATCGGGCCGGCGCCGTCGGTCTCGTCGCCGGGCGGCGGGAACCTCCTGACGTCCTTCGACGTTCCCCTTCTGCGCCCCGAGCGCGCCCTCCCCGCAGCATGGCCACCCCCCATTCCCCCGCATCCCCGGTGCCGCCGAGTTCCGAGCTGATCCTCCGGCGTGCCATCGCTCCGGTCCCCGACGCCGACGGCGGTCGCCGCTGGCTGTCGTTCACCGACCCCGAGACGACCCTCGTGGCCCGCACCCTCGACGAGGTACGACCGGTGTTGGCGGCAGCGGAACGGGCAGCGAACGAAGGACGGTGGGCAGTCGGCTACGTCGCCTACGACGCCGGCCCCGCCTTCGACCCGGCGATCGCGGTGCGCCCGCCGCTGGCCGGTCAGGCACCGCTCGCCGTGTTCGGCGTCTTCGCCGAAGCCGTCGATGATCCCGGCGACGACTCCGGCGACTTCGCGTCGCTCGGCTGGGAACCGACGGTTCCCCGAGCCGACTACGAGGCAGCGGTCCTGGCGATCAAGGAGCACATCGCCCGGGGCGAGACCTACCAGGTCAACCTCACCCAGCGACTCCACGGCCGAGTCGAGGGCGATCCCCTCGCCCTGTTCCGGTCGCTCACCCGATCCCAGCAGGGCGACCACACCGTCTTCCTCGACCTCGGCGATCACGCGATCTGCTCGGCGTCGCCGGAGCTGTTCTTCCGTTCCGCGCCGTCGAGCGATGGCGGCCGCCGCCTACTCAGCAAGCCGATGAAGGGCACCGCTGCCCGCAGCGGCTCCCCCCGCCTCGACGCCGAACGCCGCGCCGGGCTGGCGGCCAGCACCAAGGACCGGGCCGAGAACACGATGATCACCGACATGATGCGCAACGACTTCGGTCGGGTCGCCCGCGTCGGCACCGTGGAGGTCCCGGACCTCCACGTGATCGAGTCGTTCCCGACCGTGCACCAGATGATCTCGACGGTGACCGCCGAGACCGACGCCACCCTCGTCGAGGTGTTCGACGCCTGCTTCCCGGCGGCCTCGATCACCGGTGCTCCCAAGGTGTCGACGAGCCGCATCATCACCGGCCTCGAGACCGACGCCCGTGGCGTCTATTGCGGGGCGATCGGCGTGATCGCCCCCGAGGGCATGGCCGAGTTCAACGTCGCCATCCGCACGGTCACGGTCGATTGCCGCTCGGGCGACGCCTCCTATGGGGTGGGCGGCGGAATCGTGTGGGACTCCGAACCGGCGCTCGAGTGGTTCGAGACCCGCACCAAGACCGCCGTCCTCGAATCGGCCCCCGGGCCGTTCTCGCTGTTCGAGACGATGCGATTCGACCCCGGACTCGGGATCGCCCTCCTCCGCCGCCACCTCGAACGACTCGAGGCGTCGGCCCGGCGATTCGGGTTCGTCTACGACGCGGCGGCAATAGCCGTCGTCCTGGCCCCCTACCTCGCCCCGGTCGAGCTCGGCGGGGTTGCCGAAGCCACCCGGCTCCGGCTGCAGCTCGCCCCCGACGGCGACCTCCGACTCGACGTCCGGCCGCTCACCCGTCCGTGGGTCTCGCTCGACGACGGGCAGACCGTGCCGGAGACGGTGGCGCTCGCCCCGGCACCGGTCCGCTCCGACGACCTGTTCCTGCGCCACAAGACCACCCGCCGCGACGTGTACGCGGCGGCCCTGGCCGACGCCCCGCTCGGCACGGCCGACGTGGTGTTGTGGAACGAGCGCGGCGAACTGACCGAAACCACGATCGGCAATCTCGTGGTCGAGGTCGGCGATGAGCTCGTCACCCCGCCGGTTCGGTGCGGCCTGCTGCCCGGCACGATGCGAGCCGATCTGATCGCCCACGACAAGCTGGTGGAGCGCGTGGTCACCCTCGACGATCTCGAGCGAGCGATCGGCGTGTTCCGGATCAACTCGGTGCGGGGTTGGACACCGCTGGACGTCGTGACCGATTCCTGAGTACCGGCGGCTCCGAACACTCGACGACCTCAATCCCAACCGACGGTTGGTTTTTTGCCGACAGGCCTGAGTAACCTTCGCGAATGACCATCGCCGCCTCGCCGACGTTCGGCGCTGCCGAGAAGCGGGCGCTCATGGCCGTGGCCGCCCAGTTCTGGATCAACGGCATGGTCTTCGCGTCGTTCGTGCCCCGACTGCCCGAGGTGCGAGACCGGATCGGGGTCGACCTCGCCACGATCGGGGCGCTCCTCGCCGTCGCAGCCGCCGGCGGCTTGGTCGGTTCTGCCATCACCGGACCGGCCATCGAGCGGCTCGGCACCCGACGTGTGATGATCGGCGGGGCCTTGCCGATCGTGTTCGCCCTCCCCCTCATCGGGTTCGCCACCGCGCCGGCGGTGTTCGTCGGGGGGCTGATCGTCCTGCAGGTCTTCGACGTCTCGGTCGACGTCGCCATGAACATCCAGGGCTCGGAGCTGGCGAAGCGACTGGGCCGCCCGATCATGAACCGCCTCCACGGCGTGTGGAGCGTCGGTACCGTCGTCGGCTCGGTGGCCGCCACCCAGGCCGCCCGACTCGGTGTCCCCCTCACCACCCACCTCCTCGTCGTGTCGGCCGTGCTGCTCGCCACGGTCGCCTTCGTCGGGCCTCGGCTTCTGACCAGCGACCCAGCTCCCGACAGCGCCCACACCGGGAGTCCTGTCCGTAGCCGCCGGGCCCGGCTCGGCAACCCGGCCCTGTGGCGATTCGGCGTGATCGCCGGTGCCGCCATGATGTTGGAACTGATCACCAGCGACTGGGCGGCGTTCCGCCTCAAGGACGACTTCGGTCTGGCCGACGGGCCCGCCGGCTACGGTTTCGTCGCCTTCATGGTCGGCATGGTGATCGGCCGCCTCGGCGGCGACCACGTCCTCGAGCGCCTCGGGCCGAAGCGCCTCTTCACGACTGCCGTCGTGGTCTCGGGCCTCGGCCTGGCCATCGCCACCCTGGTGCCGACGACCTGGGACGCCGGGCCGACCATCGCCGTCGCCGGCTACCTGGTCGCCGGCCTCGGCGTGTCGGTGATCTTCCCCCGTCTGTACGACGAAGCAGCCCAGTCTCCCGCCGGCCCGACGGTGATGGGCGCCCTCACCGCCGGCCAACGCATCACCCTTCTCATCGCCCCGCTCGTCGTCGGCTCGCTCGCCGGCACGTCGCTTGCGGTCGGCACCGCCCTGGCGATCGTGCTCGTGCCGAGTGGGCTCCTGTTGTTGGCGCTCGGTCGCCGCTGACCCGGGCGGCACGCCCCGCCCGGTTCCACTGGCCGGGCCGCCCGCAGTGGGCCAAACTCTGCGCCGGATGAGTCTTCGCCGGGCGGCCCGCAACGATCTCCGAGCTGCCAGCGGCCGCGATCTCGCTGTCGTGCTCGCCCTCGGGGCCTGGCTGGTCTACCAGTGGGGGTTCGGCAACGACGCCCTGCTCCCCCCGATCGTCGCCAACGTGGCCGACGGCCTCGACGACGGCGAGACGTTCGGCGCCGGCGCGGCCGCTGTCGTCGGCGGCGCCGCCGCCGGGGCGGTGTTCTGGGCCGCCTGTATGGCGATCGACGGCCTCGTGATGATGGTCGGGCTCCGGCGCCTCCCCCACCTCGTCGCCGAGATCGGCCGACGACTCCGAGCTCGGGGTTGGGTGGCCCGTTGGGACGACATGCGCTGGTCGACCCGCTGGATCCTCGCCTACGGGGCCGGGCCGTCGGCGTTGATCCTGGCCGACGCCCTCGCCGACGGGCCCGACGACCGGCCTCGACGACACCGGATCATCGCCGTCGCCGTCGCTCTGGCCGCTGGCTCGGTGGCCGTCGTCTCGGCCGTGATCGTGGCGGCCGCGGTCACCGCCCGCCGCTTCCCCGCCACCCGACCGACCGCCGACTGGATCGTGCGGGTCGCTTCGAACCCGCTGTTCTGGATCGCGTTGTTCGGCGGCCTCTGGCTCGTGCAGATCTGGCGAGAGCGGGGCGAGCCAGCCGAGATCAGCGTCGACGAATGATCGGGTCCGGCAGGGACCGCACGCTGGGGCGAGTCCCTCGGCGCAGTCGCTCGTGGAGTTCGAACGCGTCGATCCTCGACACATCCGACGGCAGGGTCGTGCCGCCCCGCACCCGCTCGTCTCGGTCCTTGAACAGTCGTCGGAACTCGTCGTCCTTGGTCGTGAACCAGCTGTTGCCCGGCGTCGTGATCGACATCGTCGGGTCCCACTTGGCCTCGCCCCAACCCTCGAACGAACCGGGTTCGTCGACCGACACGAACGGGATCCCGTAGCGAGCGAACGCTCGACGAACGAGCGGGTTGATGATCTGCACCGCGGCGGTGGCCTGCAGGTCCTCGACCAGGTGCATGTAGGCGGCGGCCACCATCTTGATGGGCCAGAGATTGTCGGCCGGCCGCCACTCGGGAAGGACGCTGAACGAACAGCCCTCGACGAAGTCGCCGAGCGGGTCGACGCCGACCCGCTCGCACGCGTCGTCCCACGACAGGCCCCAGAACTCCTCGAGGTCGGAGGTGAACTGGAAGCGCCGGGCGTCGCCGACGAGGCAGCGCACGGCGCCGACCGCCGAGCCGGACGGCTGGTGGATCAACAGGTGCCACACCGACGACGGGTCGTAACCCGCCATCTCGGCCGACATCTCGTCGGGGTCGGCACCATAGGTCTCGTGGAGCACGGTCTGCTCCACCCAACGGGCGACCGTGGCGATCGGGCCACCGTCGTCGACGGCCTGCAGCACACCCCAGCGCGCGGTCGGGTCGACCGAGTGTGCGAGGAGTTCGCGAACGTCGGAATACGAACGAGAACCCAGCGGGAGAGGCGCGAGTATGGGTGTCATGGTGCGGCGGTGCGGGGGTGATCGTCACGACGACCGGTCCCCCACCTCGCAACGACCTTAGTGCACGTCCAATTCGCGGAAACCGGGAGGTTTCCTCAAGGACGTAGGTAGAACGCCGAAAGTTGCTCCATGCGCTTTCACGGGGAAGTGGGCGCGGCGACAGCAGAACCATCACCCTCCAACCACGCGTCAGGCCGAGTGTCCGACGCGCCACCGGCGTCGGCCCGATTCGGGCCGCCCGCCCTCCTCGCGGCGTCGGCCGCGGCGGCCGTGCTGCCGTCGCTCGACGCCTCGATCGCCGCGTCCTCCCTGGTCAGCCTGGCGGCGTTCGTGCTGTCGGTGCACTGGAACCGATCTCGACGGCTGCCGCGTTCGCTGTGCGCCCTGCAGGCCGCCGCCGGCCTGTTCGCGGTCGGTTCGGCGATCCGGGTGGCCGAAGCGGCCACCGCCGGCGGCCCGGTCTACCCCGGATTCGCCGACCTGGTGATCTTCCCTGCCTATGTCGCGACCGTGTTCGGTGTCGGTCGGGCGGCGATGGCCCGTCACGCCCTGTCGAAACTGGCCGACGCCGTCGACGCCGCCACGGTCGCGCTCGTGGCGCTGACCGTCAGCTTCAGTCTGTCGAGCGAGTACCTGTTCGCGGCCGACACCAGCGGCGTCGAGCGCTGGGTGTCGCTGGCCTACACCGGCGTCGAACTCGTCTTCCTGACCGTCGTCCTCCTCCTCGTGTTCGGCCCGGGGACCCGCACCGCCGGCGCCAAGTACCTCGCGTTCACCGGCCTCTACACCGCCACGTTCGACGCGGTCTACGACGTCCTGCTGGCCGCCGGGCTCGACGCCGTGGTCGACAACCTCTACCGCACCATCTCGCTCCCCCTCGTCACCTACGCCATCGCCACCAGCCACACCGACTACGCGTCGTTCGCCCAGCCCGGGGTGCGCCCCCAGACCCTGCGCTGGGGTCTGTACGCCACCTCGCTGGGGGCTACGGCCCTGCTGCTCTTCACCGACCCGTCGACGGCGGCCGCGATCGGGGTCGTCGCCGTAGCCGGCGCCACGACGATCCGCCTCGGTCTCTCCCACTCCGTGGCGACCCGGCTCCAGGCCCTGTCCGACGCCCAGAGCGCGCTGGCGGCATCGCTCGCCGACGCCGACGACACCGAGCAGGCGTTCGAAGCGACCCTCGAGGCGTGTGTGCGGGTGTTGCCTAGCAACGCCACGATCACGCTGGTCGCCGACCCGGATCCCCTCGACGTGGCCGTCCTCTCCCACGACGGCACGATCGGCGCCGTCGTCGACATCGCCTTGCGTCCCCACGAGGTCTCCGCCGCCACCCAGATCCTCGACGTCGCATCGCTTGCCGTCGAAGCGGTGGAGGCCAGGACCGAGCGAGTGCTCGAGGCCCTGCAGCGCGACTGGGATGCCCTGGCCGGAGCCGGGCACGAGATGGTGTTCATGACCGTCGACGGCATCGTCACCACCTCCACCCCCAACGCCGCCCGGGTGCTCGGCACCTCGCCTCGCGGCCGTTCCCTCGCCGAGCTGCTCGGCACCGACCTCGACGATCTCGAACAACGCGGCGAGGTCGTGTTCCCGACCGGCGACGGACGCTGGATGGCGGTGTCGGGCCAGCCGGCCGAAGGCGACGCCCTGGTCGTCACGGTGCGTGATGCCACCGCCCGCATCCGAGCCGAGCGGATCGACCCGATCACCGGCCTTCCCAACATGGTCGACTTCGCCCGCCAACGCGAGATCGAGAACACCACGCTGATCTGGCACCGGGTCGAAGCGTTCGACCGCATCAACGACCAGCTCGGCAAACAGGGCGCCGACGACTTCCTGCGACTGCTCGCCGACCGGATCGGCACCCGGATCCGCCGCGACATCGACGTGTTGTGGCGCGGCGATGGCCCCACCTTCGTGGTCGCCTGCCCGGGTGCCCAGCAGCCGGCCGCCGAGGTCGAGGCTCGCGCCGGTGCGCTGTCGCAGCCGGTGGAGGTCAACGGCAAGCGGGTCGCACCGACGATCACGACCGTGGTCGTGCCGGTCGATCACCCCGTCGGCGTCGACACGGCGATCCATCGCGCAGAGTTGACGCTCAACCAGCCGCGGCGCGATCGTGAACAGGTGTTGATGTTCGAACCGAACATCGAGGCGGCAGCACAGCGGCGATACCGGATCGAGGAGGCACTGCTCGCAGTGACCGACCCCGAGTCCTCCGGCTTCCGGGTGCACTACCAACCGATCCTCGATGCCCGCAGCCTGGAAACCGATCGACTCGAGGCGCTGATGCGCTGGGAGCATCCGACGATCGGTCGGGTGTCACCGGGCGAGTTCATCCCCGCCGCCGAGCGCGTCGGCTGTGCCGCGATGCTCGACCGATTCGTACTCGACCGAGCCGTGCGAGACCGACGGCGCTTCGCCGAGATCGCGCCCAGGATCGGGGTGCAGGTCAACCTGTCACCCGTGGGCCTCACCCCCGACCGAATCCGCGAACTCACCGGATGGATCGTCGACCACGCCGACGCGCCGGACTGCCTCACGATCGAGATCATCGAGTCGGTGATCGGCGAGGAGTCGATCGGCGAGCTGATCGAGGCCATGCAAGAACTCCGGGCGACCGGGGTGGGCCTCAGCGTCGACGACTTCGGCATCGGCGAGTCGAACCTGCACCGGGTGATGGCGCTGCCGCTCACCCAGGTGAAGCTGGCTGGCCTGTTCTCGACCGACGACACGATCCACCCCGACACGATCAGCCGCCTGATCGACACGATCCACTCGCTCGGCCACTCGTGTGTGGTCGAGTCGGTCGAGACCGAACAGCAGGCCGCCGTGCTGCGCACCGCCGGCGCCGACCTGCTCCAGGGTTGGCTCTACGCCAGAGACATGCCCGCCGACGACCTCGTCGCCTACCTCG
>JAWSVN010000046.1:0-6402 GCA_033851875.1 Acidimicrobiales bacterium
AGGGACTGCAACCGATCCTGCAGGTCGGCGGTCAGCGAGCGGATCACGCTGCGCTTCACCCGTTCGCCGTCGGCCCGTTGCGGCGGGTCGATCGGGTCGCCGATGACGAGCGCCATCGGAGCTCGTCGGGGCAGCCGCTGCCCCTTGGGCCACGCCGCTTCCGCTCCGCCGATCCCCACCGGCACGATCGGCACCCGCGCCCGAGCGGCCAGGAACGCCGCCCCTTCCTTCAGCGGCTGCACCGTCGGCCCGCTGAATCGGGTGCTCTCGGGGAAGACGACCAACGGTTCGCCGGCCTCGAGCAGGGCTTGAGCGATCCGCATCGCCGCCCGATCGGTCGTCGCCCGCTCGACGGGAAAGCCGCCGACCGAACGGAGGAACCAGCCGAGGCCCGGCTTGGCGAAGTAGTTCTCCGCCCCCATGTAGCGGAGCATCCGCGGCGACGCGGCGGCGACGACCGGGGTGTCGATGATCGAGCGGTGTCCGCCCGGCGCAAGGACGAAGCCCCCCTCGGCCGGCACGTGGCCGAGACCCGACACCTCGAGATCGAACCCGCGGCGGAAGATGCCCATCGCGGCACGCCGGATCGATTCGTAGAAGAGCTGGGACGCCCGGCTGGGCTCCAGCTCGGGGAGCTCGACGGCCGCCATGCTCAGGCGCCCGCCGAGGCCTGACCGTCGCGAGACTCGATCGCTCGATCGAGATGGGCCCGGATCACGTCGATGACGCCGTCGATCGTCAGATCGGAGGTGTCGACCTCGATCGCACCGTCGGCTCGACGCAACGGATCGTGCTGCCGGGCCGAGTCGAGGGCGTCACGGCGAGCGATGTCGGCGGCCACGGTGTCGTAGTCGAGGTCCGACACCTCACCGGCTCGGCGAGCTGCCCGCACCTCCGGCGACGCGGTGAGATAGACCTTCAGCGTGGCGTCGGGGAAGACCACCGAGCCGATGTCTCGCCCTTCGAGCACCCCGCCCCCACGGCGACGAGCCCACTCTCGCTGTCGGCTCACGAGCTCGGCCCGGACCTCGGCGATGTCGGCGACGCCCGACACCCCCCGAGTCACGACCGGCCCTCGGATCTGCGTGGTGGCGTCGACACCATCGACGATGACCCGGCCGTCGCTCTCGAGCACCAGCTCCATCGATCGGGCGATCTCCGCGACCGCCTCGCGGTCATCGGCCTCGACGCCGCGGGCGACTGCAACGAAGGTCACCGCGCGGTACATCGCCCCGGTGTCGAGGTAGTCGAGCCCGACCGCCTCGGCGAGCTGGCGGGCGACGGTCGATTTGCCCGAACCGGCGGGACCGTCGATCGCGATCACGGTGAGGGCGGCGGAAGTGCTCTGGTCGTCGTGGTCGGCCACGGCGGTCACGCTAGCGGTCGGAGTCGCGAGCCGTTGCGGGGCCGCTCAGTGAAGGCGGCGGCTGCGCGGGCGATACCCGCGAGCCATCAGCCCACCGACGAACCGCTCCTCCATCGCCGTGTCGACGACGAGGATCATCACGCCGCGTCCACCCTCGCCGGAGTGGCTGAGTTCGAGGTCGAAGATGTTCACGTCGAGCTCGGCGGCCAGGGTGGCGATCGCGGCGATCTCGCCCGGACGGTCCGGCACCGGGATGGTGAGCTCGGTCAGTTCGCTGGCCGGTCCGAACCCGGTCGGAAGGTTGACCCGGGCGTCGCGGGCCTGCTCGAGCATGGCCAACAACTCGCCGCGACGTCCCTCCGCGACCTGGTCGCGGACCGCCCCGAGGGCGGCGATCAGGCGATCGAGGCCGTCGGTGATCGCGGTCTTGTTGGCGACACAGATGTCGGGCCAGATCCCGGGCCGGCCCGCCGAGATGCGGGTCATGTCGCGAAACCCGCCGGCCGCCAGACGAAGCAGGGCCCGATGCTCGATCGCCGAGTCGTCGGCCAACACCATCAGCGACGCCGCGGTGAGGTGGGGGACGTGCGACACCTGGGCGACGAGCTCGTCGTGGACCCTCGGCCGCAGGGCGATCGTCTCGGCGCCCATCTGACGAACGGCCGACCTCACCAGCGCGAACGCCTGCTCGTCGGTGTCGTCCGACGGGGTCAACACCCACATCGCACCCTCGAACATCGTCGCCTTGGCGCCGATCAGCCCGTCCTGTTCGGACCCCGCCATCGGGTGGCCGCCCACGAACCGTGGGTCGTCGACCGCCTGGCAGATGTCGAACTTGGTCGAGCCGACATCGGTCACGGCACCATCGGTTCGTTCGAGCGCCTCGGCGGCGAGCCGGGCGACGTCGCCGACCGGCACGGCGATGACGGTCAGGTCAGCGTCGGCGCCCTCACCCGCCGCATCGATGACGCCGAGTTCGACGGCCCGAGTGGTCACCGCCGGGTCGATGTCGGCGCCGGTCACCCGCCAGCCGGCCTTCTTCAGCGCGAGGGCGACCGACCCGCCGATCAGTCCGGTGCCGACCACATGGGCCTGCTGCTGGTCGGCCATCGTCAGTGCTCGTCGCCGGGCTCGGCCAGTTCGGGGCGCAGCTTGGTCGCCCCACGAAGGAACGCGTGACGCAGCTCCGTTCGTGGCCGTTCGGTGTCGATGTGGAGCAGGAGCCGCACACACTGCGACAGCGCCCCGTCGACGTCCATCTCCTGGGCGCACAGCAGGGGCACGTCGACCAATCCGAACGCGCGGGCGGCCACGGCGGGCGGAGCGCTCCGCAGATCCGGCGTCGCCGTGAACAGGACGCTCACGATCTCGTCGCCGTCGAGTTCGTTGCGCTCGTAGAGCGTCTCGAGCAACCGGGTCGTGTGGAGCGCGATCTGCTCCGGGGTATCGGCGTCGACGGTGATGGCACCTCTGAGAGCCCGCAATGGCATGGCGTCGGAGACTAGCTGGCCACAGCTCGATGCGGCACGGCCGATCCGGCCGGTCAGTCGCCGGCCGAGGTGACGGCCCGTTGCAGGTCGAGCACCTCGTCGTCGGTGAGACGCCGCCATTGCCCGGGTGCCAGCTGGTGGTCGACCAGGGGCCCGATCCGGGTGCGGACCAGCCGGCGTACCGGGTGCCCGACCGCCTCGCACATCCGCCGCACCTGACGGTTGCGGCCCTCGTGGATCGTGAGCCGGACCATGCCTGGCGTCGGCTGCGCCACCTTGGCCGGCGCGGTCGGACCGTCGTCGAGTTCGACACCTTCTCGCAGGGCCCGCAGGGCCGCCCGCGACGGCGTGCCCTCCACCTCGGCCAGGTACTCCTTCTCGACCCCGAAGCTGGGGTGGGTCAGCCGATGGGTGAGGTCGCCGTCGTTGGTCAGGAGCAGCAAGCCCTCGGTGTCGAAGTCGAGGCGGCCGACCGGGAACACCCGGGGGTCGTCGGGCACGAGCTCGACGACCGTGGGTCGCCCCTCGGGGTCGCTGGCGGTGGTCACGGTGCCAGCGGGCTTGTTGAGCAGGTAGACGACGATGCCGGGCATCGACGAGAGCACGGCCCCGTCGACCTCGATCTCGTCGCTCCCCGGGTGAACTCGGGCGCCGAGCACGGCGACCTCGCCGTTGACCTTCACCCGCCCGGCCTCGATCAGGTCCTCGTTGGTCCGCCGACTGCCGACGCCCATGCGAGCCAACACCTTCTGGAGCCGCTCGCCGTCGGGGTGCGGGGCACCGAGGGGCGGCAGATCGTCGGTCACGCCTCGGCGGCGTGGTCGGCCGACGCATCGGCGTCGCCACCCGGGTGGTCGTCCACTCGCAGCGTCTGCTCCAGCGCCTCGACCACCGCAGCGGAGGGCACGAAGTCGCCGAGCGCCGGCAGGTCGTCGGGCGAGCCGAGGCCGAGGCGCTCGCAAAAGATGTCGGTCGTGCCGAGCAGGATCGCCTGACCGGGCCCGTCGTCGCGGCCGACCTCACAGATGTAGCCGCGCTGCTCGAGGGTGCGGAGCACGCCGTCGGCGTTCACGCCGCGGATCGCCGACACCTGACCACGAGAGATCGGCTGCTTGTAGGCGACGATGGCGAGCGTCTCGAGCGCGGCACCCGACAGGCGGGCCGTCTGGCCCTCGAGGGCGAACCGCTCGACGTAGGGGGCCTGCGCCGGGTGCGACTGGTAGCGCCAGCCGCCGGCCACCTCGACGAACTGGAAGCCTCGCCCCTCGGCCAGGTACTGGTTGGCCAGGTCGGCGCAGATCGCCCGCACGGTCACCACCGGCAGCTCGACCAGCTGGGCCAGGAGCTGCTCCGGGATCGGGTCGGTCGCAACCATGACGATCGCCTCGATCGCCCGCGAGGCCTCGGTGAGCGGATCGGTCGACGGCTCGGTCAGGTCGATCACGGTGTCGTCGAACGCGGTGTCGTCGAACGCGGTGTCATCGAACGCGGGCCCCTCGGGCGCGGTCGGGTTCGGGTCTTCCGGGTGGTGCATCCGCTCAGCCTTCGTAGAGGTCGGCGCCCGCCAAGGCGTCGTTCACGTCCGACTCGCCGGCGATCCACTCGACGGTGAGGTCACCGAATGCGCCGGGTTGTTCGATCTCGATCATGCCCTGTTTGAACAGCTCCAACACCGCCAGGAAGCGAACGACCACCTCGACCCGCTCGGTGTGTCCAGAGGTGAGGGTTCGGAATGTCACCCGACCCTTGGCCGGGAGGTCCCGCACGAACTCGGCGATCGCATCCGACACCGACGCCTTCACGGCGGTCACGTGGAACAGATCGACGGTCGGCTCGGGCTTGGCCGAGGCCACCCGTAGGAACGCTCGGCGCAGCATCTCCGGCTTCACGCCGCTCAGCAGGTCGGGTGTGAGGTCGAGGAATCGTTCCTCCATGCCCGCCCGACGGGGCGCACTCAGCGCTGCCCGCTCGGCGAGCTGCTCGAACACCTTGGCGGCGTCCTTGAACGTCTTGCACTCGAGCAGGCGGCTGAGCAGGAGGTCTCGCTCCTCCCAGAAGCCGAGCTCCTCGTCGAGGTCGACCGAGTCGTCGACCGGGAGCAGGCGCCGGCACTTGAGCTCGACGAGGGTCGCCGCGATCAGGAGGAACTCGGTGGCCGACTCGAGATCGCACAGGTCCATGCGTTCGACTTCGGCGAGATAGGCGTCGACGATCGTCGACAGGTTGACCTCGTAGAGGTCGACCTCGTCCTTCAGGATCAGGTGGAGGAGCAGGTCGAAGGGGCCCTCGAAGGCCTCGGTCCGGACCTGGACGGTGCCCTGCGACGCGGAGGCGGGACGGTCTCCGGTGACGAGGTCGGGGCGCGCCGCGTCGACCTGGGTGGCGACGCCGGCCGCAGGGTCGGCGGCGATCGGGGGATCGTCCACGAATGACATCGATGTGATTCTAATTGGCCGAGGCCCGCCCTGGCCACCGCCCTAGTCTACGGGCCCATGAGCTCCAGCGATCGCCCCCGCGTCTTCAGCGGCATCCAGCCCTCCGGCGCCATCCATCTCGGCAACTATCTCGGGGCGGTTCGCAACTGGGTGGCGATGCAGGACGATCATGACGCTGTCTACTGCATCGTCGATCTCCACGCCCTCACGCTCCCCAAGGAGCCCGGCGAGGTCCGTCAGGGAACGATCGACGCGGCCCGTCTCCTGCTGGCCGCCGGCATCGACCCGGAGCGGTCGGTGTTCTTCGTGCAGAGCCACGTGTCGGAGCACAGCGAGCTCGGGTGGTTGGCCCAGACGATCGCCTCCTTCGGCGAGCTGAGCCGGATGACGCAGTTCAAGGACAAGAGCGAGCGGTCCGGGTTCGTCTCTGGTGCGCTCTTCACCTATCCGGCGCTCCAGGCGGCCGACATCCTGCTCTACGACACCGACATCGTTCCGGTGGGCGACGACCAGCGGCAACACATCGAGCTGGCCCGTGACGTCGCCGAGCGCATCAACTCCCGCTACGGCGAGGGCACGGTCGTCGTGCCCGAACACCGGATTCCGCCCGCCGGGGCCCGGGTGATGGACCTGCAGCATCCCGAGAACAAGATGTCGAAGTCGGTCGACTCGCCCCAGGGCACGATCGGGCTGCTCGACACCCCGTCGCAGATCACGAAGAAGATCAAGCGCGCCGTCACCGACAACGACGGCGAGGTCCGCTACGACCGCGACGCCAAGCCGGGCGTGTCGAACCTGCTCGACATCCTCGCCGCCGCGACCGGCGGCGAGGCCGAGGCCCTGGCTGCGAACTACACCCAGTACGGGCCGCTCAAGGGCGATGCCGCCGAGGCCGTGGTAGCGATGATCGAGCCGATCCAGGCTCGGCACGAGGCACTGAGCGACGACGACGTGATCGACGCCCTGCGGGTCGGGGCCTCGAAGGCGTCGGCGATCGCCGGCCCGGTGTGGACCCGCGTCCGCGAGGCCGTCGGCCTCCTCGTCTGACCCACCGCCCCACCCGCCCCACTGCCCCACCCGCCCCACCCGCGCTGCTCGGGATTGGGTCGAC